>JBCCWC010000001.1:0-271205 GCA_039194325.1 Myxococcota bacterium
GAGGTGGTCGGGGCCCAGCGCTTTTTCCTTGAGCACCAGCGCTTGTTGAAAGTGAAACCTGGCGCTGTCGTGATCTCCTTGACTCGCGAACATGATGCCCATGCTGTTCAAGGTCGCGGCCACATCGGGGTGGTCGGGACCTAGCGTGTTCGCGAAGATCGTAAGGGCTCGTTGGTGAGCACGCCTGGCGTCCTCGAAGTCTTCTTGGCTGGCCGAGATCATGCCCAGGTTGTTCAGGACCGCGGCCACCAGGAGATGATCGCGGCCCAACACCTTCTCGAAGAGCGCCAGGGCTCGTTGATAGTGGCGCTTGGCGTTTTGTAGTTCGCCTTGGACGTGGAATACCGTGCCCAGGCGACTGAGGCTCTGGGCCACTTCGACGAGATCGCCGCTGCGCTGGGCCAGCGGCAGGGCGTCCATCTCGCCCCACTGTTGGCCCGCGTCGTGCCTGGAGAGCCGAACGCCGACCAAGAGGGTCAAGGCCTGGGCCGTATCGAGGGCGAGCTTGTCGTGGTGGAGCTGGACCGCCAGCGCATATGCCTGGCGCAGGTCTTGTTCTGCTTCGGCGTACTGACCGTTCTTTTCTCGTAGGTCCCCGCGCCAGTATTGGGCCTCGGCTCGAAGCGGCAGGTAGCCCAGCGCCTCGGCCTGCTCGCTCACCGATTCGCTCTTGTCGAGGGCCTCGGCGTACCGGCCGGCGATGGCCATCGCCCAGACTTCGGACAAGCGCACGCGCTGGGCCTCGACCTTGTCCGCCAGGTCCGGGTCCTCGGGCGGAGGAACGCGCCGGTTCTGCTGCTCGAGCCACTGTAGATCGTCGCAGCGGCTGAGCATGGGCAGGTCGATGACGAGCGCGACGGTGTTGGTCACCATCTGGGCATTCGTGTCGGCGAGCACGTCGATCGTGGCTCGTAGCGCGGTGCGGCGCTGTTCGAGGCAGCGCATGCGCAGATCCATGGCACTGTCGGACTGCTCGCCGCGCACGCTGGTGGCCTTGCAGATCTCGGTGTGGGTGTCGATCCAGGCGTCCGCATAGGCATCGAGCCGAGGCTCGATCCGCTCCCAGGTGTCCAGGGCAAAGGAGCGCTCGGTGCCGAGGATCGCGGCTTGTACCTGCCCACGACGGGCATCGTCCCAGATGCCATTGAGCTGGGCTCGGGCGCCCGTGCAGCGCTGCTGGAAGGCGAGGTAGTGCGGCGCTGCGACTGCGCCCCCCAGGCCCAAAAGCCCGATCGTGATTCCCAGCCCGACCCACCGCCAGGTGCGGGGCGCCACCAGATGCCGCAGCGCGGTGATCAGCGCCTCCATCGAGGGCCAACGTTGGTCGGGGTCGGGGGTCAGGCCCCGTAACAGCACGGTGCGTAGCCGAGCCGGTACCGCACTGCCCTTGGGAGCGGGCCGGACGGTGCCGCGCGTCATCGAGGCCATCAGCCCCATCAGCGTGTTGCCGTTGAAGGGATGCTCGCCGTAGACGGCCTGGTAAAGCGAGACGCAGAAGCTGAACTGGTCGCTGCGTGCATCGGCCTCACGCCCCTTCATTTGTTCGGGGGGCATGTAGGCGGGCGTACCTAGGATGGCGCCGGTGCGGGTCAGCGGGATATCGAACGCAGGGGGGTCGCTCTTTGAGCGCAATCGCTGGAGGGTGCTGGGCTCGTCGTCCTCGCCGTCCTTATCGTCCTTATTGGGGGCCGAGTTGGTCTCGACCTGTCGCACGAGCCCGAAGTCGAGCACGCGCGGGCGCCCCTCGTCGTCGATGATGGCGTTGCTGGGCTTGAAGTCGCGATGGACCAGGCCCTGCTTGTGGGCGGCGGCGAGGCCCTGGCCGACCTGGATGAACACCTCGACGCAGGCGCGCCAGCCGGGGGGGGGATCTTGGCGGATCCATGCCTCGAGCGTCTGGCCTCGAACCAGCTCCATGGCCACGAAGGTTTGGCCGCCTACCGCGTCGGCGTCGAACACCTGGACCACGTTGGGGTGGGAGAGCTTGGCCATGGCCTGGGCCTCGCGTAGCAGCCGGGCGGTGTGCTTTGGGTCGATCTCCTTGTGCAGCACCTTCACCGCGACGCGACGCTCGAGGGTGCGGTCGAAGGCCTCGAGCACCGTACCCATGCCGCCCGCGCCCAAGGTTTTGAGCACTACGTAGCGGCCGAGCCGCTGGGGTTCGGCCGCTACCTGAAACAGGGGATGGGGCGCCTGAGCGCGGTGCGCCCCCTCGAAGCGGAACTCGGTCCGAGCCCGCGCGGTGTGTCCGTTCCCATCGAGGGACGCCCGGTCGACCGAGAGGGTCGATGCTGCGCCGACGTTTTCGTGGTCGTGCTCCTTGGCGCCTCGATCTGCTTGCATGTCGTTGCCCGAGCGGACACTGATCGTCCGCTCGGACTATATCGGTCGAGCCCCGGCGGTGCTCGATCCACGCGGTGATATCGCGCGCAAGATCGGCGTGGACCTGCTCCCAGGTCTAGGTCGGCGACTACCCCATCGGGCCTGGTCCGGGCGGCGGCGGGGCGGGCGGCGGCGGCGGCCCCGGGGGCGGCGGAGGAGTCGGCGGTGTCATCGGTGGCTGGTAGATATAGAGGTCATAGGACGGCCACGGATACCCTTGGGAGCCCACCGAGCCCACCCCGCCCGGCCCCTTGCGGATATAGAACCCATGGTTGGACTCGACGGGATGGCCATGCCCGACCCCCAGCCCGTGGGTCTCGGCGGGCTGGCTGCCCATGTTCTCGAGCAGCTGGGCCTCGGTCAGCCCTTCGGCTTCCAGCACGAACTCGCCTCCGAAGCGCGTCGCCGTCTCGGCGTTGAGCATCTCCAGCTGGGTCTCGAAGTATGCGGGCTCGCTGAAGCCGTAGTTCTCCACCGCATTCGGCGTGCACTCGGGGTCACCCATGCGGCAGCGGAACTCGGTGTAGAAGTCGTCGAGACACTCCGGTCCCTCGGGGGCCGGCTCCTCGGTCGCGCGGCATCGGGGGCGCTGTGGGTCCATCTCGACCACGCCCGGGCGGAAGCGGATGCCGAAGGCCTCGGGCGCCATCATCTCGGGGGGCAGCAGCTCTCCGGCCATCTGCCCGCCCTTGAGCAGGCCGATAAGAGCAAGGGCCTCGGCGCCCTGCTGGTAGCAGACCTCGGTGCACAGCTCGGGATCGGGGCTGTCGAAGCACGCCTCGTAGCAGTCGAACATGCCGTCCACCTGGTCGACGATGATGACGCCCGCGACGAGCTCCGGTGCGATCAGGGCTCCGGCGAGGATCCCGGCGTTGGTCGCGGTGTTCCAGCAGGCGTCGGTGAGCTGGTCGATGGTCTCGTCGCTGACCGAGCCGTCGCCGAAGCCGTCGCCGGTCACGATGATCGCCCCCGTCTCGACCGAGACGTACACCACCACGCCGGCCCCTGCCGCGCACTCGAACAGGTCGCCGACCATGCCGCCGATGATGTTGATGGCCCCACCGATGATCTCGCCTTGCGGGCCGTAGGCTTCGTGGATCTCCTGAGCCCCCTCTTGGGCGCTGACCCCCGCGCTCACGCACTCGGGGTGGGCCTGGTCGAAGCCGGCCACGCAATTGTCCAGCTGGCCCGAGATCGAAGTCCACCAGCCATAAAGGCCGTCCATACACTCGGAGATCCACTCGTTTTGCATCCGCAAGCACTGGATCTCGGAAGGTCCGCTGGCCTCGGCGGGCGTGGCCGAGATGCCCGAGACCAAGGCGATGCCGCAGGCCGCGGCGGTGATTTGCAGTCGATTCATGATCGTTGTTCGCTCCGTTGACGCTCGTGCGCCGATGTCTGCCCTGATGTGCAATCGGCAGACCAACCCGGAGCCCCAGGCATGACGACCTCTCGTTCGAGTGCGATGTCCAAGTTGGGCAAGCGGTCGCGACCAACTCGCCCAACGACTTGCTCAACGCGCCCAGCTCTGGCCCGCAGTGGCCGTCGCGGCGCTCGATTGCGCGATCGCCAGCCAGGCCTCGGCCTCGACGGGCTCGAACTCGACCGGCGGGGCCTGGGGGCTGCGGGCTCGGCGTCGGCCCAGGCGGCGCACGTCTTCGGCGATCGCATACAGTGACGGAACCAGCACCAGGGTGATCGAGGTGGCGAAGACCAGGCCCCAACCCAGGGCCAGGGACATCGGGCTGAGCATGGCGTCGTAGCCTCCCAGGCCGTAGGCGGTGGGCAGCACGCCGCCCAGCGTGGTCAGGGTGGTCACCACGATCGGGCGTAGTCGCTGCACCACCGCTTCGACGATGATGTCCCGCGCCGAGGGGGCGCCGTGCTCGGTACTGTCGTGCGCGCTATATTCTGCGTCGCGCTGGCGCTGCTTGACCGCGTCGATCATCACGATCGAGGCGTTCACCACCACCCCGGACAGGCCGATGATCCCGAGCACGGCGAACATCGACAGCGGCATCCCATGGAAGTAAAAGGCGAGGATCACCCCCGCCGCCCCGAAGGGGATCACGCTCACCACGAACAGGGCGTCGAGCAGGCTGCCGAGGATCACCGCGATGACCACGACGATCCCGAACACGGCGAGCCCGGCGACGCGCCCCATGTCGCCGACGGTCTCGGCGGTCTCGGTGGCCTCGCCGCCGAGGTAGACCTCCAGTCCGGGCTGGGACAGGCCGGGCAGCAGCTCGAGCTGGATCCGCTCACCCATGGCCTGGGCGTCGAGCTCCGAGTCGGCGGCGAAGGCCGCGGTCACCGTGGCGGTGCGCACCCCCTGCCGGTGGTAGATCTGGAACACGGCGGCCACGTCGACCGGCGAGACCACGTCGCGCACGCTGACCAGCGTCCCGTCGCGAGCTCGCACGGGGGTATCGAGTAGATCGTTCAGATCGACCCGGTGGGCGGGGTCGAACATCACGCGGAACCGGGTGGTCTGCTCGAGCGTGCGGTGCTCGGACACGGTCACCCCGTAGAAGGCGGCCTTGAGGGTGAGGGCCAGGGCGCTGGCGTCCAGTCCCCGCATGGCGAGCTTGTC
This sequence comes from Myxococcota bacterium, assembly GCA_039194325.1. GTDB lineage: Bacteria > Myxococcota_A > Polyangia > Nannocystales > Nannocystaceae > Paraliomyxa. The sequence continues at coordinate 4,976 of JBCCWC010000001.1, forward strand.
GTGATCGGGCTGTAGCTCGATCTGCCGGATCCCGGGGCGCTCGTCGATCTCCACGTCGACCACTCCGGAGATCCCTCGTAGCCACCCCGCGATCTGCTTGGCGGTGGAGCGTCGCGTCGTGTCGTCGTTGGCGGCCACGTGCACGGTGACCGGACGACCCAGCGGCGGCCCCACCTGCTTGGCCTCGAATACCAAGGTGGCGCTGGGGGGCACGTGCAGGCGCTCGCTTAGGATCTCGGCCCACTGTGCGCTGTCGTACTGGCGCCCCAGGGGCTCGAGCAGCGCGCTGATGACCGCTTCGTTCTGCGCCGAGCCGGTGAGCCGATCCACCGCCCCGCCGTCTTGGTGGCCGACGCGAGCGGTCACCGCCGTCAGATCGTCCCCCATCAGCGGGACCAGCTGGCGCTCGATGGCGGTGGCGACGGCCTCGGTTTGTTCGAGCGGGGTCCCCAGGGGCATGTTGATCTTGATGTAGAGCGCATCGGAGTCGTCCTGGGGAAACAGCTCGAGGCCCATGGTCGGAGCAATGACGCCGATGATGTAGACGAACACGCCCACGAAGCCGAGGACCACCACGTAGCGTACCCGCAGCACCCGGTGTAGCAGCCGTCGATAGCCTCGCTCGAGGGCGACCACGAACCGACGCTTGGGTGCGGTGGCGGCCGGTCGCCGCCGACCCCCGGCTGATGGCGTCGCGGGTTGGTGGAGGTGGGCGGGCAGCACGAAAAATGACTCGAGCAGCGACAGCAGCAGGGCCAGCACCACCACCACCGGCAGGGCCCACGCGAACTTGCCGGGCATGCCGCCGAGCGCCAGCATGGGAGTGAACGCCAGCGAGGTGGTCAGGGCCGAGGCGATGACGGGGCGAGCCACCGACATCACCCCCCGTACCTCGGGGCGGGGACGCTCGGGGTGTTGCTGGTCTGGTTGTTCGTCTGGTTGTTCGTCTGCTTGCTGGCTAGCCACGATCCGCTCGGCCACCACGACCGCGTCGTCGACCAACATGCCCAGCACGATGACGAAGCCGGCCAGGGTGATGAGGTTGAGGGTCAGGCCGACCAGGGGCAGCAGGGCCACCACCCCCAACAGGACCACGGGCACGCCCACCGAGACCCACAGCGCGGCCTTACGGGTGAGGAATAGCCCGAGGACGATCACCACCAGGACCACGCCGATGATGCCATTGGAGGCCATCAGGCCGAGGCGGTTGCGGGTGACGAAGGATTGATCGCCGACGTAGCGGATCTCGACCCCGGCGGGCAGGGGCAGGGCGTCGACCGCCTCGCGTACCGCGTCGACCGTGCCGATGATGTCCGCGTCGGCCTTCTTGCGCACCACCACCGAGATGCCCGGGCGCCCGTCGGTGTGCACGACCAGGCCGGTATTCTCCACCGTGTGCTCCACATGGGCCACGTCGCCGATCCGGACGATCCCCCCGTCGGGATCGACCCGCAGGGGGGTGTCGGCCACGTCTTTTGGGTCGACGAAGCGGGCGTCCATCACCACCTGCTTGCGGGCGGCGTTGGACTCGAGCACCCCGCCCGTTCCCGAGACGTTGCGGCGCTCGATCGCTCCGATGATGTCGTTCAGATCCATGCTGTGGGCGCGGGCGGCCACCGGATCGAGCAGGATCCGCACCTCGGGATCCGCCACTCCCACCAGGGTCACCTCGGCGACGCCGCCCACCCGGGCCAGGCGGCGCTCGATCTGCTCGGCGGCCTGCTGCACGGCCTGCGTCGAGCCGCTCAGCGCGATCTCCAGCACGGGCATCTTGGCCGCTTCGACCCGCTCGACCTGGGGGTCGTCTTCCATGTCGTCGGGGAAGTCGCGGATCGTGTCGATCGCCTGGCGTAGATCCGACTGCACCTCGCGGATCTGTACGGCGTCGAAGTCGTCGTCGACGTCGACGGTGGTGATCGAGACATTGTCGGTCACTACCGAGTGGAACTGGTCGATCCCGTCGACCTCGGCGATCGCCTCCTCGAGGGGGAGGGTGACCTTCGACTCCACGTCGGACGCCGAGGCGCCGGGCAGGGTCGCGGTGACGATGAGCTGGTTGAGGGTGATCGCGGGAAAGCCCTCCCGCTGGGTGCTCAGGGAGGTGCTGATCCCCACCACCACCACCACCGCGACCATCACGTGGACGAGGAAGTGGCGGCGCACGAAGTACTCGACGATGGCTCGCATGATCGTCAGCCTTGCCCCTTCACTTCGTGGGTCTTTGCGGGGGTGCCGTCGAGCTCGAGCTCGATACCCTCGGCGAGGGCGAAGATCCCGTCCACCACCACCGAGGCGCCGGCGGTCAGGCCCTCTTGGATCTCGACGTGCTCGGCGTCGTGCCGGCCCAGCGTGACCGAGCGACGGCGCGCCACCGGGCGTCCGTCCTCGTACTCGACCATCCACACCGTGAACCGTCCTTCGTGGCGGCTGATCGCGACGCGGGGCACGAGCACCTGCGGCGTGCGCTCGAGGCCGGACAGGTCGATGCGGCCGATCATGCCCTGCCGCAGCGGACGCCCCGGCGGTTGGTCGAGCCATAGCTCGGCGGGGTAGGTGCCCGAGCGCGGGTCGGCCAGCGGGGAGATGTCCCGGAGCACGGCGGGGACCTCGAGCCCGCCCAGCTCGTCGAAGCGCACGGTCAGCGAGGGAGCGGTCGCGCTCGAGAGCTCGTGGGCCTCGGCCGCGGTCAGGCCCACCCGGAGGCGCACGCGGGACAGATCCGCCAGGGTCAGCAGGGGGGCCCCGGGGGTGACGTAGTCGCCGGCTTCGGCGTGGACGGTGACCACGGTGCCCGCGAAGGGTGCCCGAACCTTGGCGTCGGCGAGGTTGCGGGCCACGAGCTTGCGGTTGATCTGGGCCAGGTCACGGCGCTTGGCCGCCGCGTCGCGGGTGTGCGCGAGCTGATCGTAGTGACTCTGCGCGATGTCCTGGGCTCGCAGCAGCTGATCGCCGCGTACCAGCTCGCGCTCGGCCAGCTGCAGATCGATGTCGGATGCCTCCTCGTTGGCCCTCGCTTGCTCGAGCTGTAGCCGAGCGGTGCGCCGGTCGAGCCGGAACAGCGCGGTCCCTCGCTTGGTGGTGGCCCCCTGCTCCACCGAGCGCTCGATCACGCGGCCGGGGACCTCGGCCGCGATCGTGGCCGACTTGAACGCGTAGAGCTGTCCGGTTGCCATCGCATCGAGGTCGAGCGTGCCGACCGAGGCCTCGGCAGCCCGGACCCGGATCGCGGGGGGAGCCGCCTCGGCCACGGGCGCGGCCGGTGGGGCGCTCGCCTCCGCCTCGAGCCCGCAGCCGCCGAGCGCGATCCACAGCGCGAGCAAGGAAGTCGAGGGGCGAAGACGTAGGGAGCGACGGGGGGGCCGATGGGGAGATCGTGGAGTCGGTCGTGCCACGGCCCGCAAAAGAGCAAGGGGCATGCCAGGCGCGAGCACGGGGGATCACGGGGGGTCGGCGAGGCCGAGGACGGCCCGTCGTCGGATCGCCGAACACGGGCGAGCGGTCGCTGTCCGGCGATCCGACGGCCTGGGCCCGACCGCGGCGGCTCCGGGCGGCTCATGGCCCCGAAATCGGGCCGGAGCCGGTGGATCCAAGGCTGGCATCGGGTTTGCTGAAGCGTTGGAGCCATGACCCCCCTGCTGCTGCTGTCCGCGCTCATGGTCGCTCCTCATTCCACACCGGCTCCGCAGGTTGGCCCGGATGAGGTGGCCGTGGTGGCCGCTCCGAGCGCGACCGTGCCGACGCTGACCCTCAGCGAGGCTGTCGACGCGTTGGTCGCCCACAACCCCGATCTCGAGGCGGCCGAGGCGGCGATCGATGATGCGGAGGCGGTGGCTCAGCAGGCGCTGGCGGCGGTCAAGCCGATCCTCGTGGCCACCGGCAACTACACGCGCAACAACGACGATGCCACGATCGATCTCGGCCAAGCGCTCGGGGGGATCTCGCAGGCGCTGGCTCAGGCCACGGGGCAGCCGCTGGCGATCGACTCACCGGGGGAGACGATCATCCAGCCGCTGCAGAGTCTCAGCGCGTCGGGGCAGCTGCAGGTCCCGCTGTTTGCTGCGCATGCCTACTGGGACATTCGCGCGGCGCGGGCGTCTGTGCGAGCGCGACGAGGATCCCATCAGGCGCGGCTGGTCCAGCTGCGAGGGGCGCTGACCCAGGCGGCTTGGCTTACTGGGGCGGCCGAGGCGATGGTCGCCGTCGCCCAGCACGCGGTCGACAACGCCGAGGCGCACTGGCAGACGTCGCAGCGCTTGTTCGGGGCCGGCCAGGCCACGCGCCTCAGCGTCGACCAGGCCCAGCTGCAGGTGGTGCGTCGCCAGTCCGATCTAGCCCAGGCTCGCTCGGAGCTCGGGCGCGCCCGGCTCTCACTGGGCGTGATGTTGGGGCGCGACACCCCGGTGCGGATCGATCTGGCCTCCGCGAGGATCCCCGATCCTACCCCCGCCGATCTCGACCGAGCCGTGGACGAAGCGGTGGCCCGACGGGCCGAGCTACGCGCGAACCGGGCTGATCAGGTGGCGGCGCGAGAGCGGATCCGATCGGCGAGGATGCGGCTTTTGCCCACGCTGACGGGCACGGCCGTGGCCAGCACGTCGACGGTGGCGTACCCCACGGGGCTCAACTATGCGTGGCAGGTGGGCCTGAACCTGCGCTGGACGATCTACGACGGTGGTGTCCGTCGGGCGACGCGACGCCGGGCCGAGGCGGGCTTGCGGCAGGCACGGGCCGAGCAGCGGCGGCTCGAGCTGCAGATCGGCCAGCAGGTGCGTGATGCTACCCGCCAGCTCGCGCTGGCCCGCGATCGCTTCACGCTCGCCGAGCAGGAGGTGGCGCTCGCCACCCAGGCGGCTGCCTCCGCCGAGCGGAGCTTTGCCCAGGGTCAGGCCCAGTCGCTGGACGTGCTCGATGCCCTCGATGCGTCGTTCCAGGCCGAGCTGCGCCGCGAGCAGGCCCGCGCCCAGCTGGCCGCGGCCGCAGCCGAGCTTCGAACGGCGCAGGGGTTGATGTGAGCGCCGCGATCTCGGCGGCGCCCGCTGGCCCTCGCTCGCGTGGGCCAGCGCCGTGGTGGACCCGGTGGTGGACCCGGCGTATGGTCTTGGGCGAGGCTGGTGTGGACCCGAAGATCGAGGAGTTCGAGCGGCGGGGTCTCGAGAGCACGCTGGGGGTCATCGTCCGGGTTCGCCTGGCGATGGTGGTGGTGCTCATCATGTTCTGTGGATGGTTGGCCTACGCCGATCCCGAGTGGTGGCGTCGCTTGTTGCTCCTGGCCTTGATGCTGACGCTCGTCGGGCTCGACATCGGTACGCGTCAGCGCTTCATGCGACGGGGCTTCGAGCCCATGGCCGTTCGAGTGAACCTGGCCATGATGGCGACGATGCAGGCCATCAGCGTCTTCGCCACGGGAGGTCTGGTCAGTCCGATCCTTCCCTTGATGGTGCCGGCCTCGTTCGCATCGAGCTTGCTCATTGGTCCGGGTCGGCTCCGCCAGGTCGTGCTCGGGGTGCAGCTTTCGGCCATTGCTCTGTTCGTGGTGCTCCACTTCACGAACGCGCTGCCTTCGCTCGTCCCCGTGCCCCTACGGGGGGCCCGCGAGCCCGTCTCGGTCGCGATGGTCGTCCTGGGCGCGTCGATGGCCGTGCTGATCACGATCTTTGGGGTGATGGGTCGCCACCTGCGGGCCACGGCCACCGACCACCTCGGCCGTCTCGCCGCCACCCAAAATGCCGTGTTGTCCACCCACCGCCAGCGCCTGGACGAGCTGACCACCCTGTGCGCCGAGATCGCCCACGAGCTCAAGAACCCGCTGGCCAGCGTCAAGGGGCTGTCCCAGCTGATGGCCCGAGGGGGTTGCTCTGACAACGCCAAGACGGCTGATCGCCTCGCGGTGCTCCAGCGCGAGGTGACGCGCATGCAGTCGATCCTGGATGAATTCCTCAATTTCTCGCGGCCGCTGACCCCGCTCAATCGCACCGAGATCGACGTGGTCGCGCTGTGCCGGGAGCTCATCGCCCTGCACGAGGCGATGGCGGCCGAGCGCGGGGTCCACCTACGGATCGAGGTGCAGCCGGGGGGGCGGCTTTACGGTGACGAGCGCAAGATCGGACAGGTATTGATCAACCTGCTGCAGAACGCGCTGGAGGTGGCGCCATCGGACACGGTCGTCGAGCTCTCGGGGCGTCGCGAGGGGGAGACGATCCTGCTTGGGGTTCGCGACCACGGCCCCGGGCTCGATCCCCAGCTGGGCGCGCGGGTCTTCGAGCCCGGGGTGACCAGCAAGCGCACGGGCAACGGGCTGGGGCTGACGATCGCCCGGGCGATCGCCGAGCAGCACGGCGGTCAGCTACGGCTGGAGACCCCGAGCGACGGCGGCTGCCGAGCCGTCTTGACGCTGCCGGTGGGCAAGCCGATCCAGGAGGCTTCGTGAAGCCCCGGGTGCTCATCGTCGACGACGACGACGGCGTTCGCTACACGATCGCGGGGATCCTCGAGGAGCACGACGTCGAGATCCGCGAGGCGGCCAGCGGCGAGGAGGCCCTGCGCCAGTACGAGGCCGAGCCCGATCGTCCACCCCAGCTGGTGATCACCGATCTGCGCATGCCGGGGATCGACGGCATGGAGCTGCTGGCCCGATTGCGGGCGTATCCCGATCCGCCCAAGGTGGTCATGATCACCGCCCACGGCACCGAGCGCATGGCGGTGGAGGCGATCAAGCGCGGCGCGTACGACTACTTCCGCAAGCCCTTCGAGCTTGATGAGCTGCTCGCGGTGGTCGACCGGGCGCTCGAGTCGGTGCGGCTGGCCGCGGACAACGAGCGCCTGCAAGGCGAGCTGGCGCTGGCCCGCACCATGGTATTTGCGTCGCCGGCCATGAGTCGGCTGGCGGTGCTGGTACGTCGCGTGGCGCCGCGTGACGTGACCGTGCTCGTGACCGGGGAGTCGGGCACGGGCAAGGAGCGGCTGGCCGAGGCGATCGTGGCCTCGTCCCGCCGCCACCGGGGCCCCTTCGTTCGCTTCAACTGCGCCGCGCTGAGCCCCGAGCTGGCCGACGCCGAGCTCTTCGGTCACGCCAAGGGGGCGTATACCGGGGCTCATCGGGCCCGAGCCGGGCTGTTTCGCGAGGCCGACGGGGGCACGATCTTCCTCGACGAGGTCGGCGAGCTCGCCCCCTCGGCCCAGGCCAAGCTGCTGCGCGTGCTGCAGGAACGCGAGGTCCGGCCCGTAGGCGACGATCGCCCGGTGGCCGTCGACGTGCGGGTGCTAGCCGCGACGCACCGTGATCTCGAGGCCGAGGTCGAAGCCGGTCGCTTTCGGCAAGATCTCTACTACCGGCTCAAGGTGGTCACCTTGACGATCCCCCCGCTGCGGGAGCGCCCGCAGGACGTCCCCGTGCTGGCCGAGGCATTCTTGGCCGAGTATGCCCGGCGCTTCGAGACCGGCCCGCTGAAGATCCCGCCGCAATTGATGGATGAGTTGATCGCCCGCACCTGGCCTGGCAACGTGCGGGAGCTGTCCAACACAATAGAGAGCCTCGTGGCCCTGTCCGAGGACGGGCAGCTCGATCTGTCGGCGTTGGAGCGCCCCGCCGGTGTGCGAGCGGACCCGAGTCCGGCCGGGGCCAAGGGGGTCCGGGGGACCCAGGGGACCCAGGGGACCCTGCGCGAGCGCCTCGATGCCTACGAGCGTCAGCTGCTGCGCGAGGCCCTCGACGCCGCCGACGGCAACCGCACCGAGGCGGCCCGCAGCCTGGGGATCGGTCGCGCCACGCTGCACGACAAGCTCCGCAAGCACGGCTTGGGGGGCTGAGCGGTGTGTCATGCCGAGGCCGGGCGCGACGCAGTTGCGCCCTCGGTTTTGCGCACGTGGCACCCAAGGTGGACGGGAATTGGGGTTTTCTTGGAATGAACGAATGAATCGAATCATAAAGTGATACACTATTGCATCGTCAACGTCATCGTGTGGCCCCTTCCCGTGCCATCACCCATGACCATCGTCCTATGGCTCGATCACAGGTCGTCCTCCAGGAATAAGGCATAGACCCTACGCGAGGCGGTGCATTGATACTCGTGCGGACCAGGGCGATGGTGCTCCGTTGTCCGGCTCGAGGTACTCGATCGACTCGACCTCGCCCGATCGACTCGCATCTCCAGCGGGTCATGAAGAAAGGACGAACCGTGACGATCGCCTCGTGCTCCCTCCTTGACCCGTCTTCGCGTTTTCGACGCGAGACGAGGGTCCCCTGGTGGTTGGTGGCCGCTGGTGTGATCATCGGGCCGGCTGGATCGGCCCATGCTCGCCCGTTGGCCCCGAGCGTCTTGTGCCAGGCCGTTCCCGACGCTGCCGAGTGCTCGGGACAGGTCGCCGCTTGCTCGACCTGTCACACTTCGACTTGGCCCCCCAACTGGAACGAGTATGGCCTTCAGCTGATGGGCGCGCTGTCTTCGGGCGAGTATGCCGAGGCGTTGACCGAGGCGCTGCGGGCGACCGAGGAGCTCGACGCTGACGGCGACGGGATCGCCAACCTCGACGAGCTACGGCGAGGGACCAACCCCGGGGAGCCCGATGACCCGGGCGACTGGACCGGCGACTGGACCGGCGACTGGACCGGAGATGGTTCCGACTACTGTGTCGTACCGTCGATGGGCGACGACCGAACGGCCGAGCTCGCATCGACCCTGCCGGTCGTCGAAGGCTACGATTTCGAGCGCGCCTACCGTCGGGTGCATGTCCTCTATTGCGGGCGCTCGCCCTCCTACGACGAGCTCCGCGACTGGCGTGGCATCGCCCCGGAGCCCGAGAGCCGCTACCTGGCCCTCCACGAGGCGCTGTCGGTCTGCCTGACCAGCGAGTACTGGCGGGATCAGGGCCTGCCTCGGCTGGCCGACCCGCTGATCCGACCGGTCTCCTCGATCGGGCGCGATTCCATGGTCAACGTGAGTGTTGGCGACTATCAATGGGACTACCGGCTGTTCTCGTACGTGATGAGCGGCGGGCGAGACATCCGCGACCTGTTGCTGGCCGACTATCACGTTCAGCGCGACGACGACGGCAGCCTCGTGCGCGTCGAGGGGCTGATACCCAGCGATCTGACCAACCCGGCGGGTCGCCCCGTCGGCGGTCAGCCTCTCGAGCCTGGATACCGTGCTGGGATGATCACCACCCAGTGGTTTCTGGCCGCCAATACGATGTTCGCCGATCTACCTCGAGGGACGGCGTCACAGGCGTATCGAGCCTATCTTGGCCTGGACATCGCGCGCCTGCAGGGAATCGTGCCCGTACCCGACGAGCCTCGGGATGTCGATCGCAAGGGGGTGGCCGCGGCTCAGTGTGCTGTGTGTCATAGCACCTTGGATCCGCTGACCTACGCCTTCGCGTACTACGAGGGCTTTCCTCTCGATCCCATGAATCCGGCGATCTCGGGGACCTACGACGAGAGCCGACCCTCGCGGCGTGTGGTGGATTGGCAAGGAGACGAACAGACGTGGTTGCTGGGGCAGCCCGTCGACTCTGTGGTGGATTGGTCCCAGCGCGCGGCACAAAGCGACGAGTTCCGCCGCAACATGGCCTTGCGCCTGTTCCGTCACGCCTTCGATCGCGAGCCCTCGCTCGCCGAGCGCCCGGCCTTCGACCAGACCTGGCGGGGGTGGCCCGAAGATGGCTGGTCCGCCGACGCTCTCATCCACCGCCTGGTCGACTTCTCGACCTTTGGAGGGTTGCAATGAAACGCTCGTTGTTCATCGTGTGCGTGCTGCTCGGAGCCTGCAACGCCGAGACCTCGGCCGACGCCTCCACCCAAGACTGTGCTCCACCCGCCGAGTCTCTACGCTGGAAGCGGGCCGACGTGCTCGTCAATGACCTCGCCGGATCGCTCGAGCTCGAGCAGGCGACGATCTGCACGGAGCTGGGGACCACGCCCTGCCGAGAGGTCCACGGGATCTCGCTGGGCGCCAGCGAACCGTTCCTCAACACCCTCTACGAGCCTCTGCCGCGCCCGATGGTCACCACTGCGCTGGCGATCGATCGGGTGATGCTCTCGGCCTGTCGTCGGGGGGTGGAGCGAGACCAGCGGGTCGCGTCTGACGAGCGCGTGGTGTTTACCCACATCGAGCTGGGCGCGGCTTCGCTCGACCCGGCGGACGCCGGGGTCAAGGCTCAGGTCCACGAGCTCTACCAGCGCCTGCTGGGTCGGGACGCCACCGACGACGAGGTGGCCATGGTCGCCGAGCTTGCCACCGACGACGTGTCCGCGGAGACCTTCGCCACCCTGGCTTGTTTCTCCATCGCCACCACCACCGAGTTCCTCTTCTACTAGCCGAGGTGATCCCATGACCCGTCAATCGATCTCTACGAAACCTTCTGTTGCCGGCATCAGCCGACGCAAGCTCCTCGGTCTGGGGGTGGGCTCTGCCGGCGCCCTGGCTCTGGGCTCGACGCTGCCGGGGGCGCTGCGGCGCGCCCGGGCCGAGTCGGCGGCCGACGCTCGGTTCCTGTTCATCCTGACCGCGACCGGTGGGGCGAGCATCATCGACAGCCTGCTGCCGGTGGCGCACAGCGAGATCTCCAGCCCCGAGCGAGTCGCTGCGCTGACCGCCTACCCCGACGAGGCGATCGCTTCGCCTCCCGGGAGCGGCTTTCGCTGCGTGCGGAACCTATCGGACCGCTTCACGGCGCTACCCTTCGGTAGCGATTTCGATCCGGTCGACTTCGTCTCGCGGCGTAAGGACGACATGCTGGTCATGACGCTCGACAACACCAGCGTCAACCACGACGTTGCCCAGCAGCGCTCGATGAACGGAGACGGCGTCGATCGGGGGCGCACGATCGCGGAGGCGATGGCCATGACCTACGGGTTCGAGCAGCCCCTGGCCAACTGCATGATGTCCAGCGGGGGATTCACGCAGGCCGGTATCTGGGACGAGGTGCCCGATGAGGCTCGGGCCGTACTGATCGGTGATCCGTGGCAACTGGCCCTGGCCACCCATGGCAGCCGCGGCTTGGCGGGGGTCCCCTCCGTCGATGACGTGGCGCGGGCTCGTCACACCTGCGAGCTGCTCGACGAGCATTCTGCCTTCGGTCGCCGGTACGGCCACAGCGAGGCCCGAGAGCGTTTCTTGGCGCTACGGGGGGGGGCGAGTGCCGAGCTCGAAGGGGCGGATCTCGTCGATACGTTGATGCTGCTCGAGCAGACCCCCGAGCGTCCGTTGTCGGCTCTGGGGCTTTCGCCCTCCCCCGAGCTTGAGCGATTGCGTGAGCGCTTACCCAAGCTGGGCGAGGACCGGCTCCACGCCCAGGCGGCTCTGGCCTTCTTGCTGGCTCGCGAAGGCGCGTCCTCCGTGGTCACCTTTGGCCCCGGGTTCATCCCGCCGATCGATTCCGATGGTCGCGCCTTTGGGACCCCGCTGGCCTTCGACTTTTCGCACACCAATCACCTGGTCTCACAAAACGTGATGTGGTGCCGGATGTTCGAGGTGCTCGACGGTCTCATCGGGCTGCTCCAGTCCGAGCCGCTGGGCGACGGCTCGATGTGGGACCAGAGCTTGATCTACGTGGCGACCGATTTCGGTCGTACGAAGGTAATCCCCGAGGGAGGCAGCTTCTTCAACTTCAGCAGCGGCCACGACCTCAATAACGGCAGCTTGCTGCTGTCTCCCCGGCTGCGTGGCAACCGGGTGTACGGCGGGGTCGATCCCGAGACCTGTCTGACCTATGGATTCGACCCGCGCACCGGGGAGCCCGAGCCCGGGCGGCTGATGGGTGCCCCGCACCTCTATAGCTTGATCGCTCAGGCGCTGGAGATCGACTTCCCCGGGCGCCTGGATATGTCCGGGCTACTACGCTGACCGGGCTGGTCTCGGCATAAAGACCAAGACCGAGGCCGGGCGCGACACCGTCGCGCATGCCAAGCCGGCCTCGGCATAGATAGACACCTCAGACCAAGCCGTACTCGCGGGCCTTGATGGCGGCGTGGACTCGGTCGCTGACGTCGAGCTTGCGGAAGATGCTGGTCAGGTGATTTTTGACCGTGCCCTCCGCCACGTGCAGGCGCCCGCCGATCTCCTTGTTGGACGCACCCCGGGCCAGCAGCCGCAGCACCTCGACCTCGCGCTCGGTCAGCGCGAAGTGCTCGAGCGTGCGGGGCCGGGGCACCAGCCGGGCCATGCGGGCGAACTCCGAGACCACCTTGGTGGTCACCGCCGGGGTCAGCACCGACTGGCCCGACGCGGCGGCTCGGACCGCGGCGGTGATCGCATCGGCCCCCGCGTCCTTGAGCAGGTAGCCCACCGCCCCCTCTCGCAGGATGTCGAAGATCAGCTGATCGTCGTCGAAGGTGGTCAGGGCGACGATCTTGACCTGCGGCTGCGAGGCCAAGATCCGTCGGGTTGCCTCCACCCCGTCCATACGAGGCATGCGGACGTCCATCAGCACCACGTCGGGTCGTAGGCGCTCCACTACCGTGATCGCGCTGGCGCCGTCGTGGGCCTCGGCGATCACCTTGAGATCCGGCTCGGCGCCCAGCAGCAGGCGCATGGCCTCGCGAAAGAGCCGCTGATCGTCGACGAGTACCAGTCGGATTGCCATGGTCAGGCCAGGGTCGCGATGAGCCGGAATCCGGCCCCGGGTCGACTCTCGATCTGCAATTGCCCGCCGACCGACTCGAGGCGCTCGCGGATCCCGGTCAGCCCCACGCCTTGGGCGGTCGGCTCGCCGCCGACGCCATCGTCGGCGACGACCAGCTCCACGGCTCGGTCCGAGTCCCCGTTGGAGTAGCGGAGCGACACGTCGACACGGCGGGCCTCGGAGTGTTGGGCCACGTTGGTCAGGGCTTCTTGGAGCGCTCGGAACAGGGCGAACTCCTGCATCGGCTCGAGACGCCGCTCGGGGCCGAGGATCGACAGGTGCGTGGTGATGATGCTGCTCGGGAAGCGCTGCAGCAGCTCGCGCATGGCATCGGAGAGGCTGCGATCGGTCTCGGGAGCGCGCAGCAGGGACACGCAGCTGCGCAGCTCACCCAGCGTGTCCCTGTTGGTGGCGCAGGCCTTGTCGAGCGCTAGTGTGACTTCCGCAGAGGCGCCCGTGAGTCCACGTTGGATGACCTCGAGGTAGAGGTGCATCGTGGTGAGGCCGTGGCCGAGCCGGTCGTGCAATTCCTGGGCAATGCGGGCGCGCTCCCGGGCCGTGGCCAGTTCGTGCGCTGAGCGTAGGTGCTCGCCGAGCACCTCGTTGGTGGCGCGCAAGCGCTGGGCCAGATCTTCGGCTCGGCCCCGCGCAATGAAGCTACGACGGAGCGCCCAGCCCACCGTAAACCCGAAGATCGCCGGCTGGGGCAGCCACAGCGGGGAGAAGAGCGCCGGGCTACCGACGACCGTGACCACCACCGCGATCGCGCCCATCATGCTCACCGACAGCACGACGGCGACCGGCCAAGCCAGCAAGCAGCCGATGAGTACGTTGGAGAGGGCGAAGATCCCGGTGATCATCGCGTGGCCATGGAACTGGATCACCACCAGCAGCGCCTGCCCGATCATGGCTCCGAGCAATGGGCCGGCCTGCGGGCGGCGGGCCAGGCGGTGGAGCATCACCAGGGTGAGCACCACCCAGGTGTTTGCGAGGACGAACGCTGACGGGCCAAGATCGAGTGCCGTGTCGAGCGCCATCATCATCGTGGTGAGGGCCCCGGTGGCGAGCACGGTCGCCGAGAACCACCCGGCGGTGCGACGATCGAAGAACTCGCTGGTCGCCGGCAAACCGATGCGCTCGGCCCATGGCGCGTCGTCCTCGATCCGCGGGCAGCGAGCAGGCGCGGGTGCTGCGAGCGACGGCGCCGATGCCGCTGATGCCGCATCGACTACGGCGGGATCGCTCGCCATCCGCAGCGATCGTAGGCAAGGACCGGTCCGGGGGCCATATGCGGATCGTCATGGGCGCAGTCATGGGGGGGGTCATGGCCCGGGAGCACGCAAGAGCCCGCGCGCTAGCTGCCTGGCGCGGGGGCTCGTGATGTTCCCTCTGCTACTGCCCTACAGCCCCTGGGCGTCGCGCTGCTCCTCGACCTCTTGGGCGAGCATCTCGCGGTCGGGCCCCGCGGCGAGCGGCTCGGGGGAGAAGCCGGTGAAGAGCATCTCGCTGGTCCAGGCGTCGGCGAGCAGCGAGTCGAGCAGCTCGCGCTCAGCTCGGGATCGGAGATCTGCGCCCAGTAGTTGCCCGAGATGTCCAGCGTGCCTTCGTTGTGGAGGGTTTGCAGCTGCACCGGGCCGTCGCCGTTGTCGTGGATGTTGTTGCCGGCGATCCGCGAGTCGTCGTGCAGCGACGATGAGGCGATGATGACCCCCGCCCCGTGCCCCCGGGCGATCCGGCGCCTCTCGGTCTGCCCCCGGAACACCAGCCCGGTCTCGGAGCTGTTGATGTTGACGTCTTGCAGGGTGTTGTCGTCGCCGACCACCTCGATGCCGACCTGGGCCCGCTCTACGTAGGTGTGCTGTAGGGAGCTACACCCGCTCAGCACCAGGCCGCCCCAGCCCCGGTCCAGATCTGCGGGCTGTGGTTGGGTGATCGGCGCGGCTTTCGTCGCCGTGCGCTTCTCACAGAGTGGACCATGGACCTACACTGTCGTTATCGTGCAACTGGCTGAATTCACATCTCTTTTTTCAAGCAGGGATCTGCGTAGGTTTACGTAGGTCAAAGTCGTACTTTATAAGACGGACGGGCGAAGTCGAGCGGGGAGCGTGGTCGCCCGAGCGGACGTCGATCGGCGTAGGTACGGTGGTCCCATGACGACCCAGGCTGATCCGACGGGGTTCATCGACCCGGTGACCGCGACGCGGACCCCGGTCCACGTGTGGGGCCAGTGGTGAGCGGGATGTCCAAGGCGCACGACTACTGGGCGACCACGCGCGGCGATCAATGGCGTGACCACCTCACGGGCATGGAAGGGATGCTCGAGCCGGTGGACGAGCCGCTGATCGAAGCGCTACGGCTCGAGGCTCCGTGTCGGATCGCCGACATCGCGTGCGGGGGCGGGGGGACGACGCTGAAGATCCTGCGCCGGTCGGTGTCAGGGAGCGTGGTGCATGGCTTCGACATTTCTCCGTCGCTGGTCGAAGCGGCCCGAGGACGCGCAGGGCGTGATGGTCTGGCGTTCGAGGTCGCGGACGTGGCCACGTGTCCGCCACCCGAGGTTCTCTACGATCGCCTGGTCTCGCGCTACGGGATCATGTTCTTCGACGATCCGGCGGCCGCCTTTGGCAACCTGCGGCGGTGGCTCGTGCCGCGTGGGCGGTTCGCCTTTGCAGTGTGGGGGGCGCCCGCCGATAATCCATGGTCGACGATCGTGCACGAGGTGGTGGCTGAGGTCATCGATCTGCCGCCGCGTGATCCCGATGCACCGGGCCCGTTTCGCTACGCCGATGCCGACAAGCTGCACGCCTTGCTCGAAGGGGCAGGTTTTGTCGAGATCGAGCGGGACGATTGGCGGGGCCACTTGCCGGTCGGCGGCGGGTTGCCGGCCGAGCAGGCGGCCCAGTTCGTGCTCGAGGCCTTCTCCTCCTTCAAGAAGCTGCTCGCCCTCGCCGGGGACGACGCGCTTCGTGGCGTGCAGCGACTGTTGACGAGCCGATTCCTACGACATCAGCACGGCGACGCGGTCTTGCTGGGCGCTCGTGTCCACATCTTCACTGGTGCTCGTTCGAGCGCTGACTAGTGAGCGCGGAGCATGCGGTCGAGCTCTTGCCAGATCGAGTCCACCAGGCCGGGTCGGAACGCGGCGGCTCGGAAGTCGGTGTGTTCGCTCTGGTACATCATGAACAATCGCTTGTTGCTCTCGCTGACGCTGCGGCGGACGTTGGCGAGGCGATCGGCCGCTTTGACGACCAGGGCGTGGTGGAGCGGGCCATCGTGAGGCACCGCTTCGAGCCGGGTGTAGGTGGCGGCCTTGCGCTCCTTACGGCTGTCACCCGGTCCGTCGGTCAATAGATCGACGCAGCCGGCCACGACGTCGCCGAAGCGGGTCTTGATCTCGTCCAGCGTAATCGGAGTGTCCTCCACCACGTCATGCAGATAAGCGACCACGAGCCGGGTGGTCGGCAGGGGAGGCTGGCCATGCTCGTGGAGGATGTCGTGAACATCGTCTAGGTGCACGACGTAGGGGTTTTGGCCGTAGAGCTGCTCGCCGTGGGCCTTGACGGCAAATGCTCGCGCTTCGGCTACCGAGAATGGCAAGTCGGTTCGGGTCATACGCCGGTTCGATCGTAGCCGGTCCGTCGCAGAACGCCAGCGTTCCAGGCGCGTCGAGGGCCTGGTGCGACACGTTTGCGCAGTCGGAGCCGCAGCTTGCCAGAGGCTCGTCGGCTCGTGAGCATGCGCGCTACGGTGCTCACCGCGAGGCCAGGTCGACGGCCGGATCTTGGGCCCGGATCTTGGGCCCGGATCTTGGGCCCGGATCATGGGCCAACGCTTAGGACAGATCTGCCGCGAGAGCGGCCCGGACGTTCTCGTCGAGTGCCTCGTGGGCTCCAAGCTGGGGCAAGTCGACCCCGATCGCCACCGGGGTCTGGCCCACGGCGAACTTGAGGTATTGCACCGAGCTAAGCCGCGTCTGTCCGACCTGTCGCTCGTCGAAGGTGGCGCGCACTCGGGTGCCGTCGGCCAGCTCCATGTAGACGTGCCGCGGCAGCGCGAGCCACTGGGTGAGCTTTTGGGCGCGCTCGGCCTCGTCGTCGATCCCGATGAGCAGCGTGCAGCCCAGCTGCCCCGGGCCGCCCAGCAGCTCGTTGTACGTGGCCAGCTCGTGGAGGATGTCGGCCTCCTTGACGATCTGCTCGGCCCGCATCATCTCCTGTACTTGGTAGCGGATCGTGTCGCGGTTCTCGAATAGGAACGTCAAGACCCCGTCAGCCAAGACCACGCGTCGGGCGGCCTTGGCCTGCAGGGCCAGGGGGCGGCTTTGCTCGCGGCTCTCGTTGTAGGTCACGTAGTCGAGGATCTCGTGGCGCTCTACCGGCTTCATGGCGGGCTCATCCTTCGTCGCGCGGGGCGGAGTCGCTGGGCTCCTGGGCGGGTGCCGGGGTGGCAGCGGGGGCGGAGGGCGCATCGAAGCGATCGCCCCGGTAGGCGCGGGCCAGCAGCGACATGGGGTGCAGGGGCTTGCGGCCCGCGTGCTGTTCGAACTGGATCGCGGCCAGCGGACAGTCGGTGGCCCACCACTGGGCGTCGGCCTTCTTCATGCCGTCGAACGCCAGCTGGCCGACCCGCTGCGAGGGCTCGAAGCCGTGGGTCATCATCGCGTAGGTGCCGTCGTGGCCACAGCACTCCATGACCAGCTGGGGCTTGACGCCGGGGAGCTTGCGCAGCAGGTCGCGCCCCTTGAAGCCTACCCCTTGGGTGCGTAGGTGGCAGGGGGCATGGTAGGCCACCGGGCCCTGCGGAGAGCTGGCGAAGTCGGTGTTGAAGCGCTCCTCCTTGCGCAGCGACCACAGGAACTCGCTGGGATCCATGGTCGCTTTGGCCAGCGCTTGGGCGCGGGTTCGATCCTCGCCCTCGAGCAACTCGGGCCACTCGCGGCGTAGCATCATCGAGCAGGTGGGGTTGATGGCCAGCACCTTGGCGCCCTGGTCCACGTAGGGCATCAACACGTCGAGGCTGGTCCGGGCCTTCTTGCGCAGGCCCTTCAGGTCGCCCCGCTCCCAGGCGGGCATTCCGCAGCACGCGAGGCCCTCGGCGCAGCGCAGCTCCACGCCGTTGCGCTTCATCACTTCGACGGTGTCGCGGCCTATTTGGGGCTCGTTGTGTTGAACGAAGCAGGTCTGAAAGAGTACCGCTTCGCCGCCGGGGCCCTTGGTGGTCAGGCCTTGCTCTTTGGCCCAGTGCTCGAAGGTCTGGTCGGCGAACTCGGGCAGCTGCTTTTGGCGGTGGATCCCCAGCACCTTTTCCATGAACCACCGGTGCAGGCGGACGCGGTTCATGGAGTTGGCCAGGCCGAAGCTGCTGCGGGCGGCGGCGCCGGCGAAATCGGGGTCGCCCAGGGCCTTGTCTTGGATCGTGGGCAGGCGCTTGCGTCGTTCGATGGCGCTATAGCGGTGGACCAGCTTGGGGAAGTCGAGCTGGAACTCGTGTCCGTCGCGCGGGGTGTAGGGGCACTGCACCTCGCACAGCTTGCACTGGAAGCACGCGTTCATGACCTCGCGGGTGTCGTCCGCGTCGATCTTGCGCACGTCGCCGTCGTAGCGATCGTCGAGCAGCGAAAACAGGGTGGGGAAGGAGTCGCAGTACTTGAAGCACATGCGACAGCCGTGGCAGACCTCGAAGACCCGGGTGATCTCCTTGGCCAGGGCGTCCTCGTCCCAATACTTGGGCTCGGTGGGGTCGTAGCTCAGGCCATCGGTCGGCTTGTAGGAGATGTTCTTGTCGTCGGGGTCACCCATCGTTACCGCCTGCCACGTCGGCGTGGCGTGCTGGCCCTCGTGGAATCGGAAGCGGCCACCCGAGGGGGGCCGCCAAACCTCGAGCGCCGAGCCGGGGCTCGGTCGTTCGCGCTAGAAGTGCTCGTCGACCAGCTTCTGGAAGCGGCCGGCGTGGGACTTCTCGGCCTTGGCCAGGGTCTCGAACCAGTCGGCGATCTGCTCGAAGCCTTCCTCGCGCGCGGTCTTGGCCATGCCCGGGTACATGTCGGTGTACTCGTGGGTCTCGCCTGCGATGCCGGCCTTGAGGGCGGACTCGGTGTCGTTGATGGGCAGATCCGTGGCCGGGTCGCCCACCTGCTTGAGGTAGTCCAGGTGCCCGTGCGCGTGGCCGGTTTCGCCCTCGGCGGTGTCGCGGAAGTTGCCCGCGACCTCGGGGTAGCCCTCGACGTCGGCCATCTTGGCGAAGTAGAGGTAGCGACGATTGGCCTGCGACTCACCGGCGAAGGCGGCCTTCAGGTTGTCGTGCGTCTTGGTCCCTTTCAGATCGTTGCTCATGCGTGTCTCCGATGCTCCGTGGGGGGCGGGCACTTGCGCCGAGCGGGTCCCGCACCGCGGCCGATGGATAGCACGGACCCCTGGCCCTGGCCACGGGGCGTTCGGGGCGGCTGGTCCAACGCAGCGGGGCGCCCGAACGCCGGTTGCTCCCACCGGGCACGCCCCGCCGGGTCACTGGGTTCCATGCGTGTAGGGGACCGGGCTCCATGCGTGTAGGGTCACGGGGGTACCATGGGGCGACGGCGGTGCACCGGCCCGGTTGTCGCCGCTCGGGCCGCATGGAGCGGTGGTCCGAATTCGCCGCCTGGATCGCCGCCTAGATCGCCGCCTGGATCGCCGCCTGGATTCGCAGCATGGATTCGCAGTCTGACACGCAACGCGAGCATCCTCTCGTCGCCGAGCTCTCCGCCCTCGAAGAGCAGGGCCGGGGCTTGCACACCGCCTTCGTGGTTCTCCGTCGCGTGCGCAAGGGTCAGACGCGGGCCGGCAAGCCCTACCTCGACGTTCGCCTCGCCGACCGGGGGCGCACAGTGGCCGCCAAGATCTGGAGCGAGGCGGGCCGGGCCATGCAGACCGCCGAGCAGCTCGCCCTCGGAGCGCACGTCAAGGTGCTCTTCGAGATCGATACCTTCAAGGGGGCGCTCCAGCTCAACGTCCGCGGCCTGCGTCCAGCCCAGGAGGGCGAGCCGGGCTACGACCCCGAGGCTCTGGCCGACGAGGGCGAGGCGTTGGTGGAGGGGTTGCTCATCGACACCCTGGTGTTCGACATCGAGACCGTGCCGGCGGTCGAGCTGCGCAAGGTGCCGCCCACCGTGGCGCAGGCGGTGACCAAGTATGCCGATCGCCAAAAGTGGGACGAAGACAAGGTGATGAGTCTTTCGCCTTACTTCGGGAAGGTGGTTTCGCTGGCGATAGGCGACGGGGAGGCTTCGCTGGAGGATCAGGAGGTCACCGTGTTCATCGTGCCGCCTGACGACGTGGACGCGCCCGAGGATCTGCCCGAGTGGGTGCGGCTGGTGACCGAGCAGGAGCTGCTCAAGGCGTTCTGGGCCCTGGCCGGGCATGCGAGCGTGGTGGTGACGTATAACGGGCGGAACTTCGATGTGCCGTTCTTGATGGGGCGGAGTTTGATCCACGATATTCCTGTGCGGGTGGATCTGCAGTCGAATCGTTACTCGCTGCGGCCGCATCTTGATCTGTATATGGCGATGGGGGGGCGTAACGGGCGAGGGCCCGCGTCGCTGGATGTGGTGTGTTGGGCGCTGGGGATGCCCAGTCCCAAGGAGGTGATGGACGGGTCGATGGTGGCGACGGCGTTTGCGAAGGGGGATGTCAAGACGATCGCCGAGTATAATGCGGGGGACGTGCGGGCGACCTCGGCGGTGTATCAGCGGGTGCGGGATGGGTTGCTGAGGTATCGGGACGATTGGTAGGGGGCGGGTTGCCGACCAGGTGGGATGTGGGAGTTGCGAGAAGGACCGGAGGAGACATAGACGCGGTGGTTCGGTTCTGTTCTGTTGGTCGGTCGCTGCTCGAGGCATGGGGTTGTGGGCGTGCTCAGCTTGCCGGGGGCCGGACGCTGGCGTAGGCGATTGGGATCGGTGTGGCGAGATTCAGCGAAGGGCGGGAGTAGATCTCCTCGTGTGCAGAGGTAGGCGAAAATCCCACAGGTGCCATGGCTCGAATACGAATAAATAAAATAAAGAGTGGTTGAGGCTGGAATTTGGCACAAAAGTGAAGAGGTATGATGTGTTTGGGACCTCTTTTGTCGTATTTGTGCCAACGGATCTGATTCCTGTTGTATGTACGATTGAGCCTGTGCATTGGCGAAGCTCGTGAGTGAGGAGAGTGCGAGCGGTATGGGTCAAGGAATACTCAGGGAGCTTCTTGTTTTGCTTCTAATCCGGTTGTTGCCCGGTTTGCTATTTTCTTTGCCTGCATCGGCAACTCCTGGAGTGGAAAGCTCTACGGATAGAGCTTCTGCACCATTTTCCAAGAATGGTCCATTGCGTGTCGATGTTGCGGAGGCGGTTGCTAATGCAAAACTATTTCCAATTTGGATCCTTGAGCGAAATCCAGGGCTCGAAGATCTGGTTCCTAGGACCCCTGGTCACGAATACTGGATCTCAATCCGGATCGAGGGAGCTACCTACAAGTACCGTGTTCTGATCAGTGCCATGCGAGATGGCAAGAAAATTGACTCGGCGTCTGACATATTCTCGTGCGAATGCAATAGCGAAACATTGCTGGAGATCGTAGATGAGGGGATTGCTCGTGCTGTCGAGCGGTTCGAGTTGTCCCCTGGTCCTTCCAGGGGATCCGTTGACGCAATGTCGATATCTGATTCGCCGTCTGGGCTAGGTCAAGAGCCATCTGGTGGAAGCGAGAAAGCTCAACCGGAGACACGCCGTCTCCAGTTGAGCGTTCCAGGATATCTAGGTGTTGGGATGGGAGTAGCCGGAGTTGGAGCGGTTGTTGCAGGGATTCCGTTGATGCGTCGGCCAACTTCCATTGACGGGAAGCCTCAAGGTGTTCATGTCACTTCCTATAGGAATTCTGGTATAGTGTTGGCCGCTGTCGGTGGTGCAGGCGTGCTCGCTGGGGCTATAATGGTGGCGGTCGATGTTGTTAGTCGTCGAGCGAAGCGAAGCTCGATTGCTCCAATGGTAAATCCTCAAATCGTTGGGATCTCACTTTGTGGTGAGTTCTGAAGGGAGTCATGGAATGATGAGAAAAATTCGGACGTCTCGGTTTCTAGGAGAGATCTATCTACTTGGATTGTTCGTTGGTGTGGCGCTGGGGTGTTCGCGTTATGCGCATGACCATTGCGCAAATCTCCGAGGCAACTTGTCTTGTGAAGGTCGGGGGCTTTACTGTAGCTATTGTTTGGCGGAGAATGATGGCTGTACGAACGAGTTGCCACGTGATAATTGTTATTATCCTGGAGGCGTTGGTGGAGCAAGCGGGACTAGCAGCTTGATGAACGGAACAAGTGCTGGTGACGCGACATGGTCCACAATGGGAGCAATGATGCTGGATAGTGGCGCGGCACCTAGTGGAACACTGGGAGACGATTATGAAGGTGGAGTAACCGCTGATGATACGGAATCGACTAAAGGACATCCTGTGCTTGTTATCTCCGATGGAGAAGTCTTTAACTTTGAGAGGCAGGATATCATGACGACGAGTGAGCACACTTTTACCGTGACTAATGAAGGATACGGCGTTGCGACTGGTCTTGATGTTGGTGGGCTCTATGGTGCGTTCGGGATTTACGAGTCTACCTGTGGTGATATGTTGGAGTTCGGTGACTCTTGCAAGGTCGGTGTGGGTTTTGGTCCGCAGTTTTTTGGTTTGTACGAGGATGAGTTGGAGGTGTCTTTCATGGGGGGCGATGCGAGTGGTTCGGTTTCTCGTTCTGTTCGTGGGCTTGGAGTGGGAGGGACTACAAACTTGTTGACCAATGGTGATGCTGAGCAAGGGGGCTGGGAAAATGTTCCACCGATCGGTTGGTTACTGGAGTCTGGCGCGGTGTGGAGAACATCCGAAATTTGGCCCTATGAGGGGGAGCAGTTGATTTTTGCAGGCGTAGGTGATGGTGTTGGAATGCTGAATGTTCTTGGTCAGATGGTTGAGGACAATAATTTGACCAGCTGGAATGGGGGGGGGGGCGTTCAATTTTTCTATCAGGCTTATCAGCGATCTGCTATTTTGGATAACGCTTATACATGGGTCCGATTGTTGTTTCTGAGCGAAGGCGGGGAAGTACTTGGTGTATCAAGTTTGGCACCGTCTTCCAATTTGGCTTGGCACCAAGGCTTCGGTTATGAGGTAGCGCCGAGTGGTACGGAGCAGGTGCGGTTTGAATTAGTCTGTAGTAATGAGAATGGAGAATTTTGCGGTGGTCATTTTGACGCGATTGAGCTGTGGGCCGAATGGTCTGGTTGATTTCTCGTCGAGGGCCGGTGCGTGCGATCGAAGTGTATGCTGAGGTTAGGAGCAGAGAGTGAGTCTGCGGCTTCATCGTCTTGGATGGATGTTTCGTGGTGATGAGCCTTGGCTTCTTCTGCAGTTCTTTCCGATGCATTAGAAACATAGTGGAATGATATATGTCGTCTAGTAGGGTGAGGGATCCTGGATGAATGGTTTGGATGGTTGGCTGGCCACGCTCTTTGATGCCAAGACCGTCATCGGTCACCATGCTGGCGCCGACCGTCTCGCCAGGCGCGTATCTCGCCGCGCAGGTCGTCTTCTCGCTCGCGGGCAGTGCCTGTCCAGTACGAAACAGGTACGAGCGAAAGTCGCGGCTAGCAGACAACGACGCGTGATAGGAGATATCATCCCGCCCCCGCCCCGATGGTCGAGATCACCCAGCAAAGCGCCGAGTTCGTCGTCACGCTGGAGGCCAGCCGTACATCCTCGGCCGAGCGGGCCGAGGCGCAGATCGTCCGCGGCACGCTCATCGGCCGCTACGTGGTGGTCTCCCGCCTCGGCGCTGGCGCGATGGGGGTGGTGTACGCCGCCTACGATCCCGAGCTCGACCGCAAGGTGGCGCTCAAGCTGCTCAAGCCGCGGTACAGCGACACGACCGAGGAGCGCCTCCGCTTGCAGCGCGAGGCGCAGGCCTTGGCCAAGCTCGACCACCCCAACGTGGTGAGCGTCTACGACGTCGGGGTGCACGAGTCTCGGGTCTTCGTGGCCATGGAGTTCGTCGACGGCCAGACGCTGCGTGCATGGATGGATGCGGCCCCGGAGCCCCGGCCCTGGCGTGAGATCCTCCAGGTGTTTAGCGCGGCGGGCCGGGGGCTGGCCGCGGCCCACGATGCGGGCCTGGTGCACCGCGACTTCAAGCCCGACAACGTCATGATCGGTCGCGAGGGTCGCGTACGGGTGATGGACTTCGGGCTGGCGCGAGTGCTCGACGACATCGAGACGCCCTCGGGTGAGCGCGGGGGCGGGAGTGGCGAGACCAGCGCCGCCGTCCCCGACAATCGTCTGACGCAGACGGGCATGATGCTGGGCACACCAGCCTATATGTCTGCCGAGCAGTTCGCCGGTCGCCCGGTCGACGCGCGCAGCGATCAATTCGGGTTTTGCGTGGCCCTCTACGAGGCGTTCTACGGCCAGCGCCCCTTCGAGGGACGTAGCCTTTGGGAGCTGGGCGAGTCGGTCAAGAGCGGAGAGCTCCGGGCCGCGCCGCGGCTTCACCGGGTGCCGGCGTGGCTGCGTCGGGTGCTGATACGGGGCCTGGCGCCCGAACCAGACGAGCGGTGGCCGTCGATGCACGCACTGCTCGATGCGCTGGCCGACGACCCCGCGCAGCGCCGGCGCAAGTGGGGGACCCGGGCGGCGGCGGTGGGGGTCGTCGGCGGGGCGGTGGCCCTGGTGCTCGCGATTCAGGCCGAGCCCCCGGTGTGCACTGCCATGGCCGACAAGCTCGTCGGGGTTTGGGACGACGAGCGGCGCGGCGCGGTCGAGGCGGCGCTCGTGCAGACCGAGCTGCGGTACGCGACCCAGACCTGGGAGCGGGTGGAGCGTAGGCTCGACGTGTATACGAGCGATTGGGTGGCGGCTCGTACGGCCGCCTGCGAGGCGACGCAACGGGGGGAGCAGTCGGCCGAGCTGCTCGACCGGCGGATGGCCTGCCTCGACGAGCGCCTGAGCCATGTGCGGGCGCTGGTCGGGGTACTGGAGCGACCGGATCCGAAGGCGACCCACAAGGCGGTCGAGGCGGCGCAGGGCCTGCCCGGCCTGGAGCGGTGCGCCGACGTCGATGTGCTCATGGCCGAGGTGCTGCCGCCCGAGGACCCGCAGGTAGCAGCGCAGGTGGTGGATCTGCGGGCTCGGTTGGCCGCCGCCGAAGCCGAGGAGCGGGCGGGTCGCGAAGCGAGCAGCCGGGCCGAGGTCGACGCGGTGGTGGAACAAGCCGCGGTCTTGGGCTACGAGCCGCTGCTGGTGTGGGCGTGGCAGCAGCAGGCGTGGCAGCAGCATCGTGGCGGCGATCTCGAGGAGGCCGAGGCGACGTTGGAGCGGGTCTACGACATGGCGCTGGGCCTGGGTATGATCGAGCAGGCCGCGATCGCGTCGGTGCAGCTGGTGGTCGTGGTGGGTCGCAGCCAGGCCCGGCACCGGGACGGTCGTCGATGGGTGGTCGATGCCGGGCCGCTGGTCCGCCTCGCCGGTCGGGACGCGATCCGGGCCTCATATTTCGACAGCCTGGGGCTGGTGGCCGAGGAGGAGGGGGACTACGAGCAGGCCCGTGAGCATATGGAGCGAGCGCTCGCCATCAAGCAGGAACTGCCCGAGGTCAACCCCTTCGCGGTAGCGGGCTCGCTGACCAACCTGGGCAACGTGATGATGCGGGCGGGGGACTACACACAGGCGCGGGCGCACATCGAGCGGTCGCTCCGCATCCGGCAGGAGGCGCTGGGCCCCGAGCACCCCGACACGACGATCCCACTGGCCAACCTGGGCAACGTGGCGCGCAAGCAAGGCAACCTCGACGAGGCGCGTGAACACTACGCGCGGGCGCTGGAGATCGCACTGGCTGCCTTGGGGCCTCAGCACCTTCGGGTGGCGGATCTACGGAGCAACCTGGGCATCGTGGCGTATCGGTCGGGCGAGCTTTCGCGAGCCCGGGCCGACCACGAGCGGGCGCTCGCGATCCGAGAGGCAATCCTGGGGCCGGACCACCCCAACGTCGCGGTCTCGCTGACCAACCTGAGCCTGGTGGCCAAGGCCGAGGGGGCAAGCGAGCAGGCGCGTGCGCACCTGGAGCGGGCGCTCGCGATCAAACGCGCGGCGCTGGGGCCCGAGCATCCGTCGCTGGCTTTTACGCTGGGTAGCCTGGGAAACGTCGCCGAGGAGGAAGGGGCGCTCGATCGAGCCCGCGACTATCACGAGCAGGCGCTCGCAATCCGGCGCAGCGCGCTGAGCCCGGACCACCCCGATGTCGCCACCTCGCTCAGCAACCTGGGCCTGGTCGCGCACGGTCAGGGCGACGATGAGAAGGCGCAGGCGTATCACGAGCAAGCGCTGGCGATCCGCGAGCGAGCCCTGGGATCGGATCATCCGCGGGTGGCGTTCTCTTTGACCGGCTTGGGCGACGCGCTGTTGGGGCAGGGGCGGGCCGGTGATGCGATCGCCCCGTTGGAGCGGGCGCTGGCGATCCGCGAGGCCAAGTCCGTGACCCCGCGATCGCTCGCGCAGACCCGCTTTGCGCTCGCCCAGGCGCTGTGGTCGACACCCGACGAGCAACGCGACCGCGTGCGCGCCCGTACGCTGGCCGAGGCGGCCGAGCGGGGGATCACCGAGGCAAGCAAGAGCGCAGCGGCCGAGCGCGCGGAGATCCAACGCTGGCTGCAAGCGCACAGCCCGTAGAGCGCCCGGCTGCGGCCGTAGTCCGAGCCGTGGGGTTCATGGCGTGCTCGCGGAGCGCCTCTACCATCATGGCCAGGAGCAATCGGTGTCGAGCGTGGCCGACCGCAGCCCGGCGCTCAGGGGGTCTTGTCGGCCACCTGGATCCGGATCTCTTCGATCCACTGGTCGAGATCGGTCATGGTGCTCTCGCGGAGCGCCGGGTTGCGCGTGAGTCGATCCACCTGAGTCTGGAGCAGCTGCTTGCTGCGGCGGATCCACGTGCGCACCGTGGGTAGCGGAGCGCCGACGATCTGCGAGATCTCGCGACCCTGCAGCCCTTCGAACATGTAGAGCTCGAGCACCACCTGCATCTCGATGGGGATCCGGCGCAGCGCTTGCAGCAAGATCCGCGCCTCGCGTCGGTGCCCCAGCACGCTCGATGGGGTGGGATCGAGAGCTTCGAGCGAGGCGGCCGCGAACTCAAGCGGGCCGTCTTGGCGGTGCTTGCGGCGGTAGTACTCGAGCAAGACGTTGCGGGCGATGCCGAACAGGAACGCGCCGAAGTCCGTGTCGGAGCCCTTGGTCGTGTGGCGTTCGACGCAGCGCAGGAAGGTCTTTTGGATCAGATCGGCCGCGTCTTCCTCGCGCGCCTTGTTGAAGAAGAAGCGCGAGATCTTGGCGTAGTGGCGCTCGAAGAGCGCCTCGCCGGCCACGGGATCACCCCGGCGCCATGCCGACAGCAGATCGAGATCGGAGGAAGCCACCGCCACAGACGATATCCACGCGGGTCGGTGCTGGCCGTCGATCTACGGTGAGGATGCTCTCCGTGAATCGAGCGGATCGCACCCCCGCGGCGTGATGCGTACGTGGCCGAGTGCTACGTACGCGGGAGGTTACGGACGCGGCGGGGGGTTCATGCGGGCGGTGGAGGCGGCGGCGGCAACTCCTCCTCGGGCAGGATCACGGTCTTGGAGTAAAAGCGGATCTTGTTGGGCCCGGGGTCGACATAGCCGTCACACGACGGCGGCTGCCAGTTGTGCACGGGCGGCTCGTTGCCCAGCCTCTTGGCGGGGCAGACGACTTCTTCACGGCTGAGGTTGTCGGTGCGGGGGGTGTCCACGCAGATCACGCCATTGGGCCCCCAGACCGCCTCGAGCGTGGAGCCCGGGAGCGAGATGACCTCCTGGAAGGTCATCTCGCTCCCGGGCGTGAAGTTGTCGTACATCTCCAGCGAGTTGCCCGGGTAGGTGTAGGGATGGCCGTCTGCGCAGTAGTCGGCCCGGATCACGCGGTTAGCCAGGACGAAGGTGTCCAGATCGACGTGCTCGGGGTCATAGCCGTAGAGCGAGGCTTTACCAGGGGCGCTGGCGGTGCACGCGATGTGGTGAAGGGCGCCGTCGCTGAGGTACTCGATCTTTCCGACGTCGGCCTTGACGCGCAGTCCGTCGTAGATCCGGGCGTAGCGCTCCAGGTTGGCGTCTTCTTCGCAGATCGGGGCGATCATGGCCCCGGTGACGGGATCGACCTTGTGGATCTCGTAGAGCGCCCCGCTGATCGGATCCTCGGCGTAGCCGACGATCTCCAGCACGACGGGGTGGGGCGGAACGCTCGGTGCGCTGATGACCTCGAGCCGAAGCTGGACCCCGATGAGCGCGTCGCCCCGATAGGCGACCTCCGGATCCTCGGGGTGGGGGCCCGTGACCACGACCTCGAGCTCGTCGGCGACGAGGGAGAAGGTGGCGACGGGCTCGTTCGTTGCCGGGTTGGCCACGTTGGTCTCGACGAGCCCGTAGTGCGCGGGGTCGTCGATCGTCAGGGTGTCCACGCGGGTCTGGTAGCCGAAGCTATTGGTATGCCAGGTGCCCTGGGGCGAGTATTCGAACACGTCGCGGGCGCTGGCGCTGACCCACTGGTTGGTGTTGTAGGTCAAGACGGTGCCCGTCCCCAGGCCGCCCCGCCGGCGAAACGAGGACGTCGTTTGGGAGCTGTCGCTGGGTTGGTCACATGCGCCCGTGACCATCGAGAGCCCCATGGCCAGGGGCAGGGCTAGGAATGCGTCGTACTTGCCGCTCATCGTCGTTCTCCTGCATGCGTCCCATGCACTCCGACTACCCCCCCACACTCGACAAGTGCGCCTCGCGGGGAAAAGAATTCAGAAAAACGCTGCTCGTTCGAGACCAAGCGAGGGCGTGAACCAGGAATGCGCAAAAACGCGCTGTTCTTGATTGCGTGGTGCTCTCGCTCCTTGCGAGCGGCGTCGATGCGTGGGGTGATGGTTGCGCTGGTCGTGGTGCCGGGGATTTCGCAAGAGCAGACGCAAGAGGGCACTCCCCGCGCGGCGCCGAGTGCGGATGCTGTTCAAGCGAACATCGACACTGCCCACGACACGAGGGGTGACCAGGTCCTCGCCCCGCTGGGGGCAGGGGGGATCGTTCAAAGGGGGATCCGCGACGTCGTTCGGGAGCGGCTGTTCAACAAGGCGCCCGCCGAGCAGCGGATCGGGCGCTACATCGTGTTGCAGCGGATCGGTCGGGGCGGTATGGGCATGGTGTTCGCCGCCTACGACGAGGAGCTTGACCGCAAGGTCGCCATCAAGCTCCTCGATGCCCACGGCCGGGTCGGCGATGTGTCCAAGCTACGACTCAAGCGCGAGGCCCAGGCGATGGCTCGTCTGTCGCACCCCAACGTGGCCACGGTGCACGAGGTCGGGGAGGCCGACGACGAGGTCTACGTGGCGATGGAGTTCATCCGCGGCGAGAGCCTCGACATGTGGATCCGCACCAAGCCGCCATGGCGCGAGGTGCAGGAGGTCTTCATCCAGGCCGGCCGGGGCCTGGCGGCGGCCCACGCTGCCGGCATCGTGCACCGTGATCTCAAGCCGCACAACATCATGCGGGGCGAGGATGGCACGGTCAAAGTGCTCGACTTCGGGCTGGCGCGCACGGACGGAGAGGAGCACTGGGAGCCCGACAGCCAGCCGGGCAGCCAGCCCGACAGCCAGCCCAGCAGCGGCAGCGGCTCGGCGCTGGCGGTGGATCTGACGCGTACGGGGGCGGTCTTGGGAACCCCCGCCTACATGGCGCCCGAGCAGCACATGGGCGAGGTTGCCGATGCGCGCAGCGATCAGTTCAGCTTCTGCGTGACGCTCTACGAGGCCCTGTACGGGCAGCACCCCTTCGATTGCACGACGCTGGCCAGCCTGGTCAACAGCGTGCGCAACAACGACCTGCGGCCGCCTCCGGCCGGGAGTGCCGTGCCCTCGTGGGTGTTTCGGATCGTCTCGCGAGGACTCAGCCACGATCCCGAGCAGCGCTGGTCTTCGGTCCAGGACCTCATCGATGCGCTCGCACAAGACCCGGCCCGCACGCAGCGTCGCTGGCTAGCGGCCGCGGGGTTGGTCGTGATCGCGGGGCTTTTGGGCTTTGGCCTCTCGGAGTTTCGCGGGTTGTGGGGGCAGATGTGCCCGGGGGCGTCTGTCCATCAAGAAGGCTTGTGGCCGGCGGCGCAGCGTGAACGGGTCATCCAGGCGTTCCAGGCCACGGGCAGTCCGCTGGCGACCGACACGGCGGCGCGGGTGACCGCCCTGGTCGACATCTACGTGCGAGCCTGGGCGCGTATGCGGACCGAGGCCTGCGAAGCTCACCGCCAGGGTCGACAGTCCGACCGGTTCTTCGATCTGCGGACCGCGTGCCTGGACGAACGTCGCGCGGGGCTCGACGAGCTGCTCACGGCGTTCGAGGCCGCGCACAGATCCACGGTCGAGAATGCGACCTGGGCGGCGGCGAGCCTGCCCTCGCTGTCGGTGTGTGCGGATCTCCAGGCGCTCACCGCTGCCGTGCCCCCGCCCGAGGATCGGCTGACCTCGACCGAGGTCCGAGCCCAGCGCGAGGTCCTGGCCAGCGTGGCCTCGCAATCGCTCATGGGTGCATATGACGACGCCGCCGACCAGGCCCGAAGGGTGCTCGACGACGCGAACCTGCTGGGCTACGAGCCGCTCATGGCCGAGGCTCAGCTGCGACTGGGCGCCGTATTGCTCGAAGCTCACCAGCACCAGCCGGCGCACGACATGCTCTCGGCCGCCGTCGATAGCGGCCTGCGCTCGGGTCATGACGAGGTCGTGGTGGAGGCGCTTGCGCGGCGTATGTGGGTGGCGGCCGATCCCCTGCGTCGACCCACCGAGGGCCTATGGGACGGCTCGATCGCGACGTCGCTCAACGAGAAGATCGGGCGACCCACCCGCTTGTCTTGGTTGTTGCTCAACAACCGCGGGGCGGCTTTGTTTCGCGGGGGCCTTCACCAGGACGCGGAGCGATCCTATCGAGATGCGCTCGCGGTCATCGAGGCCCAGGGATCTTCTCAGTACCCGGTGGAGCTCATCTCCACCCGTACGAACCTGGCGATCTTGTTGTCTAGCGGTCTGGGGCGGCCCGGGGAAGCGGCTCGGGAGTTTCGCGCGGTGAGGACCCAGACGATCGAGTTCTTGGGCCGTGGACACCCTCGGGCGTCCGGGTACTGGTACCTGGTTGCCGAGAGCCTCATCGCGGTGGGCCGCTACCGGGAGGCTCTGGACGAGCTGAACGAAGGGATGTCCACGCTGGAGCCCTCGGCTCGTTACCTGCGCGGGCTGTACTTGGTCGAGCTTTCGCACTTGCACTCGATCCTCCGTCGCGACACCCAGGCGTTCGAGCTGGCGAGCTCGGCCATGGAGCTCGGCTCGGAGGCGTTTCCCGACGATCATCTCATGTCCGCGGCTCGGTGGTTCCGCGGGATCGCCCAGATCGGCCTGGGCCAGACCGCGGCCGGAGTCGCCGATCTTCACCGTGCCGTCGAGCTGGGGCTGGAGCGCTCGGGCCCGGACCACGAGTTCGTGGCCACCGCGCGGTGGTGGGCGGGGCATGGCCTTGTGCGGGCGGGTCAGCTCGACGAGGCGATCGAGCAGCTCGAGCGCGCCCATGCGATCTTCGCGGGCCTGGGGCCCAGCGCGTCCGCCTACCTCGGGCGACAGTCGTTTCGCTTGGTGGACGCCTACCTGGAGCGAGGGGAGCTGGCGTCCGCCGAGGCCCTCATCGCCGAGACGATCCGGGCGCAGGAGCGCGCGGGGTTTCCCTCCGATGGCGAGCATCGGTCGCTATTGCTGATGTCGCGCGCTGATCTGTGGGCCGCCCGCGGGGAGCAGGTCCGAGCGCTCGTCGACTACGAGCGAGCTTGCGAGTACTTCGAGCGGGCGCACGATGCCGACGACCCGGTGCTGGCCCGCTGCCGTTTTGCGTGGGCCCGAGCGGTGGGCCCCGGTCCCCAGGCCAACCGGCTGGCGCGGTCGGCCCTGGCCACGTACGAGTCGCTCGGCGAGGGCTTCGCGCTCGAGCGCGCCGAGGTGGAGGTGTTCTTGGCGGACACTCCCTCGGGAGTCGAGCCGCTCGCGGCCCGTGGTCACCCCCCCGCGCGGCCGTAGCGTCGTATGCGTATCGAGCCCCGCGGCCGGGCGAGCCGATCGGTCGATTTTCTGAGCTGATCTGCCGAGTTTTTGCCCCCGCGCCTGCCTAGGCTGGAAGCATGAACGCTCGAACCCAACGCACGCAAGGCGCCTGGCGCCGGTCCATGGTCACGCTATGTTCGGCCGGGTTGGCGATCTCTTCGCTCGGTTGTGACCCGGGGGCCGCGACGCAGACGCCCGACGCCGAGCCCGAGATCCCGCTCCAGGACGCGCCCGACGCACCGCAGAGTCTCACCCTCTCGAGTCGCGACTTCGAGGACGGCGCGGCGCTCCAGCGCAAGCACGAGTTTGCCGGCTTTGGCTGCACCGGGGACAACGTGGCGCCCCCGCTTTCTTGGGAGGGTGCGCCGTCCGAGACCGAGAGCTATGCCCTGGTCGTCCACGATCCCGATGCGCCCACGGGGGTCGGGTTCTTCCACTGGGTCGTGGTCGACATCCCCGCCGACGTGACCGAGCTAGACGCGGCGAACCTACCCTCGGGGGCCCGGGCCCTTTACACCGACTACGCCCAGACGGGCTTCGGTGGCCCCTGTCCCCCTCCCGGTGCGCCCCATCGCTATGTCTTTAGCGTCTACGCCCTCGACGTCGAGCAGCTCGAGGTCCCCGACGGCGCGACGGGGGCGCTCACGCGCTTCGTGCTGGCCAACCACACGCTCGCCTATGGGCGTTTGGTGGGGACCTACGAGCGCTGAGAGGCTATGCTGCGATGGTGGCCGCGCGTACGCTTCGAGTCCCCGGCGACCTGCTCGACCAGCCCGTCTATTCCCACTGCCGGCTCGCCCAGGGCTGCGTCGTGTCCTATGCGAGCCAGCGGGGGATGACGGCCCAGCGGGTCTTGGTCACGGAGCTGCTCGTCGTCCACGTTCGGCGCGGGCTCAAGCGTCTCCACTCGTGTCACGACCTCGACGCCCGGGATGTGCCCGCGGGGCAGCTGGTGGTCATTCCCCCGGGCTTGTGCTTCATGAGTGAGCTCGTCGAGGGCAAGGGCGTGTCCTTCACCGACTACAGCAGCACGGTGATCGCCCTTTCCGGAGACTTCCTCGCCGACAGCTCGCTCGAACCCCAGCATCAACCCCGGCAAGCCGGGGGCGCACCCGAAGGGCCACCCGACGGGCTACCAGTCGGGCCATGGGCTCCCCTGGTCGTCGAGCCACAGCCCTACCTCGACTCGGTGCTCCGCACCTTGCCGACCAAGCTCGCGTCGGCCCCCGACGATCGGCTCCTCGAGCTGCAGCTGCGCGAGCTGCTCATCACGCTCGAACACAGCAGCGCCGCGCCCTTACTCGCCCGGGTCGCTCGGGAGGTACGCTCCGACGCCGACGCGCGCCTGCGCAGCGTGGTCACCCGCCATCGCGGTGCGCCGATCCAGCTCGATGAGATGGCGACCCTGTGCGGTCGCAGCCTGTCGAGCTTCAAGCGCGACTTCCAGCGCCTGTTTGGGACCTCGCCGGGTCGCTGGCAGCAGGACATGCGCCTGGAGCACGCCGCCGCGCTCTTGCGACGACGCGCTCACAACGTCACGCAGGTCGCGTCGATGGCCGGCTTTGGCGATCCATCGAGCTTCATTCGGGCCTTTCGAGCCAAGTACGGGATCACTCCCAAGCAGCTTCAGCTGCACGGGGCCTAGCGGCCCGTCCTCGTTTGGCCTCGTCCGGCCCTTCGCCGAGCTCGCGCCGCGACCCCGAGCAGCAGGATCACCAGACCGGGGGGAGCGGGGGAGCCCCCGCCCCGGCAGCCGCATCCGGTGACTCGTCCGCCGCCCATGGACAAGCCGGTGGTCGGGTTGCCGGGGGCGGGGGCGGGGGAGCCGGTCGTCGAGTCGCCGCCGCTCTCGTCCACGCTCGCTGAGTCACCGCCCGAGGTCTCGCCTACGGAGGAATCACCGTCGGTGTCGGGCGGGGGCGGGGGCGGGGGAGCATCGCCGTCCCACTCGTAGGCGCCCACGTCCACGGCGTCGCCCACCGGGCGGAAGGTCCCGTCTCGGTCCAGGGTTACGCCGTCGAGCTCGACGCCCGCATCGATAGGCTCAGAGCCCGCCACCAGGTGATAGTCGTGGCGATCGACGTCGACGAAGACCGAGGCGCCCACGGCCCGGTTGGCGCGCCCTCTGGCGGCCTCGTCGGGCAGTGTATCGCCGAGGACCAGCAGGTTCTCGACCCTTAGATCGACCGGCGGGTCGCCCCCGCCGTCAATGAAGGCCTCGGTCACGGCGGCGCCGAAGGTGCTCGCCAGCACGCTCGCGCCGGCGAGCCCGTCGGCGTAGCGCACGGCCGCGTCCACGTCGTAGAGCACCGCGGTCTGGATCCGTACCTGGGCGGGCCCCCGCAGGTCGAAGGCCACCGCGCTGTCGTAGACGGTGACCCGGTCGATCAATGCATCGACGTCTTCCTTCAGATCGAACGCGGCCTGCTGCGCGCCGCCTCCCCGGTAACCCCAGGCGATCGTGTCTTCCACCTCCACCCGCGGCGGGTCGCCTGCGCCGTCGAGGGCCTTGCCCACCCGGGTGCTCAGCGCGCTACGCCCGATCACCGTGCCGGCCGGGATCGTGCCGGCGTCCTCGTCGAGCGCGCCGGCCCAGAACAAACAGCGACGGATCCGCAGGTCGCTCCAGGCCAGCCGGGGCGCCGAGGTCTGCACCGCATCGCCGGAGGTCAGGAAGATCTGGGTGTCGCGGATCTCCACGTCGACGATCTGGTCGCCGACGAGCCCGTGGGCCTCGCCGGGCACGCCGCCGTCGTCGACCACGCAGTGGTGGATCGAGGCGTTGGCTACGAGCACTCCCGCGGTGGTGTGGAGGTCGATGCAGTCACCCCCGGCGCGCCGCACCTCCACGTCGAGCAACTCCAGGGAATCGGCGCCGTCGGCATCGATCGCGTCGCCCGCCCCGTAGCCGCCGTCGAACACCAGGCCCTGGAACGTGTGCCGCAGGTGGCGGGCCAGCAGCGCGGTGCCGCTGCCCTGCACGACCGCCTGCCCCGCGGGCTCGCCGACCACCGTGATGGGCGCCGCGTCCGTGCCGTCGGCCACCGTGGCGACGGGCCCATAGCTGCCGGGCGCCACGTGGACCACGTCGCCGGCCACGGCCACATCGAGCGCATCCTGGAGCTGGTCCCAGGGGTCGAGCCGGCTGCCATCACCGCCGGGCCCCGCGCTCGCGTCGACGTAGAGATCCGCCGCCTTGGCCGGGCCCGATCCGCCGAGCATGGTGGCCATGACCGTGCCGAGGATCCCCGAGCGCACCACCCATGCGCCCCGATCCATGGTCGAGTGAGGCATGGTCGAGTGAGGCATGGTCGAGTCAGGGTAGGGGATCCGGTCGGGGTTGGGGCGTGGGCTCGGCGGCGGCAGGGAGCAGGCCGCTCACGCCGTAGGGGCCGACCCACGGTGCGTCGTCGCGCGCTGTTGCGCGCTTGTGCGCTGACCAACCCGGAGTGGGACGGCCCAGGCGTTTTCTTGCCGGGAGGAGGGTGGTATACGGCGTCCGCGCCCAACCCGCTCGTCGTGCCCTCGGCATTCTCGTATGGCGTCGAGATCGGGGCTCGACCGGAGGCGCAGGAGTGATGTCAGCATGGGCGAACCGATCACGATGACCGACGCGGGCCTCACGGTCCCAGACAACCCCATCATTCCGTTCATCGAAGGCGACGGCATTGGCCCCGACATCTGGGCCGCGTCGGTCCGGGTGTTCGACGCAGCGGTGAGCAAGGCCTACGGCGGCCAGCGCACGATCGCCTGGCAGGAGGTGCTCGCCGGCGAGAAGGCCCACGACCAGACGGGCGAGTGGCTTCCCGATGCGACGATCGAGGGCTTTCGCCAGTACCTGGTGGGCATCAAGGGGCCGCTGACCACCCCGGTGGGCGGTGGGATCCGCAGCCTCAACGTGGCCTTGCGCCAAAAGCTCGACCTTTACACCTGCCTGCGGCCGGTGCGGTGGTTCCAGGGGGTGCCCAGCCCGGTCAAGCGGCCCGATCTCACCGACATGGTGATCTTCCGCGAGAACACCGAGGACATCTACGCGGGCATCGAGTTTCAGCACGGCGCCGAGGACAACACCCGGTTCAAGAGCATCTTCGCCGAGAGCTTCCCCGAGCACTTCAAGAAGATCCGCTTCCCCAAGACGGCGGGCCTGGGCATCAAGCCCGTCTCTCAGGAGGGCACCTCGCGGCTGGTCCGCGCCGCCTTCGAGTACGCGTTCGACAACCGGCTGCCCTCGGTGACGCTGGTCCACAAGGGGAACATCATGAAGTTCACCGAGGGGGCGTTCCGCGACTGGGGCTACGAGCTGGCCAAGAGCGACTACGGGAGCGCCGATCTCGACGGCGGACCGTGGCAGACGATCCGCCGCGATGGCCACGAAGTCATCGTCAAGGACGTGATCGCCGACGCGTTCCTCCAGCAGATCCTCACCCGGCCGGCCGAGTACTCGGTGATCGCCACCATGAACCTCAACGGCGACTACATCTCCGATGCCCTGGCCGCCTGCGTGGGGGGCATTGGGATCGCTCCGGGCGGTAACATCAATTACGAGACCGGCACGGCGATCTTCGAGGCGACCCACGGCACCGCGCCCAAGTATGCCGGTCAGGACAAGGTCAACCCCGGCTCGGTGATCCTCTCGGGTGAGATGATGCTGCGCTACATGCGGTGGACCGAGGCGGCCGACCTCATCATCAAGGGCATGGATGGCGCGATCGGGGCCAAGACGGTCACCTACGACTTCCATCGGCAGATGGAGGGCGCCACGCTGCGCAAGTGCTCCGAGTTCGGCTCGGACATCATCGCGCACATGGACTAGAGGATTGATTGATTATCTATGCCGAGGCCGGCTCGGGATGCGCGACGGCTGTCGCGCCCGGCCTCGGTCTTTCGCACGCGGCACCCAGGATGGACGAAGACCGGGGGCCAAGGGCTCGGGCGCAGGGCCTCGCATGACCGCGCTCACTGTGCGCGGGTCGGGGGAAACGGGGTAGACTCGCCCGGCCGCCATGGCTTCGGACTCGCCCGGCTCGACCGACAGCACGCTCATCGCGGAGGACATCGACCTCGTCAAGCCTCGCGATCCGCGGCTCGGCGATCGGGTCGCCAATCGCTTCACGCTGGTGGCCATGCTGGGCGCAGGCGCCCACGGGGTGGTCTACGAGGCGGAGGACGAGTCGAGCGGTCGGCCGGTGGCCCTCAAGATGCTCTCCCGGCTCGACCCGGACGAGCTCTACCGCTTCAAGCGGGAATTCCGGGTGCTGGCCGACGTCTCCGACGAAAACCTGGTGCACCTGCACGAGCTGTTCGTCGACGAGGCGGGCGCGTTCTTCACCATGGAGCTGATCCGGGGCACGGACTTCCTGTCGTACACCCGGGGCAACGGCGCGGGGCAGCTGGACGAAGCCCGCCTGCGCGACGCGCTGCGACAACTGTGCCAGGGCCTCGAAGCGCTGCACGGCTTCGGCCGCCTCCACCGCGATCTCAAGCCTTCCAACGTGCTGGTGAACGAGGAGGGCCACGTGTCGGTGGCCGACTTCGGCCTGGCCGAGGAGCTCCGGGTGGCGGCCATCGAGCGGGCGTTGGTGGGCACACCCGCGTATATGTCGCCCGAGCAAGCGGCGGGCATGGAGCTGACCCCCGCGAGCGACTGGTACAGCGTGGGCGTGATGCTCTACGAGGCGCTCACCGGGCGCCTTCCCTTCGCGGGCTCGTTCGGCACCCAGATGCTGCTGGCCAAGCAAGGGCCCGAGCCACCCCCCCCCTCGTCGATGGTCGACGACCTGCCCGGAGATCTCGACGCGCTGTGCTGTGCGCTGCTACGGCGAGAGCCCGACGAGCGACCCGACGGGCCCCAGATCCTGGGACAGCTGGGTCGACCAGCGACCGCCGCCTGGTCCCGACCAAACATCTCGTCGGTCACGGGACGAGACACCGAGCTGACCAGCCTCCACGAGGGGTTCGTTCACACCTGCACCGGCGAGCCCGGGCAAGCGGCGGCGTTGCTGCTGCACGGCCGCTCGGGCATGGGCAAGACCACCGTGCTCGATGCGTTCGTGGACGAGCTGGGCGAGGCGGCCCTGGTGCTGCGAGGACGCTGCTACGAGCGAGAGTCGCTGCCCTACAAGGGGCTCGACGCGATGGTCGACGAGCTACGAGGACACCTCAACCGCGACCGCGCCGGGCTCGCCCCGGTGGCCGGGGCGACCTCGCTGGCCCAGCTTTTCCCCGTGCTCGGCGACGTCAAGGGGATCGGTGACGTCCGCCACGAGCTCCCCGAAGATCCGGTGGAGCGCCGACGTCAGGCCGTGGCCGCGCTGAGCGAAGTGCTGACCCAGCTGATCCAGCGGCGACCGCTGGTGCTGATGCTCGACGATCTTCAGTGGTGCGATGCCGACACAGTGGCGATCCTGGTGGCCCTGCTGCGACCGCGGTCCCGCCCCGGCCTGCTGCTGGTCGGGAGCTACCGCGACGAAGATCTGGGGAGAGCCTCGCCGCTCGTGGGGCTCAAAGCCGAGCTCGAGCGACTGAGCGGTGAGTTTCGCTACGAGACGATCGCGGTGGAGGCCCTGCCCCCGCCGGCCGCCCGTGAGCTGGCGCTCCAGCTGCTGGGCGAGCGAGACGACGCTGAAGCGATGGCGAACGCGATCGCAAGTGAGGCCGAAGGGAGCCCGCTGTTCATCACCGAGCTCGCGCGCTCGATCAGCGCCGGCCGCAGCCTGGCCGAAGACCGAGCCCTCACCCTCGACGACGTGATCCGCGACCGGGCCACCGAGCTACCCACGGGCGCCCGAGCGCTGCTGGAGATGTGCGTGCTGGTGGCGGGGCCGATCCACCAGGCGCTGCTGGCCGAGGCGGCGGAGGTCGAAGACGCGACCGAGATGCTGGCGCTGCTGCGCAGCCGCAGCTTCGTGCGCACCGGCGGCCCGCGCCCCGAGGACCCGGTCGAGCCCTTCCACGACAGGATCCGCACCGCAATGGCCGGAGGCCTCGACGCCGAGCGCCGCCGCAAGGGCCACGCCCGCCTGGCCGAGGTGCTGGGACGAGCCCACGTCGACCCCGAGACGGTCGCCGACCACCTGCTGGGGGCGGGCCAGCCTCAGCGCGCCGGAGAGTACGTCGCCCGTGCGGCCGGGGCCGCAGCCGACGCCCTGGCCTTCGAACGAGCCGCCCGGCTGTACGCGCTGGCCCTCGAGCTGGTCCCCGGCCTCTGGGCCTCGCAGCCGCGCTGGCGACAAGCCCGGGCCGAGGCCCTCGCCCACGCCGGCCGCAGCGCCGAGTCGGCCGCGGCCTATCGCGAAGCCTGCCGCTACGCTCCGCCCGAGCAGGTGGTGCCGCTGCGACGCAATGCGGCCGAGCAGTTCCTGCGCAGCGGTCGGATCGACGAGGGCACCCGTGAGCTACTGGAGGTCTTCGAAGCGCTGGGGGTGTGGCATCCACCCGATCCTCGACTCGCCCTCGCCGGCTTCTTGTGGGAGCGGGCCCGGATCCGTCTGCGGGGCACCGAGTTCAAAGAACGCCCCGAGTCGGAGGTGGATCCCCACCGACTGCTGCGGATCGACACCATCTGGACTGCCGCCACCGGCCTTCAGCAGTCCAATGTGATCGTGGGGCAGTACTTCCAGGCCCAGCACCTGCTGCTGGCGCTCGAAGCCGGCGAGCCCCATCGGGTGGCTCGCGCGCTCGGAGTCGAGGCGATCTACGCGGCCACCTCGGGCACCGAGGGAGCTGCCCAAGTCGATGAACTGGTCGAGCGCGTGCTCGGCCTGGCCCGGCGCCTGAACGACCCGCGGGCCCAGGCGATGGCGCATCTGGCCGCGGGCACCGCCGACCTCTACCGTGGCCGCTTCGTCAGCGCACGGCCCCACCTTCTGCAGGCCGAAGATCTGATGCGCTCGCAGTGCACCAACGTGGCGTGGGAGCTGTCGATGACGCACACCTTCCTGCACATGGTGCACTACCACCTGGGCGACTTCGAGGCCCTCGAGACCGCGATGAACGAGGCGCTGGAGGACGCAGCCGAGCGCGACGATCTCCACACCGCGTTGATGCTCCGCGTGGCCTTCGGCCCCATGCCGGCGCTCGCCGCCGGCGATCTCTCTCACGCACGCGCGGTGCTGGCCGAGTGCGAGGCCGACTGGCCCTCGCAGCTCAAGACCAGCACCTATAGCTACGTGCTCGTGCTGACCCAGAGCCGGATCGAACGCTACGCCCGACGTCCAGCGGCCGCCTGGCAAGCCTTCGAAGAGCACTGGCCCACCATCATCCGCTCGCTGCTGCTGACCAAGCAGCCCTTCCGCACCTTCTTGCTGCACGACCGGGCCTGCACCGCCCTGTGGCTGGCCCAGCAGTCGGGCCCGCTGCGACGGCTGGCGCTAATCCGCCAGGCCAACGCCAACGCCAAGACCTTGCTCGAGCAGGGCACACGCTGGGCGACCGCGGTCGGCCTGTCGGTCGCCGCAATGGTGAGCCAAGCCCGCGGTGAGCGAGAGCGGGCCCTCGAGCAAGCCCTACGAGCCGAACGTGGCCTACAAGAGCTGGGCATGCGGATCTACGCGGCGTGCATGAAGAAGCGCCGCGGCGAGATCATGGGGGGCAGCGCGGGCACCTCGCTCATCGAACACGCCGAGGGCGAGCTACGAAGAGCCGGGCTCGTCGCGCTCGATCCGATGACCGACATGCTGATGCCCCCCGCGCGGGGATGGTAGCCAGACGAGCTCTCGTAGCTCCCAGCCCCCAGCCCCGCGCCCTCAGCCACCCGCCCAGGACCGCGGCCCGTCGCGCTCGGGCGCGCGAACGGCTATCGACGCGATGACCGTGGACGACACACCTCGGGTTCCGCCCCCTTCGTAAGCCTGCCCACCGCCGCCACATCGGGTAAGACCCGATAAATTCTGGTCAATATTCTCGGGACAAGGGAGGCCCCGATCTGCACATGGGTCATGAACGGGGCGCTCGCCCTAGCAACGTCAACGACCAGAGCAATCGCCATGACCCGCCGAGCCCTTCGCCTAGCCGTTCCCACGCTGACCCTGCTGCTCCCCGGTTGCTACACCGGCCTGGGCGATCCCGCGGCCCTCACCGCCGGCGACGGCTCGGCAGGCGAGGGAGGCGGCGATGCCGACGGTGACGGCGACGGCGACGGCGACGGCGACGGCGACGGCGACGACGACGACGGCAGCGACGACGACGGCAACGGCGATAGCGACACCGAGCCCCCGGCACCCTTCGATCCCTCCGACCCCGAGAGCTACACGCGCAAGGTCAAGCAGCTGCTCACTGGCGAGCCACTGCTGCCCACCGAGCTGAACCTGGTCGTAGCCGACCCTGACGAGCTGCGCAACCTGGTGCAGGACTGGACGGAGACCGAGGCGTTCCGCGTCAGGATGTTGGACTTCTTCTCGGTCGCGTTCCAGCAGGAGAACGTCGAACGGAACAACATCGTCAGCCAGCTGCGGGGCAGCGACGCCGCCGGCAACTTCCGCCCCCGAACCCAGCTCTACAGCAACCTCAGCGAGTC
Source organism: Myxococcota bacterium (assembly GCA_039194325.1). Taxonomy (GTDB): domain Bacteria; phylum Myxococcota_A; class Polyangia; order Nannocystales; family Nannocystaceae; genus Paraliomyxa. The sequence continues at coordinate 46,275 of JBCCWC010000001.1, forward strand.
GTTCGCGCGTACCGCCTGGCACATCGTCGAGCAGGGCCGCCCGTTCACCGACGTCGCCAACACCCGCCGCTGGATGATGACCACGGCGATGATGAGCTTCCTGGCAGCGGCCGATAACCCCCCCAACACGGGCCCGCAGCACACCTTCTATAATAACAACCCACCCGCGGGCATGTCGGCCAACTCCTCGGTCGCGCAGCAGGTGGCCAATCGCGCCTGGTACGTACCCAACGGCTGCGTCAACCCTGAGTACACCACCAACCGTAGCTACATCGTGTTCTCGGGGCTGATGGGTCGACTCGACGCCCCCGACTGCCCTGACTTCGACGCCGACGCCGTCATGCGAAACTCGGACTTCTCCGACTGGCGCGAAGTGGAGATCGTCTCCGCCCCGTCCGACGCGGAGATGACCCCCTACTACGACATCCCCGCGCTGCGAGACGCGAGCTCGCTTCCGCTGAAGATCAACCGCACCGGCTTCTTCAGCACGCCGGCCTTCCTGGCCAAGTGGCGCAGCAACGTCGACAACAGCTACCGGGTCACCACCAACCAGGCCCTCATCGTGGCCCTGGGCCAGAGCTTCGACGACGAGGACGCCACGATCCCGCTGGACGACTCGGGGCTCTCGGATGATCACGCCAGCCCCGGCACCGTGTGCTTCTCGTGCCACGTCTCGCTCGACCCGATGCGCAACTTCTTCATGAAGGAGTTCGACGCCGACTTCTACTCGGCGCTCGCGAAAGAAGACGTACCCGACGTGACCCCCTCGTTCGGCTTCTTCGGCCACGTAATGGAGGGAGACGACCTCACCGACCTGGGCCAGGCCATCGCCACCCACCCCTTCTTCCCCGCGGCCTGGGCCCAGAAGCTCTGCTACCTGGCCAACTCGCAGCAGTGCGACGCAGACGACCCCGAGTTCCAGCGGATCGTGCAGCACTTCGTCGACACGGGCTACGACTTCCGCGAGCTGGTGATCGAGCTGTTCTCCTCGCCCCTCATCACCGGAGCCGAGCGCACCCAGACCCACGACAAGCACGAGTTCCTGGTATCGATCACCCGGCGGGCGCACCTTTGCCATACGCTGGACACCCGGCTGCAGACCAGCGGGGTCTGCAGCGGCAACACCAACGTGGCCAACGCCGTGCCCGAGGACGCCTGGTCCCGGGGCAGCGGCACGCCCTTCCAGCCCGCGGCCTCCTCGCTGTTCTACGCCGCCAGCACCGAGTCGTTCTGTGACCGGCTGAGCCGAAACATCGTCGACGAGCCCGACTCGCTGCTCCAGTCCAGCGACATGAACGCGGCCGTCACCGTGCTGGTGGAGAGCGTCATGGACCTGTCCTCCGAAGACTCCCGCAACCCGATGGTCCGCGCGGCCATCGAAGACCACATCCAAGCGGCGGGCGAACTGACCAACAACGACCGGATCGTCCTCGAGTCCGCGTTCACCCTGGCGTGCACCTCTCCTTTCGTTACCTCCGTGGGCTTTTAGTCGAAACCCGAGACCAGCAAGGAACCGAAGCGATGGATACGACGCGACGTAATATGCTCAAGACTGCGCTGCTGGGCTCAGGCTTCATCGGCCTACGCTCGATGGCCACCGGGATTCCCGCGGCCGTCCTGCTCTCGGGGAAGATCCCCGAGGCCCACGCCGAGGACTTCAGCTCCGAGCCGCAGTCCCTCATCCTGTTCACCTCCCAGCGCGGCGACCCCTTCAACGCCAACGTCCCCGGCTGCTACACCGGGGTCGACGGGGTCCACAACAACCCGCACCCACAGATGGCCCCCACCGACCTGATGCTCGGTGACTACAGCACCCGGGCCGCCCGGCCCTGGTCCGAGGCCCCGCAGGCGGTGCTCGACCGCACCACCTTCATCCACCACCGTACCTACCTCAACACCCACCCCGGCTACACCAAGGTCCTGGGCCTGGTGGGCTCGGCCAAGGCTCCGGGCGGTAATGGCTCGGACATGGTGGCCTCGGTGTACTCCTCCGAGCTCGCCGAGGCGCTGGGCACGATCCAGCAGGAGCCGATCTCCTTGACGACGCGGAGCGAGCTGTCGTTCCAGGGCCGCGCTCTGCAGTCGCTGCGCCCCAGCATGCTCCGCCAGATCTTCGCCCCGCGCGCCGATCTACAGCTACAGCTCCAGCAGCTGCGTGACCAGACCCTCGACGACCTGCACGAGCAACTCCGGGACGGAGGCACCCACGCCCAGAAGGTCTGGCTCGACCGCCATGCGCTATCCCGCGATCAGGTACGCTCCATCGACGAGAGCCTGCTCGAGCGCTTCACCACTCTCGACAACGACAGCGCCGACAATCAGATCCGCGCCGCGATCACCCTGATCCTGATGAAGGTCTCCCCGGTGATCGCCATCGAGATCCCCTTCGGGGGCGACAACCACGGCGACAACGACCTGAGCCAGGAGCGCGACGAGACGGTCTCGGGCGTGGCCAGCTGGCGCCTGATCTTCGAGGAGCTGACGGCGGCCGGCCTCCAAGACCAGGTCACCGTGGCCAACCTCAACGTCTTTGGCCGCACGCTGCGAAACCAGGGCAACAACAAGGGCCGCGACCACAACCTCAACCACCACGTGATGTCGATCACCGGCAAGCACATCCGGGGCAGCGTGGCGGGCGGTATCGAGCCTTCGGGCAACGACTACGGAGCGACCAGCATCGACTCGGTCACCGGCGCGTCGGGCGGGGACATCCCCGTCGAAGAGACCCTCGAAGCGGCCGCGCACACGCTGGGCCGAGCGCTGGGGATCGCCCAGGACCGACTCGACGAGCGGATCGCCAACGGGACCCCGATCCTGTCGTCGCTCGCCGGCGCCTAACTCCGGGGTCGAGCGCCAGATCCAAAGAACGCTCTGATTCAGGGCTCGCGCGAGCCCTGGGCGAGTATTGGGATGCATGTAGGGGGCTTTGATAAAGCCCCCTACCCGTGCTTGTGGCCCCATGGTCCATGACTGGGGCGCGCAGTGAACGCTGCACCCGAGGCAAGCGGATGTGACGCCACTTCGGCAAGCGTGGGCGATCTCACGAAACAAGCGATTTGCACGCTAATTCGGCCGATCGGGTCGGGGAACCGACGTGCTGCTCTGTTTCATTCGAGGACACAAATTTGAAGTATGTCCAAGTTACGTCCATATACGTATGGGTGCCCAAACAGGGTGTAAGTGAAGCCCTGACCACAATTGGGCCCGATCTTCAGGTGTTGAGAGTCATGAGCGAGCCAACCGAAGGTAAGGGTTTACCCGAGTGTGGAGACCAGATCCGCGAGCAGCTCGACCGACTCCACAACGAGATCGCGCAGCTCATCGAAGAGGAAGAACGAACCCTCGATGAGGCTCGCAAGGCCCAGCTACGCTGGACGGAAGAGACGCAGGAGCAGGCCCCAGCTCGCGATCTGTTCGGCGAAGCCGACATGCTCCTCGACCGGCTCGACACCCTGCTACTGGCGGGCTGAGCGGTCGCTGTAGACCAAAGTTCGCGCCTGCGGAGTAACCGCAGGCGCGAATGCAATTGATGCCTATCGAATATGGGCATCGAGACGGATCCCCATCGACGCCAAGCAACGCGCGAAGGAAGCGACCGGGTATCCTCCCCCGGCCCTTCCCGGGCACGGATCCGCCGCCCATGAACGCCGCACAGATCGAGGCGCGCCTGCACGACCTCAGCCGTGACGAGCTGGTCGAGTTGGTGACGCAGGCCAACGCCGAGTACTGGGACGACCACACGCCGACCCTGCCCGACCCCCTCTACGACCGCTTGGTCGAGCGCCTGCGCCAGCTCGACCCCGACGCGCCGATCCTGTCGAGCATGGGGCCCAGCCAGCCCTCGGGCCCCACCATGGACGCCGACGAGGCGGCGCGCCTGCCCCCGCGTGAGCGCTTTGGGACCGCGGTGCGTCACGCCCGGCCGATGCTCTCGCTAGACAAGGCCTACTCGGCGCAGGAGGTCCACAGCTGGGCGGCCAAGTTCGAGGGCGACATGATCGTCATGCCCAAGCTCGACGGGATCGCGTGCAGCATCCGCTACGACGACAAGGGCGCGCTGACGCTGGCGGCCACCCGCGGATCGGGCACCGAGGGCGAGGACATCACCGCCAACGTCCTGGAGATCAAAGAGATCCCCGCCCAGCTGCCCGCCGGGCACGGCCCGGTGGAGGTGCGCGGCGAGATCCACATGAAGCTGTCGGTCTTCGAGCGCTTCAAAGAGGATTTCTCCAACCCGCGCAACCTGACCGCGGGGGCGATCCGCAACAAGGATCCCGCCAAGAGCCGGGCGTTCGGGCTGAGCTTCGGGGCCTACGACCTGCTCGAGCAGGGGCTGACCTGCGAGCGCGACAAGGTCGCGCGGATGGGCGAGCTGGGCCTGCCCGCCTGCGATCACCTCTTTGTCGATCGCGAGGGGATCGCCGAGGCCTTCGAGCGTTTCTCGACCATGCGGCCCGACCTCGACTACGAGATCGACGGCGTGGTCTACCGGGCCGACCGGGTCGACGAGCAAGAGCGGCTGGGCGCCACCGCCCACCACCCGCGCTTCGCGATCGCCTTCAAGTTCCAGGGAGACACCGGGGAGACCACGCTGCTCGACGTGGACTGGGGGGTGTCGCGAACGGGCACGATCACCCCCATGGCGATCCTCCAGCCCATCGAGCTCTCCGGGGCGATGATCTCGCGGGCCGGCCTCCACAACATCACCCAGTTCCGCGCCCTGGATCTGACCCAAGGCGCCCGCGTCGAGGTCACCCGCCGCGGCGGCGTGATCCCCCACGTGGAGCGCGTGGTGAAGGCGGGGCCCGGCAAGAAGGCCTTTGAGATCCCGACGCAATGTCCCGCGTGCAGCTGCCCGGCCAAGACCCGGCAAAAGCGCGACGGGGAATTCCTCCAGTGCGCGCGGCCCGAACAGTGCACCGTGGCCCAGCTCCGCGAGCTGGAGCACTTCGCCAAGGTGGTCGACATCCAGGGCTTCGGCCCCAAGATCGTGACCGCGGTGGTCGATGCCGGGTACCTGGTCAGCCCGGCCGACTACTACCGCCTTCAGCTCGGCGACCTGGTCAAGCTGGAGCGGCTCGCCGAAAAGAGCGCCCAGAACCTGCTGGACCAGGTGGCCGCGCACCGTACGATCCCGCTGCCCGTGTTCCTCGAGTCGCTGGGGATCGATCACCTCGGGCCACAGAACGCCAAGCTGCTGGCGAACAACTTCACCAGCCTGGAGAAGATCCGCGCGCTGGACCAGCCGACCCTGTGCGAGGTCAAGGGCATCAAGGAGGCGATCGCCGACGCAATCATCGACGGCCTGGCCGCGCGCACGGCCATGATCGACGAGCTGCTCAAGGAGGTCACGGTCCCCGACCAGGAAGCGGAGCCGGCCCCCGCCGAAGGCGACACCCCCGGGCCACTGGCCGGCAAGAGCTTCGTGTTCACCGGCACCCTGGAGGGCTTCGACCGCAAGAGCGCCCAGCAGCGGGTGCAGGGCCTGGGCGGCGAGACCCCCTCTGGAGTCAGCCGCGGCCTGAGCGTGCTGGTGGTGGGCGCGGGCAAGACCTCGAGCAAGAGCAGCAAGCAAAAGAAGGCCGAGAAGCTCAACGGGGAAGGCGCTACCATCGAGATCCTCAGCGAGCAGCAGTTCGTGGCGATGATGGAGGCGGCCGAGGACGCGGGCTGAACGACGCGGGCTGAGGACGTAAACGGCCGAAAGAAAGACAGATCCGCACGTGAACGAAGCACCCGACAAGCTCACCAAGGTAGTGGAGGCTCGCATGAAGCTGCGGGCCCGCTTCGAGGCCAAGATGGCCGCGACCCCCGGCATGAGCGACGAGCGCCCCATGGGCGAGGGAGCGCCCAATCGCCACGGCATGCCCAAGATCCCGCCCGGGCAGTATGTGACCAACAAGTGGCCCGTGCTCGATCTGGGCGGCAAGCCGGTCGTGCCCGAAAAGACTTGGCGGCTGGAGATCGACGGTGAGGTGGCCGCCCCGCTGTCGCTGGGCTGGGAGGATCTGATGGCCCTGCCCCAGGTGACCGAGGCCAGCGATTTCCACTGTGTGACCACGTGGTCGAAGATGGACATGACGTGGACCGGCGTGAGGCTCGGCGAGGTGCTGGCGCGGGCCCGGCCCACCGACGCGGCCGGCTTCGTGTTCTTCCACGCCTACGACGGCTACACGACCAACCTCCCGCTGGAGGAGGCGCTCAAGGACGACGTGCTGCTGGGGCACACGGTAGAAGGCAAGCCCCTGGTGATGGAGCATGGTGGGCCGGTCCGGGTGATCACTCCACAGCTCTACGCATGGAAGGGCGCCAAGTGGATCAAGCGGATCGAGGTCCTGCGCGAGGATCGCCTGGGCTTTTGGGAGCAACACGGGTACTCCAACTCGGCGCACCCGTGGCGCAACGATCGCTACTGCTGAGCTGACCCGGCGGCGGTCGGATCTTGGGATCTCACGGTGGGCCGGCGAGCCCGTCGGCTCTGGTAGAACCCGGATCAGCTTCCGCCTCCGGGCCGAGCTGAAGCCCGTGGCCAACTTCTTCATGGGCTGGATGATGAAGCGCCAGATGGGCAAGCTGTGCGACGAGGTCTGCGAAGACCTGCGTATGTACATCGAGACCGGCCGCCCCTCGAACTCCAAGCAGGCCGCCATAGCCCAGCGGCCGCCTGAACGGTGGCGGACCTCAGCTGCCCGCCGGCTCGCCCCCGGGCACGCTGATGTCCGCCGCGAACAGCCGCGGCTCGTCGATCCGGGCCGCGATCGCGTCTGCGGTGCGATCGCGTAGCCGCACGATGTCTGCGATCTCCTGCCCCTGCGGCTGGATCGGCTCGAGCACCTCCACCTCGATCCGCTGGCGCCGGGGCAGCCAGGTCCCGTCCCGCATCGCCCTACGCGAGCCTCGGATCGCGACCGGTACGATCGGCGCGCCCGTCTGGCACGCGAGCCGAAACGCCCCAAGCTTGAACGAGCGCATGCCCACCTCGGGCGAGAACGTGCCCTCGGGGAACACCATCACGCGCTGGTCGGCCGCGAGCAAGGACACCACCTCCTTCAGATCGGCCAGCGAGCGGGCGGCGGAGTGACGATCGATGAATACGTGCCCCATCCGCACCAGCGGCGAACCGAACAATAGGTGGTTACGCAGCTCTCCCTTGATCACAAAGCGCACCCCGGCCGGGAGGGCCGCGGTACAGATCAAGAAGTCGAGATAGCCGCAGTGGTTGGCCACCAAGATCGCAGCCCCCTTCGGGATCCGCGACAGCCCGGTCACGCGCGGCCGTAGGCCGGCAAAGGTCATCGCGGCCCGGGCCTCGGTCGTGCCCAGCCGCTGCGCCGGCCTCCCCGCGGGGCTCAGCCGCCCCAGGACCATGGCCAGCCCGCACCACGACGCCAGGGTCGAGGCCGCGTAGCCGCCGTAGATCGTGCGACTCATCCGCCGCGCGACCTTGCCCACGCGCGCGGGCAGCCCCTGCACCAGCAGCCCCGCCGCCTGGCGGGTGGCCGAGCTTCGCGGCTCGTTGATCGTGTCCTCGAGGTACAGCCGGCGACTCTCCCGGCGCCGGATCTTCCCGCTGGAGGTCTTGGGCACGGCCCCCGGAATCGCCAGCACCACGCGGTCGGGCGGCACGCCGACCCGGGTGGTGATCGTCTCGATCACCCGGGCCTCGAGGATCTCGCGGGCCAGCGGATCCTGCTCCCGGGTCTCGGCGATCACCACGATCTGCTCGGTACCCACCACGTCGTCCCTCACCGCGAACGCGGCCACGCACCCCTGGCGGATCCCCTCGACGGCCGCGGCCGCGGCCTCGATCTCGTGAGGATAGTAGTTGCGGCCGGCCTTGATGATGAGATCCTTGACGCGCCCGGTGATGAACAGCTCGCCCTCGGCCAGGTAGCCCAGATCTCCCGTGTCGACCCAGCCGTCGGCGCGCTGGACCTCGGCGGTGGCCTCCGGGCGTCGAAAGTAGCCCTTGAACGACGAGGGCCCCCGAAACTGGATCGTGCCCTGCTGCCGCTCGGGGACGGGCGACTCCTGCCCGTCGACCACCCGCACCTCGTGCCGAGCGACGGCGCTGCCCACCCCCACGAACTCGAGGTTGTCCGGCTGCTCGGTGGGCACAGCCCGCCCGTCGGTCTCGAAGGCGGCCCGCTCGATCCGCTCGATCCGAGGGGCCCGCAGCACCGGGGGAAAGGTCACCGCGACCATGTTCTCGGCCAAGCCATACGCGCAGAAGATCGCCTCACGGCGCAGGCCCGCGGGGCCAAAGCGCTCCACGAAGCGATCGATCGTCGAGGGCACTATTGGCTCCGAGCCGTTGAGGATCGAGCGCACCCGGCTCAGATCGAGGTGCTGGATCACCTCCTGGTCGATCCGCTTGACGCACAGATCGAAGGCGAAGTTGGGAGCGACCGAGCACGTGGCCTCGTACTCGGTCAGCGCCAGCAGCCAGCGCTCGGGCCGGGTCAAGAAGGCCATCGGCGACATCAGCACTGTGGGCACCCCGTAGTAGAAGCACATCAGCCATCCGCCGATGAGGCCCATGTCGTGGTAGAGCGGCAGCCAGCTGACCACCACGTCTTTGGGCCCGAGCTCGCACCCCTCGCGGGCCGAGCGAATGTTGGCCATGACATTGGCCTGGGTGAGCTCTACGCCCTTTGGATCGCCCGTGCTCCCCGAGGTGTACTGGACGAGCGCCGTGTCCGAGGGGGTCACCGACGCCCGGGTGGTGGTCCCGTCGTACGAGGCGTCCCGGGGTAGCAGCTGGTCGATCGACAGCACGTGCTCGATCGCCTCGACGCGATCCCGAGCGATGTCGGCCACCCGCGCGGCTCGGTCGAAGGTGATGAGCACCTGGGCCTGCGCGTTGTCGAGGATCTTCGCGCAGCGCAGGATGTACTCGCGGATCCGATCGAGCCGCACCGGCGGATATAGGGGCACGGGCACCGCCCCTGCCAGCAGCGTCCCCATGAACGACGCGAAGTACCCCAGCCCCGTGGGCAGCATGATCGCCACGCTGCGCCCCGGCCCGACCCCGCGCTCGCGGAGCGCCCGCGCCACCACCATCGCTGCGCGATGCAGCGCCCCGTAGGTGATCGGCATGGTCGAGTCGTCGTCGTCGTGCAAGACGATGTGTACCCGGTCGGGCTGGTGCCGCACGTGATACTCGAGCACCTCGACCAGAGTGGTCGCGTCCACCGGCTCGGGAGCGGGAGGCTCGGTCGGCAGCAGCTCGAGCCGGTCGCCGACGTGGGCGGCCGCCGGGGCGCGCACGCTCTGCCCTGCGCCGCGGCGTTGGGCTAGCAGCTGTGACAGCAGCTGCTGGGGGGTGTCGACGTTGGCGATCGCGTCTTCGGACAACCGCACGCCGAATGCATCACCTGCTCGCACGGCCAGCTCCACGCGCTCCAGGCTGCCCAGCCCCAGCTCACGTTCGAACGAGACCTCGGGAGTCAGCGCCCCCAGACCTCGGCCGTCGCTCACGTCGACCACGACGCGACGCACCACATCGAGAACCTGCGCCATATCGCCCGAGACGCCTTGCGCCAATCGCGAGTTGGAAGGAGCCGACATGCAGCGAAGACTACGCGAACGGGTCGATCTGCCCCAAGTCGCCCGCGAACCGCCACCCAACGCCTCTGACCGGGCATTGGGCGCCTTTTTGTGTTGGTCGCCGCGTGCATCGCATCCGTGTGTCGGCAACGACACGACCCCTCGACGGGCGCCGAGTGTCCGCAGTTGAACCCCATGCGCTGGGCCTTGGACTGTCCTGAGGCTGGCGGTCTCTCACCGCAGCGTGCTCACCTGATCGAAAGGGCCTCGCCGGTCGTGCACACCGGCGGACCGCGACCCCCGTAGCGACGGTGGATCTCGTGTCTCAGGACCCACGATCCGACATATGCCATGGCATAGTGATCCGGTGGTCGTCACGAGACAAGGGGACGGGACGGTAGCGGTCGACAAGGTGCTCGATCCCGCCGACGGTCTATCGGGCTTGCGTCGGCTGATGGAGCTGGCGCCCATGCCCATGTGGGTCTCGCACCCCAACGGCTCGTGCGGGTGGTTCAACACCGCCTGGCTCGAGATGACCGGGCGTAGCCTGGAGCAGGAGCAGGGGAACCGCTGGCCTTCGAGCCTTCACCAGCAGGATCGGATCGAGGTCGAGCGGATCTACCAGCAGGCTCTGGCCGAGCGCGGGCCCTTCGAGGTGACCTACCGCCTGCGCCGCCACGACGGCGTCTATCGCTGGATCCGCGACCGCGGCACGCCGCGCTACGACGCCAAGGGCGAGTTCGTCGGGTACATCGGGGTCTGCATCGACGTCACCGAGGCCGAGCTGACCCGCCAAGAGCTCGAGCGCGAGCTGGCCGACACCGCCAAGCTCAAGGAGAAGCTGCTCGAGACCCAGCGACTCGAGAGCCTGGGCGTGCTCGCCGGCGGCATCGCCCACGACTTCAACAACCTGCTGATGGGCATCGTGGGCGCCTCTTCCTTGCTCAGCGAGGACTATGGCCGCGATCCTCGGGCGGCCGAGCCCCTGTCGCAGATCGACGCGGCCGCCGATCAGGCCGCCAAGCTGTGCAAGCAGCTGCTGGCCTACTCCGGGCAGCGCTCGGTGAAGCTCGACAAGCTCTCGCTGCGCTCGCTGGTCGAGGACAGCGTGCACCTGTGGCATCACACCGCGCCCAAGCAAGTCGCCATCGAGCTCAACCTGGACAAGACGACGCCGCTGGTCAAGGGCGACGAGGCCCAGCTTCGCCAGGTGCTGCTCAACCTGGTCACCAACGCCTGGGAGGCGATCTTGCCCAGCAAGGGCACCGTGCGGGTCCGCAGCGGCCAGGTCACCCTGACCGAGCCCCGAGGCGGCGGCGTGGTCCCCCAAGAGCTGCCCCCAGGCAGCTACGCGGTGTTCGAGGTCTCCGACGACGGCACCGGTATGGACGCCGACAAGCTGACACGGATCTTCGAGCCCTTCTTCTCCACCAAGCTCACCGGCCGGGGGCTGGGCCTGGCCGCCGTACTCGGCATCGTACGGGGTCACGACGGCAACATCTTCGTGGACAGCGAGCCCGGCCGAGGCACCACCTTCCGGCTGCTGCTGCCCGCTCTGGGCGAGCAGGTGGCGCTGGCTCACCGGCGCATAGAAGACAACTCGGAGGTCATGATCCAGGGAACCGCGCTGGTGGTGGACGACGAGGAGATCGTCCGAAAACTGGTGTCGCGCATGCTCCGACGGATCGGCTTCCGCGTGCAGCAGGCGGTCGACGGGGTCGAGGGCGTCGAGAAGGCCAGCGTCCTGCGGCCGGGCGAGCTCCAGCTCGTGGTGCTCGACGTGATGATGCCGCGACTCGACGGCGCGGAGGCACTGCGAACGATCTCGGCCCACCATCCCGATGCGCTGACCGTGGTGATGAGTGGGTACAGCAAGACCGAGACCGCCGAGAAGTTCGAAGGCCAGACCGTAGGGGCGTTCCTGGAGAAGCCCTTCACGTATCACAAGCTACGGCAGCGCCTCGGCGAGCTGCTGGAGTCGCGCGCCGCGGCCGTCAACTGAGGCCTACACCTCGCGACTCGTCAGCCCCTCAGGCCTTCAGCCTCTCACTCGCCAAGCGAGCCACTCGGCCATGAACACGCGGAGATCCTCGGCGCCCGTCTGATCCAGCCCGCCCAAGACACCCTCGCTGGTCTTCGGATGGCCGCCGGTCGGCCCCGGATCCGCTCGCTCCCAGTGGATCTCCATGGCGCCCCCTGGTCGGTCCACGAAGATCCGCAGCTCGTGACCCGTGCGGACACGCAGCGCAACATCGTGTTCGGGCCAGATCTCCACCGATAGACCCACCGCTCGGCCTTCGGCCGTGGCGGCCAAGGCCACCGCGATCGCGCCCGCCACGTCGCGAATGAAGTCGTCGTCACGCGTAACTGCGCGCGGTTTCGTGAATGTTTGTAGTGCGATCTTGTTCGTCACGAGCTCCCAACCCCGTCGATACCGATACCCGAGCCACCCAACGCATCGCGGGGAAGATTCCTTCCACCTAAAGGGATGATCATGTCGATTGTTGGGGTGGATTGCCGGGGCAGCGGGAGCGGGAGCAGCGGGAGCAGCGGGAGCAGCGGGAGCAGCGGGAGCAGGATCAGCGACTGGGCCCTACATATCACTCGCCACGGCACTGAGCCCCAGGGTGCGTCGACCAATGCTCGGTCGCGTCAGCGAGGTGAACGAACACTGTCTCGCGGTTTGATCAAAAGGTCTTGCCGGCAATCGCATCGAGGTGCTCGGATCGTAGCTCGAGCAAAGTCATCCAACCGGCGATACTCGGTTCTTCGTCGACGTCGACTACGTCCGAGTTCACACGGGGCCCGGCCCCCGCTTGCGCAACGGGCGAGCCCAAGCAACTTCGGTATCCGCCGAGATCATGCTCTCGCCCCTTTAAGGCGTGGAGAGCAGCATGGTCACCAGCTCCTCGTTGGTCGATCCCACCACCAGGTCGGGAATTCCGTCGAGGTTGGCGTCTCCCGTGGCCAGATCGTCAGCCGCGGTCCCAATTCCGTAGTCGACCCGAGCCTCGAAGGTCCCGTCGCCCACGCCGACGAAGACACTCACGGTGGTGACGTCGGCATAGGCCACGATGATGTCATCGAAGTCATCGCTGGTGATGTCAACACTCTGCACGAGGGTCGCCGTGCCTGCCGGTTCGAGGACGGCGGGATCCTCGAAGCCCGCAGCTCCCGTGCCCCGCATGGCGAGCACATTGATCCCATTGGCCAAGGCCAAGTCGTCATCGCCATCTCCGTCGAAGTCACCCACCGCCACTCCTCGAGCGTCGCTGGTAGCCACCCCCACCGTCAAGAGCGAGCCGAGCTGGCCGCTCCCGTCTCCCAAACGGAAGCGGAGCTGATCATTGCCCCCTTCGACGGTGAAGACTACATCGAGGTTGCCGTCGCTGCTGAAGTCGCCCAGCGCCAGCGCGCGACCGAAACCATTGCCCGTGCCTACGACCTCAGACTGCGCGAGGGTACCGTCGCCAGGGGCCAGATATACGCGGAGCTGGCTTCCGGACCCGGTGACGACCACCGCGTCGTCGAAACCATTGCCGTCCATATCGCCGACCGCGATCGCGCGGGGATCGGCGCCGGTCAAGGTGGGGAGCCCCTGGAGCACGAAGTTACCGCTTCCACTCCCCAGCGCCACGTCGAGCTGCTCGGAGAACTCCTCGAGCACCACCAGATCCGCGTCGCCGTCACCATCGAGCGAGGCTACCTGCATGTCGGTTGCAAAGATCGTCTCATCGCCCAGCGCGGGACCAAAGCCGCCCGCCCCGTCGCCGAGGTGAACGATGAGCTGGTCGAGGATGAGATAGATCAGATCCGGGTTGCCGTCGCCGTTGGCATCGACCAGCTGCGGGGCATAGACGATGTCGTTGGGCGGGATCACGGCCGCGTCATCGAAGCAGAGCTCGCCCGCCACGGGGATCGCGTCGCCGCATAGGGGCCGCACGGGGTCTCCCGAGGAGCTCGAGTCGGCTTCATCCGTGGTGGTGACATCGGCGGCCGTACTCGAGCCGGTCGTGGGCGCGGGCCCCGAGGTTCCACCGACCGACGACAAACCCCCACCGCTCATCGTGGTCGGCAAAGAAGTGACGATCGCTCCGACAGTGCCCGCGGTCGAGCCGCTGCCTTCGCTGGTGACCTGCGGCTCGGTGGGATCAAAACAGGCCCACGGTGTGGCGCAAACGAGCGAGATCCGGAACACGGTAGGACGGAGCATCGGAGCCAGGATAGCGCCGACCGGCTCGGCTCGGTGACCCGGGCATGGTCGTGCTCCGATCGGGGGTTGTGGTGAGCCGAGCGACCGCCTCTCGCATGGCGTCGACGAAGACCTAGCCCGTGCCAAACACCCGCGAGAGCTCCTCGTGGGCCTCGGGCTCGATGACGACGATCCGAGTCACGGCCGCTGGGGGAACCCGTCGAAGACCTCTTGCCACGGACGACCGCGACTGCCTTCGACTTCGAGCCTTCGAACGCGGCGCTCGATCTCGGCGGCCCAATCGGCTTCGACATCCTCATCGGGCTCACCATCGAGGCTCGCGAGAAGCTCGGCGGCCAACTCAGCGCGTTCCTTGACGGTGAGGCGGAGGGCGGTCGTCAGCACGGCCTGAGCTTGCTCGATCACGTGTCGATCGTAGCTGGGATCGTCCTGGTGAACAAAATCGCGGCAGGCGCCATCGAGGGAGAGCCGAGGAACCGTTCGCGGAGCGTTATCCTCGCCGATTACGCTCCAACCGGGAGGTGTCCAAGGTAGAATAGCTTTCCGCGGCTAGCGACCTCCACGATGCCCTCGGGGCTGGTGCGCTGAGGCAAGAGATCGGCTATGGACAACCCGGCATCGGCGTAAGCTTGCAGCACCAACTCAGAGCAGAAGAACTTGTCATCGTCCTCCAACGCACCGCTAGCGACGGCTGTGCATACTAGGCTGGGGACGGGCCCCATCCACACGGTGACCGCCAAGCACACGAGCAAACCCGTCGACCCTGCAGCCCCTAGCATTCCGCCGTAGTCGAACCCATTGCTCTCGTTCTTGTAGTGCCGAGCGTGGTCCACGATTTTGAGACCTAGAGCCCGTGATGACACCTCACGATGGCGGTAGGCAACCGCAATAGTGGAGTGCTTCAGACGATAGCTAAGAGGGTTTCCCGCACCCCATGATCCGTTGCATCAATGACCGTATCATCGCCACTGTACAGCATCGCATGACTGAAACTTGAAGACGTCACAAGCCGAATTCCGACAGAGATGCGATCTTCGGTAGTCGAGACGATGATATCTGCGGGGAGTAAGTCGCCTGTATTCAACGTTCGGCGCTCTTTACTCGAAGGTCCGTCTGGGGAAGATACCATGGTGTCCTTCGCCGCGGTCGTTCTGGGACTCAAGACCAATCTTGGCTCCCTGCCGCATAGTACAATGTCTCGGCCGTGGTCAATGGCGAAAAGCTCGGCAATTCGGGCCAAGGGGCTTGCTCGTCTGCGATTAAGAGATATTGGCTTAAAAGAGACGACAATTCCCGACGCATCTCGAACCTCGAACCTTGCCTCTACTGATTCGCAAGTAACTACGACAGAAGGAGCTGGTGAGGTTGCCCGCTCGAATTCAGCAAGCTGTCACTTATCGGTCGAGCCGAAACTCAAGAATCCCGACGAGGTCGCCCGAGCCGCCGGGCTCGACACCGGTCCGGTTGACCATCGCGCTCGAGCCAAATCGGGTCGACATCGTTCTAACGGTCGGACGCGAACCACACGATCTCCTGCGTTCGATCTTCCACCACGTCAGATCGCTGGTGGACCAGCACGCGGGGTTGAGCTTCGGCGAGAACGAGCTCGAGGAGTTGTTGGCGCTCGATGAGGCGCTCGGGTCTGGCCCGGGCGTCGATGACGAGCCCGAGACCGAGCCTCCCCCTCCCCCGGCGGACCCGGTGACCGAGCCTGGCGAGGTCATGCAGCAGGGGCGCCACGGTCGTGGCATGACCGCCCAGTCGCCCAGCGTGATCGATGCTCTGACGGCCGTGCAGGACGACCTCGCCCTGCGGATGCTCCAGACCGCACCACGGACCTCAGCGCTACTGACCTGGTGATCCGAGGGCCCGGCGGAGTGGCGATCCAGGTCACCCCGGCCGGGGCGATCACGATCGCGGCCGCGGGCCATCTGGCCAGCGCCGCGCGAGTGGGAGACGCGGTGGCCCCGACCGAGGACATGCAGACCTGGATCACCGCCGTGGCCGGGGTGCCTGAATACACGCTCGCTCGCCGCTGATTTCCCGCGCATTGCGGGATGTCAAGCGAATGCACCGCGCGCACTTCACGTAATTCGACCAAGCGCCTCTCTTTCATGTCCCAAATGGGACATGAAGATAAAGTAGGGCCTACGTTGATAGTATCCGACCAACATGCTCGGTCGCTGCCCTGCGATTGTCGTCCTGTGCGCTGCTACTGTCGCTTGCGCCACGACCTCCTCATCCTCCCATGAGACGCCCCGCGTCGCAGCAACAGGGGACAACGTCGACCACTATGGACGTCCGACAGATTCGCAGGCACGAGAGTGTTACGACCGGTGCATGCGACAAACCGACGTAACCGACGCAGTGTTCGGCACTTCCTCATATAAGACCGACGAGCGACAACAGTCGGCATGTTGGGATCATTGCGCGCCGCGAGTCAAACCTAAGGTTTGTACCGAAGGTGAAGTACAGAGTTGTTCATGCCCTAATCCGGGGGACTTTTCCGCGGAGCCTCTTCCCGGAGTAAGGGTATGCGTGCCAGACAGAACGAGATTTGGCGGTTGTGATTGTACACCCAAGAGGACCCCAGCAGACAAGAGGGGTAATGCACCTGAGGCAAAGAGCGGAGAGAGCGGAGAGAGCGGAAACTCCGCAGTCAGTCCATTCGGCGCGGATGCGACAACCGGCGAAGCCGCTTGCAAATCAGCCATCAAGAGCTACTGCGTCGAGCTCTGTGCGGACTCAAAAGTGACGGAGCGTGGTCCCTGCGAGATTAAGTGCATGAAAGAGCCAATCGAGAGCTATGACGGGAAGCTCAAGGAATGCACGCCGGAACTTTCAGACTACTAGTAGATGAGTTTATTCGCCTCCGACACACGCCGATATTGCTCGGATCTCTCCTCATGACTCGGATCCATCAGAGCTATGGTGCGCCGATGGCACCCCGGTCCGGGCAGCTCATTGCAGCTCCGACGAAGGAAAAATTCAAACCCGACAAGCCCGAAGATCACGCTCTGGGGGGGGCGCTCTGAAGGGGGTTGGGGGACGAAATACATATCCTATGTGGGGTGCAGGGGCACCCCATGCACTTTCATACCAACGGGGGTCAAGGCTCGGAAGGACGAGTTGAGTCGTTTTGCCTGCTCTCAGAGAGCTTAGCCAGGGGATGTGGTGATCGCTCAACCATGTCGCTATGCTAGAGACCGCGAAAGCGGATAGCCTCCGCTCCGTGGACTCGGACGCCATCCGCGCACGGCTCGCAGATCGGATTCGGGAGGCATGCTCCGCCCGGGGTCTCGCCGTGTCGCGGGTTGCCGCCCTGGCGGGCGTTTCGCGCAACCACCTCTTCGCGGTCCTGGCCGGGAGCAAGGCTCCGACCATTGATTATCTCGCCAAGCTGGCCCAGGTGCTGGAGCTCGACCCAAGCGCGCTGATTGGGCCCAAGGCGATCACCTCAAGGACCCGTCGAGTCCGCGACTGAGCCCTTGACGCTTCGGGCAGCTGCTAGGGTCCGAGCTGACCGCAGCTTGGGAGCTCGGCGAGCCCAGTGGTCGACCACACGAGGTCTCAACACCGGTGCTTTCGCATCGAGTTGCCGGGGCGCGACGAGCCTACGGAAGCGTCCGAGGTGACGGCCTGACCTTCGCCGACATCGCCTCACCTTGCGGTTGGCCCGAGCGTTTTACAGGGCAATTCATCTGCACGTCTCGCTTGACAACTCGAGTGCGTCGGTTAAACCCAAGCCCGGACCCCCGATTCGAGGTTCCCATGCTTGTGAGTCCCACCCATCGACCTGCTGAACCCGGCGAACTCTCGCCGGATGGATCGACCAGCACGGCCGGCTGACGGGGACCCCACGACCACTCCCCGTCGTCTGCGACCGGGAGTGAGCGTTGAGCGAACGAAAGAGAAAACGAAGGATGGCGCGCCGGATGGCGCGTCGGTCTGCCGCCCAGAGCGGCGAGGTATCCAGTCGTGTCCGGAAGGCGCAGCAGCGCCAGCAGGACGACGCCATGATCGCGTCGGCGCTGCACAAGCTCCAGTCCACGGCGCCGAGGCCGGCCGCCTATGCGCTACCCAAGGCGCTTGAGCATGCGCTGCGCTGCCACGCGCCCAGGCTGCTGGATCCGCACTACGCCGCCGCGGTGGCCACCCTCGGCGAGCACCCGTGGGTTCGGGACATCGTCGACTGGCGACCTCGCGGCAAGAGCCCGCGGACGAAGCTCGAGGGCCTGCTGCGGCACCTGCTGGTGCGCTACGACATGCCCACGTTCATGTTCCGCGTGTTTTCGATCGAGGACGAGCGCCTACGGCGGATGGGTATCGAGCTGTTCGTGCACCTGGGCCAGGGCGGCAGCCTGTTTCGCCTGGTCAAGGAGGGCCGGTTCCCCGTGCCGCTGACCCGGCGGATGTGCCACCTGTTCATGCAGTCCCCGGCGCAGCTGAGCCTGCTCGAGGCCATCCGTCGCGCCCAGGTGACCGCGCTGGGTGGGGTGTATCGCGTGGCCACCACCATCCTCGCCACGCGTCAGCTGGGGCAGGGCCTCACCGACGACGAGGCGTTCTGGGCCGGCGTGATCCACTGGACCTGCAACCAGGAGGACATCCCTCCGGGTCAGCTCGGGCCCGTCTACGATTGGATCGCCCGGCGGCGCCAGGCGGATCCCAAATTCTCCATGAAGGGTCGAACGGGCGGCTCGGTACAGCAGGCCATGATGCAGTGGCACGGGTTGCTCGCCCACGAGGATGGTGGGCGCGACAAGCTCCTGCCCGCTTCGGGGTTCGCAGGCTGGCACCACGAGCGGGTGGGCAAGCATGATCGCCTCGAGCGATATTCGATCACCGAGATCCGCAACACCCAAGATCTGGCCCAGGAGGGGAAGGCGCTGCGACACTGCGTGTTCACTTATATTACGGCGGTGCGTCATGGCCTCACCTCGATCTGGTCCTACAAGGTCAACGGCCGGCGCAAGCTGACCGTGGAAGTCGACCACCGAGGCCAAAAAGTGGTGCAGTGCCGTGGCAAGGCCAACCGGCTACCCTCTCGTGCCGAGCTGGTCCGGGTCGAGTGTTTCGCGGCGAGCAATGGACTGACTCTGCACCCGATGCTACCGGTCGAGTGATGGCGAGGGTCGAGTCTTACTGGCCGTAGCCGTGCGGGGGCTGGCCGTGCTGGGGGGGGGTGCTGTCCAGGCTGGCCATATTGAGGCTGCTACTTCAGAGCATGGATCAGTTCCGAGTCGAACTCTCGAAGGTGCGACTCCACGCAAGGGTTGATTGCAGATTGCAGTGGCGCCGCGTGAGCACCTCTTGGCCGCGCTCGTGCGGTTGCTCAGTAGCTTGGTATATAGTCCGAGACAGGCGCCTTGGCGAATACAACTGGGTACCGGTCACGACGACCACCGCCATAAGCGATTGGTCGGATTCCTACTCACGAGTCGCTGGTCGCTTCGGACTTGGTGCGCCGAGGGGGCGTGGGAACTCCATCGGCTCGACGCGAAGCGCGACCGCCAGTTTGGTGAGCGTATCGGTGGTGGCTGTTCGCTCACCTGCGAGGACGGATCTAGCTTCGCGTCCTCGGTCCGCCAGCTATCCGACGTTGTGGAAGATGGAACCCAGGGGATCGCGTGGTTCGCGTCCGCCGACCGGAAAGACGTCGGCCCGGCTTGGCTCGAGCGCGACGGTCAGCCCCAGTAGCTCTTTCGTGGCTGGTGGGTCGACCGAGACACGGCGGAGATCTACGCACGCGACTACGGTCACGATTTCCGCTGCGAGGATGAGGAGCCGCTTTCGGATGGACACGACGAGCTCGGCGAGCGCGTTCTGGGCAGTGACCCTGAACACAACGAGCTCGACGGCTACAGCTGGTGATGATGGAAGGTGGATGAAGGTGAGCCCTCAAGACGTCTTTCGGTCCTCCGAGGGCTCGCCGGTCCAGCTAGCCAGCCTCGCGTCGATGACCATCGACGGCTGTTTCAGCATCTACGAGGGCGTCTAGATCGCCGCAGAGCCCGACGAGTGGGGCGGCTACAACCTGCACGCCGAGAGCCATGGTCGCGCATGGTTCGTCAGCGTGCCGACGAGGGCCATGGCCCGGGCGATGTTCGCCTCGTTCGTGCAGAACGAGCACCGGGGTTGGGTCACGTTCGACGACGACGACCCGACGAACCGGGCTAGCTTCACCGCTGGCCCGGGTCCGCCGACCCTTGGGACGTACGTGTGGGTGAGGGACGATGGCGTTCACGGCTGGTTTGATGCGGACGACGACCGTCCATGGTCGATGCTCGACGGCTGTGCGTGGCCAGCTTCGACGGGCGCCAAGTACCGTGCATGAGTTTCGATGTCTACCGGACCGACATTGAGCACAGTGGTCCCGACTACCTCGTCGGGGCACTTGAATTTCGATACGAGTAGTAGCGCGACAGCGTAGCGGAAGCGGGAAAATGCAAAGCCAAGTCGTTTGTCGATAATGGGAGCTCTGATGGGACCATGTAAAACTGCACGTTTGAGCAGTTACATACATCAAGATTCGTATTATCATCTCGCACGGCCAAACGGGAATGAGCTACGAAAAAATCCACGAAGAAACGGCGCGCAATCTCGTTGATGAGGAGGTCGTTGGCACATTCATCTCCCTAGCATCCGATTTACGAGATAGCCTGAAAGACCCAGAGGTTTTTTCACCTATACAAGCAGAAGATATTGTCTCGAATGAAGAGGGAGACATTGTTCTTGATATCGACCAGTTTGAAGTGCCATGTATATATTCTGGTCCTCCTCGTGAAGAACAAATTCGTGCTAAATTGCCCAGAGGGTTTCAGGGGGAACTTGGAGAACTTAGGACAATTACCAGGGCCGCACTGACAGTTGACACTTTTCTTTACGGCAGTCTAAGAGTGAGCTTTTGCCGTAGCGCAAGCGGAGTAGCGCTGTCCTTCTGCTCATCGCGTATATGGGAAGCTCGACAGGCTGTAAGTAAGAGCAAGCAAGAGAAGAGTGATGCCGATCGCGCCCTCAAGCAGCAGCAAGGTGCTGCTGTGCATCGGCAGGGTCGGCAGAATCCGCAAGCACTACAGGAGGCACAGGCGACTGAGAACAGATGCAAGATCGCGGCAAACAAGCTTGTAAAAGCTACCGATGATCTGAATACTGCTCGAAAGCGTATAGTTCCTTATGTGCGAGCACTGATCTCTTTAATGCATAGTCGCGGCCTGATCATATCCGATCCTCCTGGTGGCGACGCACTCGGGGATGGAAATAGTAACAGTGGCTTGATAGAAGCTCTGCGAGAACAGGTTGCGACGTTTCGTGATACTATAAATACCCAGGCACGAAACAACGAACAACTCCGACAGCGCTTGCTCGAACAACATAGAGAAGGAATCAAGCGGCTTGAGGAAGATTACGCGGAAAGGCACAAGAATTTCAAGGAAGAGCGAGCAGAGTGGGTATCCACTATCCAGAAAAGAGTGGAGGAAGATAATCGAAGACTTGAGGATCTGCGTAGGGATCTTGAGTCCCGTGAGAGATCGCTGGATTTACAGAACGAACGTGAAACGCGACGTAATCTACGCGAGAATCTGCAGAATGAAGTAGCGAAGCGGGCAAAGCAGCCCGATCTTTCTTCCCAGGCAAAGGAGAATTTTGAGAAGGTAACACGGGTTTGCAAGTGGACGATCAGTATTACGACAGTCTTGCTGCTTCTCGTTTCATTCGTGCCAGCAATCCTTGAAGTTACAATGCTGCTGACATATTCTGCACAGACAGTGGCGCTTATGTGGTCGATTCGCGTTCTTGCCGGGATACTGTTGGTAGTAGTGCTAATCTATTATATACGTGAACTGTCATCCTGGTCGAAGCAGGTGAACGTTATCGAACTACGTTCCAAGCAGTTTGCTTTGGATATCAATCGAGCAAGTTGGCTCGTCGAGATGAACCTTGAGTACGAAAAGGAGGGGAAAGTGCTGCCCGAGAAACTGATAGACAGCTTTGCCCACGGGTTGTTTGAAAGCAACCGGTCGGCAAGTAACCAAGAGCATCCTTCGAGTTCCTTGTTGCACCTCTTGCGCAATGCGGAATCCCTTAATGTCAAAACGGCGGGTGGAGAACTCTCCATCAGTGGGAAACAAATCCGTAAAGCAGATATCGAAGCAGCCAAAGATGATGATTCTGGCTCAGGGGTATGAGTTCACGGGCATCAGGCATGAGTTCTGACTTTCTCAAGGGTTCCTGGGGCAGGCCAACCCAGCCATGACGACTTATGAAACAACCGGAGCCATGGGGAGAGCCAACTCCCCAGGGCTCTGCGCGGGGGAACCGCGAAGGTCAGCACGCGTTCCCCCTGCGCCGCGGGACCCACGGCCCCACCGGCGGTCGAGCGACCAACGCCAGACGAGATTTCTTCTTGACTTGCCGACGACCGCGCGTCAATCCTGAGGGCACACGGAACAAGCCCGGGCCAACGGGCACCCAGAGGTCAGATGAGCCACAACGCACGACCCCCACGGTCGTGCGGCGAAGGCGCAAGCCGAGGGACTCACCGACGAACCCGCTCAATAGAGCGTCGGTCTACGGAACCGAAAGCTGTTCCAAGCTCGGCGATACAGGTCGCAGGTCGCGAGCAATGACCTGGGCGCGCCCCTTCAACAGTCCCCGCAATTGCACACGAAACCCGAGAACCCTGCTGAGCCGCCGGTCGAATGCTTCGCGATGGCACTCGACCCTCGACGTTAAAGTCGAAAGCCCTTCACGGGGCTTTCGTCTAGCGCATCTGGAAGGATTCGAACCTCCGACTTTCGGTTCCGTAGACCGACGCTCTATCCAGCTGAGCTACAGATGCAGCGGTTGAGCCGCGAGCTTTATCAGAGCGCCCCTGCTTCTGCAACCGCCCTCGTTCTCCCGACCACGCGCTCCCTCACACCCCCGGCTCTGCCCCAAAGAACAGCACCGCCAGCACATACGCATTGTTCCCCATGTGCACCGCGATCGCCGCCCACAGCCTGCCGGTCCGCGCCAACACGGCGGCGAACACCACCCCCAGCCACAGGTAGATCACAATCCCCGCGGGATTACCGTGGATCGCGGCAAACGCCACCGCGCTCAGCCCGTAGGCGAGCTTGGGCCCGCTGAGGGCTCGGACGCGCACGAACAGCAGTCGTCGAAACAGCCATTCTTCGACCACGGGCGCCATCAGCAGCGCGGAAACCGCCAACACGATCGCCTCGGTCTGCACCCCGCCGCCGCGAGCTTCGTCGGCGATCTCCAGCACGCTGGTCTGCTCCTTGACGCCTAGGCCGACCAGCTCGAGCAGCAGCCCCAGCACAATGCTGCCGCCCAGCGCCACGACAACCCCCAGCAGCACGACCCCGGCGGCTCCCCCGGCGCTCAGCGACGACGGGGGCATGGTCAGATCGGGCTCGGGCTCGTCGTCGTCCCGTGCGGCGGCCGCCCACTGCGGGCCAACCCATGCGTAGAACGCCGCGGCGACGGCGGTAATGAGCGGCCCCGCCATCAGGTGGTAGGGGCCGGCATCGAACATCCCCAGCAGGGAACCCACGAGGGCATAGCCCAGCACGAGCCCAGCGAAGGCCATGCCCACCTCGGCGACGCCCAGCCACAATCGCCGTTTGAGGTCCATCTTGGCGACAGCATGCCGGCCCAGCGCATCGGACTGCAAGACCACACCCGCCCGCGCGCCCACGCCCGCCCGGCCCCCTACCCGCCCGGCCCCCTAAGAGACCGACCCCCGCCGCCCGCTTGCACGCCACTACGCGCACCACCCCGCATCCCCCGCTTGCAAGCCGACCCCCACCGGAGTTAACGTCCCGCCCCCAAACAAAAACGCGCCGCCGAGCGCGCCCAATCACCTGTGGAACGGTGGCCGAGTGGCTGAAGGCACAGGTTTGCTAAATCTGCGTAGGGGAAACTCTACCGAGGGTTCGAATCCCTCCCGTTCCGCCGCCAGGCCCCCGACCTCACCGTCGGGGGCCTTCGCGTTTTTCGCCCCCTGTTATGGTCCCCAGACCATGACGCGCCGCCTGCCCCCTGCTGCCCTCGCCTTCGCCCTCGGGCTACTGCCCGGCTGCGACTCCGAGGAGGCCAAGCAGACGGCCAAGGAAGCCTCAGACAAGGCGCTCGAGGCATCCAAGGACAAGGCGGCGGAGCTGGCTCAGAGCGCCAAGACCCTGGGCAAGAAGGCGGCCAACGCCACCAAGGACGCCGCCAACAAGGTAGCCGACACCACCAAGGACGCCGCCGGAAAGGCGGTCGATGCCTCGACCAAGGCGGTCCACGAGGCGGTCGAAGATGCAACCGAGGCAACCCGCGCCGGGGCCCAAGCGCTGGTCGACGATCTACGCCCCGACGGAGAGCTCAGCCAGACGGCCCAGGCCTGGCTGGAGAACAAAGCCAAGCAGACGACCGAGACAGACATCGAGACGATCATCGTCGCTGGGGTCCAGCTGGCCCCGATCGCCCTGGAGGCCAGCCGGGTGCTCGCCGACTCGGTCGATTCCAACACGGTCATCGAGCCGATCTTCCAGAAGATCGACGACGACCCAGCCAAGATCGACGCGGCGATCGGCAACATGCCGCGGGTCGAAGCCCTCGACGGCGTGACCGTGGGCTTCGAACAAATGGACCAACTCGATGCACGCACCTCGGTCAAGCAACGCGGCTACCTGGTGATGTGGCGTCACGAACAACACCTAGTCGGCTTCGTATATCGATCGACTCGCACGATCGACATCGACGCACTCGTAGCGGAGACGCCGCGACTGGTGAAGCTGACCCAGCAAGCCCTCACCAAGTAACCCCACCGACCAAACCACCGACCAAACCCACCGACCAAACCACCGACCAAACCACCGACCAAACCCGACCGCTGGTGCCCCGCCGACCAAACCCAACCGCTGGTGCCCCGCCGACACGGCGATCGGCCTCACCGCCGCTACACTCCTCGCCGATCGAGCTGCAGTTTCACGCTGTTGAGACGGCGTTGCCTTCCTGTCACGCTCGCGGCGACTCGGCCGCCGGTCACGCGACCCGACCGCGACCCGCCGCGACCCGCCGCGACTCGCCGCGACCCGACCGCGACTCGCCGCAACTCGACCGCGACCTGCCGCGACCCGACCACGACTCGCCGTAACTCGCCGCGCTCCGAGGATCTCGCGCCCCCACCGCCAGAAACCATCGTAGGATGCTCGGCCAGTCCGACAGGACCACCCCACGCAACCCGAAACGGAAAAGAAGCACCCATGGACATCAAGACCATCTCGGCCACCCTCGCGATCCTCGGCAGTGGAATCGTCGTGTCGGCCTGTGACGACGCCAAGAAAGACGCGGCCGAGGTCAAGAAGGACGACGGCAAGAAGAAGGCCGAGGCGGCCCAAAAACCCGAAAACAAGCAGCCCGAGGAGAAGAAGCCGACCGACGTCAAGGCAGCCGCCGGCGCAGCCAAGGACGCCAAGGGCGAGCACTCGTGCGGCGAGGGCTCCTGCGGCGCCAAGAAGGCCCACGGCAAGAAGGCCGAGGGCTCCTGCGGCGAGGGTTCCTGTGGCGCCAAGAAGGGCGAGGAGGGCAAGACCGCAGCAGCCAAGGCCGGCAAGGGCGATCCCAAGGCCGCGGCCGCCGAAAAGCCCGCCGAGGGCGAGGACAAGTCCTAAGTACCCCGCCCAAGACCCGCCCGCGTGCTCACCACGCGAGCCCAATCGAAGCCGCGGTCGCCCTCGTGCCCGCGGCTTCGTCGCGTCGAGCCCAACACCCCCCGAAGTCTGCCAGCACCCCCCGAAGTCTGATAATTAGCCCCTGACCCCGTGGACGCAACGCTCACGCTGGGCCAGCTGATGGCCAACATCGAACCGGCGCCGCAATACATCGATTGCGACCCCAAGACGCCGATCTCGTCCCTGGTGGTCGACTCCCGCCAAGTGGAGCCAGGCGCCGCGTTCCTGGCGGTGACCGGGCAGACCCACGACGCCCACCAGTTCGTGCAGCAAGCCCGGCAACGAGGCGCGGCGGTGCTGATCGTCCAAGATGATCGCGTCGGACCGCTGCCGGGCGCAGTCGTCCGCCTGGCCGATTCCAACACGGCCTACCCACAGATCGCCGCCAACGCACATGGCCGCCCCGGCGACGCGCTGTGGCTGGCCGGAGTGACCGGCACCAACGGCAAGACGACCACCGCCCACCTGGTGGGCGCCGCCCTGAACTGTGCAGGGCTGCCCTACGCCCGGCTGGGCACCACGGGCAACTGGGTGGTCGACCGCGAAGATACAGCCCGATTCACCACCCCGTTCCCCGAGGAGCTCCAGGCCCTGCTGGCGACCGCCCGACATCGCGGCGGTACCCATGCGGTGATGGAGGTGTCGTCGCACGCCCTGGCCCAAGGCCGAGCCCGACCGCTACGCTTCACCGCAGTAGGGCTGACCAGCTTCAGCCAAGACCACCTCGACTTCCACGCCACGATGGACGACTACCTGGCGGCCAAGTGCCGATTGTCGGCCGAGCACCTGCGCGACGAGGGCACCGCGATCGCCGCTGTCGATGCCCACCCCGAAGCCGCCCGGCGCTTCTTGGACGCCGCGCCCCCCTCGGCCCTACGCTGGCGAGCCTCACGAGGCGCCGTGCCCGAGGCTGAGATCCTCGCAGAACAATTCGAACAAACCCCCACTGGCCTCCGCGCCCGGCTACGGACCCCAGCCGGCCCGGTCGATCTGCACAGCCCGCTGGTCGGCAGCTTCAACCTCGACAACCTCATGGTGGCGATCGGCCTGGGGCTCGGCCTGGGCATCGCCCCCGAGACGCTGGCCGAAGCGCTGGCCAAGGCCACCGGCGCCCCCGGCCGCCTGCAGCGGATCGCGGTCTCGGGGATCCGAGGACCTACGGTGCTCGTCGACTATGCCCACACCCCCGATGCGGTCGCCCGCGCAATCGAGGCGGTCCGACCGGCGTGCCGCGGCCGCCTGGTGGTGCTGCTGGGGTGCGGAGGCGATCGCGACCCGAGCAAGCGACCGCTGATGGGCCAGGTGGCCGCCACCGGCGCGGATCGGTTTTGGGCGACCTCGGACAACCCGCGAACCGAAGATCCCGAGACGATCGTAGACATGATGCTGGCGGGCGTACCCGCCGACCGACACGACCGCATAGAACGATGCACCGACCGTGCGTCGGCCATCGCGGGAGCGATCGCCGAGGCCCACGATGACGACCTGGTGCTCATCGCAGGCAAAGGCCACGAGGACTATCAGATCCTCGGCACCACGAAGATCCACTTCGACGATCGCGAGCACGCCCACCAGGCCCTCGCCCGTCGCCCGTCGTAGATCGCGTGCCTCCGGTCATCAAAGTAAGACAGTGTCGGTTTGGGTCTCCCATCATTCCTTCATTCCTTGACGCCCGGAGGGACCAACCCGCACAATCGACCTACGGTCGCTTGCGATGGTCTTGGGTTCCTGGTTGACGATGACGACCCTGATGGCGGCGGAAGCCAGCCTGGTCGTCCCGCCTGCGGAGCCCAGCGCATCGACCGAGCCCACCTCATCCACCGAGCCCACCTCATCGACTGAGCCTGCCGCGGGCCTGCCTATCACCAACCCGAGCCACCCACTGCTACGGATGGGTCTGGGGCACGAGCCCGACGCACAGGCCGCCCTCAACCAGCCCACGGTGCTCTTCGTCAACTTCGACGGCCCGTGGATCAACGGCGGCTGCGGCAATGACTCGCGCGGCGACTGCTCGACCCTCTACCCCGACGTCCAGTTCTCCCCCTCACCCTCCGACGATGCCAAGCGAGCGGCGGTGATCCAAGCCGTCCGCGAGGACCTCGCCGACTTCGGAGTGATCGTGGTGGGTGAACGCCCCCCCGATAACAACACCTACGCAATGGTGGTGGTCGGGCTCCCCGATAGCGGAGTGCCGGGGAACATCGCGGGTGACGCTCCCGGGCTCGACTGCGGCAACAACAGCCCGAACCTCACCAGCTTCAGCTTCCTGGTCCACGCCAGCGCCAACGCCCAGGCCACGATCATCAACCAGGAAGCCGCCCACACCTGGGGCCTTGAGCACGTCAACGACAGCGCCGACAACCTCTTCCCCGCCATGGGCGGCGAGCTCGACCCCAAGTACCAAGACCGGTGCAGCCAGGTGGTGGCCGACACCCGCCTGACCCCCACCACCGCGATCTGCAACGAAGTCCACACCATGTTCTGCCCGCCCGACCGGCAAAACTCCTACCAGGAGATGCTGCTGCTGTTCGGGCCGCCCATTCCCGACGAGGTCCCGCCCCACGTGACGATCGAGGCGCCGACCGAAGGGCAGGTGATCGAGTACGCCGAAGACTTCGAGCTGACGATCACCCTCGACGACGAT
Organism: Myxococcota bacterium; assembly: GCA_039194325.1. Taxonomy (GTDB): domain Bacteria; phylum Myxococcota_A; class Polyangia; order Nannocystales; family Nannocystaceae; genus Paraliomyxa. The sequence continues at coordinate 74,407 of JBCCWC010000001.1, forward strand.
CGCCGACCGCAGATGTTCGACACCCACGTGCTGCTCGACGACATAGAAGAAACGAGCGCCGAGTTCCACGACAGCACCTTCTCCTTCTCCGTCAACGGCGGCGACCCACCCGGAGGGCACGGGCTGAGCAACGGGCTCCACACCCTCTTGGTCGAGATCACTGACGAAGCCGGCAACCCGGCGTCCGCCGAGGTCACCATCGAGATCGTCGGCAGCCCCTTTGGCGACCCCGACGGAGGCTTCGAGATCCCCGACGGCGAAGGCACCGGTCACGACGACGACCCCGGGACGAACGACGAGCGCCCGGGAACCCCCGCAGATCCCTTGGGCGATCCCAACCTGGATGCGGGCTGTGACTGCCGCACCCCTTCCTTCCCGCCCGGATCGACGCTGCTCGTGCTGATGCTGGCCCTCGGACACTCGCGACGACGCCGACCAGCACCCACCAACTGCGGCGAGCCCGAGTGAACCAACCGGTGGATCGTGAGCTCGGTGTGAGCCCAATGATCCCAGACTAGGATCCCAGACTAGGATCCCAGACTAGGATCCTAGTCTGGGCCGGACCCCGATGAACCGCAAACATGTCGCAATGACGACATGACCAGCCCGCTCTCTTCATCAAAAAGGCACGCGACCGCCATACGACTCGCCATGCGACGGGCCATGCGATCGGCCCCGTTCGCTGACGCTCTGGGAGATCTCCGACCCGAACGGGAGGCCCTCTGAAGGATCTCCATTCGTGGGGATCTCCATTCATAGGGATCTCCATCATGGCCTCCCCTTCGGGATCCCCTCATGCGAGAGGTCACAAATCGAGCTCGAAATCGCGCACTACGCGCAGAGTCTGGGATTAGCGCCAGTTTCGTCTATTTTCGCCCCAGGTGTGCGATGCTTCGCCCCGTGGATGGCGCCAATGCACCACGCTTGATCACCCAGGGCGAAATCGAGGTGGTGGTCGGCCACTACCGCGAGGCGATGGCCCGTTACGAAGAAGCCGCGAGCGTGCTCGAGCACCGCTTGCGGCGCGAGCTTCGGGCGGCCGCCATCAAGACCCTGGTTCTCTCGCGTGCCAAGCACCCAGATGAGGTCCGCCTGGACCTCGAGTACCAACGAGCCTCGGACGACCCCGCGGAGCCCGAGCTGACGTACACCAAGCTCAACGCCGATCTGAATCGTTCGATCACGGATCTGTCGCGAGCCACGGTCATCGTCTATCACCCCATCGACGAGCAAGCCGCGTTCGAAATGATCCTGCGGCGCTTCCCGCTCGCCGACGTACCGAACCCCATCGAGCACCAAGAAGACCGCCAGCGCGGCAGCCGAGCGCTGGTGGAGATCGACGAGTCGTTCGACCGGCCGTCGCTGCGGGGCTCGATCGTCGAGGTGAAGGTAGCGTCGATCTCCTCCCACATCTTCAACGAGCTGGGCGCAGACATCGGCTACTCGCCCACCGCGGAGGAACACCCCGAGAACGTGGCCGAAGGCATCGAGGACCTGATGTACCTCAGCCGGCTCACCGATCGGGCGGTCCACCGCCTGCTCGAAGCCCGTCGCACGCGGCTGTTCGATCCCACCGAGCCCGTCAACGATCCGGTGGATCTTCGACACGCCCTGGAGCAGATGGTGGGCCACACCCTCACCGGTGACTTCCAGCGGCTGTTCCGACTGCTCGACACGGTGATCCACCCGTTCACCGCAGGAGCCCTGGCCGACCTCGGCCCGGCTGAAACGCTGCTGGAGCAGGGCGTGCAAATAGCCACCGGGCTGGGCCTGCACGAGACCGGCGGCGACGACGACGTGCTGTGCTACACGCTGTCGCTGATGGACTCGTTCGGCCCGGAGTTCCAGGAGCTGGCCAGCAACTGGCGCGGTCCCACCAACGACATCAAGAACGCAATCTTGGGCTGGAAGAAGGCGTAGACCATGTCGCAGCTCAACATCAACGATCTGGTGATCTGTCTCAACGCCCGCTCGTCCTACTCGGAGCTGGTCGTCTTTGCCGACGACCTCGAAGAGGTGGCCCAGCTACGTATAGGCGAGCTCCCGCTGGACCTGACCCCGCTCGACCACGCCGGCCAGCGCTTCACCTTCCAGGGCGACCGCGGCAAGCGCTACTCGTTCGAGATCTCCGAGACAGGCACGGCCCGGCTGGCCACCGACATCTCCAACCACCCGCAATCGTCGGCCATGAAGGCGATGCAAGACGAAGCCCTGGGAGCGAGCGCCTCGGCGGCGCTCCGCAACGCGGTCGCCAAGAAAGGCGGCGGCTGGGCCCCGGGCCTAGTGCTCGGGATACTGCTGGGCGACGCACTCGACGAAGACTCCGAGTCGCGCCGCGTGCTCACGCTACGCTTCGACAGCACCAAGAAGCGCTGGAGCGCCTACGACGGCGGCCTGGTGGGCTGGATGAAGCGCGAGCTAGCTCCGGTGGACGCGGAGTCCTAGCAACCCCGCGAAACAAACCGACACGAGGCGGACTCGTGGATGCCCGGCATCCCGAGTCCGCCTTCTTCGTTCTCGAGCACGGCTCGGCGCCGCCAGCGAGAGGAACGGCTCGCGCGAGCCCGAGGCCGCGCGAGCCCTTCGCCACGAGCGGCAAGGGATACTAGGGTGCACTGCCCGGGTAGCTGGCCATGATCACGCTGACCGCCTCGTTGATGATCACCTCGGGATCCTCGGCCGTCGACAACCACTTGGAGGTCCAGCCGTGCCAGATCTCCTGCTCCTTGGCGGGATCGATGAGGTAGATGTTGAGCGTGCCCTTGGTCTTGGCATCGCTGGGGCCGTCGGTGGTGACCGCGGTGCCGTCGCCCCCTTCGAGGCGATAGCGGATCTTCACCCCCACCGAGAAGGCGACCAGCACCTGGGCCTCGTCGCGGGCCACCGCCGAGTACCCGCGCGCGGCCATCTCGCGGTCGATGGCGGCCCGAATGCGCTTCTCGTTGTCCTGGGTGCGCACGTTGGGCTGATCCTTGCCCAGCTGGATCAGCATCAGCTCGGTGGTGACCCAGGCGTAGGTCTTGGCCGACTCGAGATCAAAGCCGGGGTTGCGCTCGGCATACACCTTGGGCGCACATGCTGCGCTCAGCATCAATAGACCCGCCCCCAAGAGGGCGAGCGCACCACGGCGAGACGAATGGACGCAGGCGGGACGATTCATGAGCACGCAGGAGTATAGGGCAAACCGGCAACCATCGGTGCCGGAGTCGCCTCCCAAAAAAACCCCGGTTTTCGTCCATCCTGGGTGCCGCTTGGGCAAGACCGAGGCCGGGCGCGACAGCCGTCGCGCATCCCGAGCCAGCCTCGGCATAGCTCGGCATAGCTCGGCATAGCTCGGCATAGGATAGCTCAGTCGTAGCGGCTCATGATCTCGAGCTCCCACGACATCACCCCGCCGTCGACTCCGTTGATGACCGTATCGGTGACCACGAGCCACCAGGTGCCGTTGACCGACTCGTCCCCCGAAAACCCCAGAGGCACGATCCCCACCCCGCCGGGGTGAAGCGGCGATGCGGGGTTACTGGCCACCGAAACCTGGTTGCCGTCGGGATTGCGGAGCTCGATCACCAGCTCGCTCGGGTCGGGGTGATCGAGCTCTACCCACACCACCACGTCCATATCCACCGATGTCAGGCCCGCGACCGGAAGGCTCGCCTCCACCGGGGTCCCGTCCCCAGGGATCGCCACCGAGCCCCCGGAGAAGACCCCCGCATGTTCCTGGGGCAGGCATAGCCCTCCGGGCGAGTTCGACAACACCGTGCTGCGGACAAGACCCGCACACAGCAGACCGGGGCCACAAAGGTCGACCAGGTCGCACGATGCTCCCTCGCCGGCTGCCATGGCGCACGAGATCGTCTCGGGCACGGTCTGGTCGTCGACACCGTCGACCTCGACACGGAGGGCATCGATCACCAACAACGTATCGGCGGGCCAGGTGAACTGGAAGGTCTCGCAGTCGCCACCGGGGGACCCCGCACGGCCGTCGACCACCAGTCGGCCGCGATCCCAGGTGAGGCTGGTGGCCACCAGATCGTGCCCAGCAAAAGGCTGCGGCCCGCGGGAGCCGTAGACGAGCCACTGCTCGGGGAAGCTCACCCCTGTCGGCACGGGGACGCCCGTGACGGCATCCCACTCGGCCGCGCTGGTGATCACCGTCCAGCCCGGCTGCACCCGCGAGCTCAGCGGCAGCGCATAGCGATCGAGCACGGTGAACGGGACATCGAACGCCCCAAGGCCGGTGGTCGTACCCTCGGCGGCTCCGCCGGTGGTGCTGCCGCCCCCGTCGGTCGACGTGGTCGGCTCGGCGGTCGTCCCCAAGCCACGCGTGCTGCTCGATCCCTCAGCATCCGCGGATGGGGCATCGGTCGTGGTCGTAGAGCTCGCGATCACCTCCGTGGTGCTGGAGTCCGTCGTAGAGGTGGTGGCGGACGTACCGTCGTCCGTGCACGCACCGAGCATCGACGGCAGCACCACGAGCCCCCAGGTCGCCGGGCGACGCCAGACGCGACGATGCGCAGGACGATAAAGAGGAGATCTCGGTTCGAAGAGGGTCCCGTTCACCGCGCGCAACATAGCAACCATGCGATCGACGACCATGCGACCGACCACGGGCTGCTAGGATCGCCGGCCAGTGCTCGTTGCCATCCTGGTCGCCTTGCAAGGGACGTCCTCGACGACGCCCGAGCTCGACTGGGATGCGCCCAGGTCGTGCCCTGACTCGGCCTTCGTCCGCGATCGCCTGGAGCGGCTGCTCGCGAACCCCTCCAGGCCCGACGCTCCCTCCGGATCCCACGAACGCGAGGTTCGCATCGACGCTCGCGTGACCCAACGAGCCGACGACGAGTATCGACTCCGACTGACGGTCCACGAACCGGGCACAGCTCACACCCGCGAGGCGTCGGCTCGAGATTGCACGACCCTGGCCGACGCCACGGCGCTCATCACTGCGACCTTCATCGAGCCGCTCCAGATCCCGGCGCACTTGGATCCTGGTACTGCGCCGGTGCCTGCGGTGGACCGCCCGGGCTCGCAGGGGATCACGAACCGATCGATCCCGCCGCCGTCCGTTCGCTCGTCTCCGCCCGCTCCAGAGGACGAGCCCTCCGGCAACACCCCGGCCTCGACCGAGCCCCCGCCGCTCCCGACGACCGACCGACCGACGTTCGATCCGCCTCCGAGGCTCGACCACGCCCAGCTGCGAGTCACCATGGTGGCGGGTCGAGGGATCCAGCCCGATCTCGACATTGGTCCCTCGGTGACCGGCGCCTGGTCTCGCAACACCCTGCGGCTCGAGGTGGCGCTGACGGCGATCTTGCCCCGCACACGCGCCCACTCCTCGCTGGCCGGGGTCGCCCTGCGGCAGTCGCTCTATGCGCTGACGCTACGAGCCTGCGGAGCTCCCCGCGGTCCGCGCTGGGCCCTGGCGATGTGTGCAGGCACGGAACTCGGAGCGGTGGTCGCCACCGGCCAGGGCGTCTCCGAGCCCCGCACCACCGCCAGCCCCTGGGGCGCCGTCGTGATGAGCATGATGGCGGGATGGCGCTTCGCTCCACGCTGGACGCTGTGGGCCGGCCCCGAGGGGCTCGTCGGCTACGCAATCTCCGCATTCACGGTGGGCGACTCCGAGCCACAACCGGTCGGTCGCGGGGGGATCCGGGCGCATCTGGGCGTGGAGTTCCGCCTGCGCTAGCGGGACAACCGGCCGCCGATCGTCGATCGCACGATGATTGCTCGCGGGCTCACGAAAGTCCGACGATCTGGCCACTCACCTCGGCCCGCCCATGGATCTGCCCGCGTCCGCCACCCCGCACGACATCTCGAGCGTCTACGAGGCTCACTTCGAGTACGTGTGGAACAACCTCCGGCGCCTCGGGGTGGAAGCGGCGGACCTCGAGGATGCGGTGCACGACGTATTCGTGGTCGCTCACCGCCGACGCCACGAGTTTCGCGGGACCTCGAGCATGCGCACCTGGCTGTTCGGGATCGCCCGCCGGGTGGCCCGAGACCACCGACGCCGTCACTTTCGCCACCGCCGGCGGCTCGACGCGGTGCGCAACGCAACGCCGACGAGCAGCCCCCGCGAGCCCCCCCAGGAGCAGGCCGCGAGCTCGGCGTTGCTACGGCGCTTCCTCGACTCGCTCGACGAGGGCAAGCGCAGCGTGTTCATCCTGTCCGAGCTCGAGCAAATGACCGGGCGCGAGGTAGCCGTGGCTCTGCAGCTCAACCCCAACACGGTTGCGTCGCGGTTGCGGGCCGCCCGGCAGGCCTTTGATCTCTACGCTCGCGGCCTTCGCCACGCCGACCAGCTCCTCGTGAAGCGACCGCCCCCGATCCCCGAGGCGTCACGGCGTCGTGCCTGGGCCTTGGTCACGGCACAGCTGGCCCGGCCCCCGACGACCGGCGCCGTCCCGGCCTCGGCGGCCGGCGCGACCCTCGGGCACGCCAAGGCGATCGGCCTCACCCTCGCCCTCGCCGCGGGGGGGCTAGGGGCGATCAAGCTGGTCGCCAACTCGACGGCCCGCTCGACGACGACACCCGCACGACCGGCGGCCGCCCGAGCCATCGAGCAGCCGCCGGAGCTTTCCCTGGCCGCGACGCCCCGCACGACGTCCGAGCCCCCATCGTCTTCGGTGACCTCTTCAATGATCGCACCGTCCGCGCGCCGCCCCAGCGCCCCCTCCGGCGCTCGAGCCTCTCGTCGCTCGAACCAGCCAACGACCCAACGAGCCTCAGCCGCCCTTCGCCCGCTCGACGATCTCGCCGAGCACAACCGGCGCCTGACCGCGGCCCGGGCCGCGCTCGATCGGGCACAGGCACGGCAGGCGCAGCAGATCGCCGAGGACTATCTGCACCGCCACCCCGATGGCTTCTACGCCGACGAGATGCAGCTGGCCCGGATCCAGGCCCTCAGCCAGCAAAGCAAGTGCGAGCAAGCCCGCCCGGCCGCGCGCTCGCTCTCTCGCCGCCGGTCCGGCACGACCCTCGCCGCGCTCGCCACCATGGCGTGCCCCTCGCCGGCTCCCGATCCCTCGGGGCGATGATCCTCATCGAACTTTTTCCGAGGGACGATCACGAGATCCACCCGAGCCGGCCACTGACGGGACGATGACCACTCGCTTCGCTCATCCTCTACTAACCTTGATGCTGGGTGGCTGCATAATGCCCCCCAGCGACGCGGGCGAGACCCTCGGCACCGAGGGCTCGACCACTGACGACGGGGCCACGAGCTCCGTCCCCGCGGACAGCGGCTCGAGCGCGACCGACTCGAACCCGATGGACTCCAGCGGCTCCGCCGACAGCGGCACCGGTAAGCCTCAAGACTGCACGCCGGGCCTCATTCAAACCGGCTGCACCAACCAGCTCGACATCGTGATCGTCGTCGACAATTCGGCAGGGATGGCCGATGCACAGCGCGAGCTCGGACGATCGATGCCGAGGCTGGTGGACCAGTTGACGGATCTGACCGAGCGCAGCGGCCTGTACCCCCTCGATCTCGACGTCCAGGTCATGGTCACCACCACCGACCTGAGCAGCGCTCTTTGCGAGGCTTTCGAGCCCGAGGGCTATTCCCCGGCCATGGGTAGCCCGATCGCGACCCCTTGTACCGAGCGACTGGACGATTTCACCGGCTTGAACCCGAGCCAGCCGGTCGTGGTCCCCGAGACCTGTACCGCGATCTGCCCGTCTGGCGTCGCCCCCACCGAGGATTTCGTGGCCTTCGGGCCCACGGGAACCAACGTACCGGATGTGCCCGGGGTCGACATCGACGGCGATGGCGTATCCGATCCACCGGTCGCCCAGGCGCTGGCTTGCCTGGTCCCTCAAGGGATCAACGGCTGCGGCTACGAGTCCCCCCTCGAGGCGATGCTCCAGGCCATCAATCCCGAGGCGCCCTGGAACATGGGCCCGCGTCCTTTCCTCCGGGACGACGCGGCGCTGGCCATCATGCTGGTCTCCGACGAACCAGACTGCTCGATCTGGAATCAAGAGATCCTCGCGAACCCTCTCTACCAGAACATCAACCCGGAGACAGCCGCCCCTCAGGCGAGCTCGGCCGCATGCTGGAATATGGGCGTCGAGTGTGAGGACCTCGACAACGACGGCATCTACGAGTCGTGCGAGTCGGCCCAGAATTACGGAATGCATCCCACTAGCCGCTATATCCAGTATCTCGACTACTTGCGCGACGATCTGGGCAAAGACGTATTCATGATGGAAGTGACCGGAGTCCCCCCAGTCATCGCCCACAACCCCGAAGCTCCATTTTTGCCGATAAGCGGCGGGGTGCACGATCTACTCTACCGCGACTGGGTGGATCTCCCCTATCCCAGCGGCGACATCGACCCCCAGGAGTGGGCTCAGGGAATCCGCGCGTCCAACAAACAGTTCGAGCTGGGCATCGGGCCGGGCTGTACCGTAGAGGACGACCAAGGCGCATTCCAGCAGGCGACCCCGCCGGTCCGCATGCTGGAGGTTTGCGATTCCCTGAACTTCGGCGATCCCGAGTTCGGCAGTCGCTGCTGCGTCGAGTCCGTGTGTGACCACCGCTTGAGCACGTCGTACGCATGCCTGACCGGAATGCTGATGCCGCCGGGCGAGCCGCTGGGTCCCTTCCCGAGCGGTTGACGGGCGTCGCCCGGCGGCCTTGCCGCGCGTGGTGACCTCACGGGCGGCTAGAGGTACAAGCAGGGCCCCCCGTTATTGCATTGCCCCAGCGGACCGCAGCAACTTCCATCGGAACAATATCCAATGATGCACGTCGGGTTGCACGGCCCGCAGTTAATGATGCCACCACAACCATCAGAAATAATGCCACAATCACCGAAACCACACGTGGCCGGAACACAGGCATCTGGGCACAAGAAACGCACCTTGTAGTCATAGTCGCAGTCTCCGTCGGGCTGATCGGCGTTGACGCAGATGAACCCGGCATTGGTCGAGCAGGTGACGACCTCCCCTGTCTGCCACAGAGCCAACCCGCTTACCGTGCGACACTCGACGCCGGAGGGCGAGGCGCAGACCCCCGCCTGCAGCGATCGATTCTCGTAGTCGCCATTGCCGCTGGGGTTGTCGCGATCGTACCACTGGGTCCACGACGCGAGCTGAAGGTCGGGCTCGGCCACCAAGTCGTCGAGCTCCTCGCCAAACGGACCGTAGACATCCACTTCTTCTTGGTCGAGCGCACCGAAGACATCCTGGGCTTCTTGCTCGTCGAGGTAGTTCGGCTCGAGGTCGGGAACGAGCTCATTGGCCCCCTGCTCGGGACCAATCCACACCGCCTCCCGGAGCTCGGGGTCATCCTCGACCACACAGGCACTCTGGCCTACAGCACCCCCCAAGAAACCCGCAAGGACACAAAATCGCACGAGGGACGACTGGACGAATGAAGAACCGTGACTCATGAGCACTTCATGCCATGTCGCCGAGAATCATGTCAATGACAATCTTACGCACTGGCCTACTCTTGCTACAACACGACATCACAGTCAGACAGCCACGCCGCATGTAAATAGGCATCTATGCTGAAGCCTCCGGCACATCGACGATGACTTCGACCCCCGCCGATAGTTGCATCGACCGCGAGCCAGCAGGCTTCTTCGCGATCCCGCGACTCGAAGACCAACTCACCGGTCGATTCACTCGCACGCTCTGTCGCGAGTTACTACGAATGGTCGGACTTCTAGCTCGTGCGCGAGCTCAGCAGCAGCCCTCATCGCTCGCCCCACACAGACAAAGACAATAGAGGCCGCGAACAAACGCACGAACCAACTCACGGGATGTTGTATCGCCCTATTTCATGGTCTCTCGTTGCTTCTGAGATCTGTCGTGGGACGATCTCAGCTGCGGAAGCCACCTTTCGACTCCGCTCGGGTATTCGCGTGCTCGCTCTGGATGGATTGCCGGCGCTCAGAATTTCCCTTCAAATCTATAATGAGCAAAATCACAAAAAGGGACGCTCGGCACCCAAACTCACCATAAAGCTTGGGAGCGAGCGACCGACCGCTGCGACAGTCGCTTCACCACCACCGAAGAGATCCCCAGTCGCACCTGCTCGGCGACCTCGCGACGCTCGATGATGCGAATGGCGTCGATCACGCCGATGTTGGCAAAATCTCGACGGGCGCGGTGGATCCATAGGTTGATCAGCCCACGATCCGCCTGCAAGGAGCGGATGAGCTCCCGACGATCGACCCAGCCGTGCTCAGCGGGGTCGAGGTCGCTCCGCTGCTGGTCGGCGAGGCGGGCCCGGGCCAGAGTCAACAAGAACATGTCATGAGCACGAGATTTCAGGCGAACACTCTGCGTCCCGTGCATGACCTGGATCTCCATGTACTTATCGTTGCGGCTCACTCGGAAGCCGAGGGCGATGGCGTCTACGCGCATTGGCGTGTCGTTGTGGGGCTCGGTAGTCTTTGACGCCCCCGGCAGGTGGATGCACCAACCCATCTCTCCCACCTGAAGTCGCTCCTGGTGAATCAGCGGTCGGTGCTCGTCCGTGGTCTCGAGCTGCCAGTGGCCACCAGCTCGTTCGAAGATCCGGAGCTCCGATGGATCGGTCGCGGGCAGGTGGAGTCGACCATCGACGGCGCTCAGTATCGTGCCGTCGTCGGCGGTGGCGACCAAGCTGGGGATCGATCCATCGAGCAGCACGAAGCGCTCTTCTTCGGAGCCGAGCATGACCTCCGAGCCCGCCGCGAGCGCCACCGGGCGCTCGGGGCTCAGCCGCTGACCGTCCACCTGCGTGCCGTTTCGGCTGCCGAGATCGTGGACGAACCACCGCAGCCCGTCCCACACGAGCTCGGCGTGCACGCTAGATGCGTGAAGGCTCGACAGTCGAATGTGACAAGACTGCGAACGACCAATGAGGGTGCGGACCGCGAGTGGAAATTGAGTACCACTTCGAGTGTGCTCCACTATCGCCATGACCAAAGGGCCTCGTGGTGCGGCATCACGCAAGCAATGCCGATCAGTGGTGGGGGTGAATTGGGCCGGTTGCTCGACTTCGGACGACGACGGGCGCGAGCCCGCTCGGCAAGTCGAACAATACGCGACAAAGCCTGAGTTGGGGGTTTCGGGTCTTCGAGATGAGGAATCTAGAAGACTTGATGGACCATGAAATGGAATTGACCTCGTTGCAAGCCGCTCCCCGCGCTCGACGTTCGCGCAGAGCGTGACCGAAGGGTCGGCGAGCGCTCGGAATGGCGTTTGGGCGCGGGAATCGGGCTGCTGCTGCTTTCAGGTGGTTTCATTGCAGACGATTGCAGCTTTGGCTTCAGTCGATTGCAATAGTCGGTGCTCGTTGTTCGACGAGGGCGTTGGCCATCGTAGTTGCAGGAGATTTCAGTTTCAGGCGATTTCAACCCTCGCGCCGAGCCATCGGGCGATCCGAATCGGGTCACTGCAACGAGCCCTCGCGCATGTGCGACGACGGCGAGCGCGGACGAAGGCGAGCGCGGACGAAGGCGAGCGCGATGGATCGTTCGGCTCGTCTGCCGCTCGTCTGCCGCTCGTCGCCTCTTGCGTCATCGAGGATCCGGGCGAGGGTGGGTCCGCGCTCCCGCGAGCTCCGAGCATGATGCTCGGAGCTCGGCGGGCTCACCCGCCGACCAGGGCCGAGGTCACCGCGGCCGTCGCGATGTTCGTTAGCACGAGCGCCACAGCACACCACCGGCGCGCTGGAGCGCTCTGGCATCGCTCGAGCGCGCCGAGCAGCGCCTCCATCGACGTCCATCGCTTCTTTGGATCGGCCTCTAGCCCCCGGCGCAGAACCCGAAGCAGTGCCCGGGGGATCCCGCGGCGGATCACCGAGCCACTGTCGATGGGCTCCGAGGGCATCGACACCACGGCCGGCGACGCGCTGTGCTGCCCCAAGAGCGTCTCGACCATGGAAGCGCAGAAGCTGTACTGGTCGGCGTGAGCGTCCCAGGCCGCGCCCTGGCGCTGCATGGGGGGCATATAGGCCAGCGTGCCCACGACGGCTCCTCGCCGGGTGAGTCGCTTCTGGGGTGGAGCTTCGGGTGGGGAGCCCATGCCCCCACGCTCGGGGTGAACGGGATCGTGCCCGCGATGTGGGCTCGAAGGGGCAGAGTCCGCGGCCAAACCGAAATCGACCACTCGCACGCGCCCTGCGGCGTCGATGAGACAGTTGTCGGGCTTGAAGTCGCGATGGACCAGCCCCGCCCGGTGGATCGCCGCCAGGCCTCGGCCCGCGCCCCGATAGACCTCGAGGACCGCTCGCCAGGAGCGCGACGGCGACTGCCACTGGCGCAGGGATTGACCCTCGACCAGCTCCATGGCGATGAACGCTCGACCGTCGATCGTGCCCGTCTCGTAGATCCCGACCACGTTGGGGTCGGACAGTCGGGCCAGCGCCAGCGCCTCGTTGCGCGACCGGACCGCGTACTGCGGCCCTCTTGTGGGATGGAGGAGCTTGAGCGCGACCCGGCGATCCAGGCTCGGATCGTGGGCTTCGTAGACGACCCCGGTGGTGCCGTGCCCCAGGAGACCAATGACGCGATAGCGCCCCAGCGCGCGCGGCAGGGGCGGAGGAGCGGGGGGCTCGAGAGGGGGTGCTTCCGCAAAGTCCGGGTTGGGAAGCGTCGCTCTCGGGTCGGGGCGACTATCGGAAAAGGTACTCATCGTGGCGTGCTGGCATCGAAGCTCGAAGCACCCTCGCGGAGCGAGCTCCACGTCGAACGCAACCCAAAGCCCGCGAGTCGGGACTGCTCTGCTCTGCTCTAGTCTGATCTGATCTATGGTGGAGGTTTGGAGCACGACCGCAAGCGCGATCGCTGCGGGGGGTCTTCAGCGACGGACTCTTGGCTTCATAGCGGGAGGTTCCACGTCACGCTCACGCCTTGCTGGCTCTTGGGGAAGCGCTGGGAGAGGACCGCATCGGCAGCGCAGATTCCGACTGGGGTCCCCTTCATCGGGGCGAGCGCGTTTGCGCTCTTGACCTTGCCGTTGGGTCGGACCTCGAACTTGACCTTCACGCTGGGCATCAGCGAGCCGTGCTCGGTACCGCAGATTCGCGAGGTCTTCTGGGCGGCGCTGAGCGCCGGCTGCATCGCCGCCTTCGAGAGCGTCTTGGGCAGCGCTTGGGTCGAGGGCGCCGGCTCGGGCTTGGGAGACGCCTTGGGGGCTTGCCGAGGCGTCTTGCGCACGAGCGTCTCACCGATCACCACGTGCTGCGCCCGCTGCTGGATCGTCAGCGAGCCGATCACCACGTCGTCGGGCACCCGCCGGACGACCCATTGATGGCCTACCGCCGTGCGGACCTCCAGCCCCTCGCCTGGCGACAGGGTGGTGTAGTACTCGTCGCGGCCCTCGGAGCTTCGAAACACGTCGACCGTGTGGGGCGAGGCGTTCTCGAGCTTCACCGTGGCCCGCTCCTCGGCCTTGTCGAGCTGCTCTGGATCGATCGTCTCCCCGTTCCAGCGGACCCCGAACCCGCGCATCAGCTCGTTCATCGGATAGTTGTCGAGGGTAGGCGCCGCCTGGCCCTCGGCCGGCGCACCCTCGAGCCACGACCAACCGCCGCCCACCGCCAACAGGCCCCCGCCCCGACCCGCGAACGCCTCCACGGCCGCGATCTCCTCGGCCGAGAAGCCCTTCCACCCGCGGTTGGCCACGATCACCGCGCCGGTCTGCGCCAGGCGCTGCGGATCGGTCAGCGGCGGGTCGATCTCGTACTCGTACCCCAGCGCAGAGAGATTGCGCCGCAGCTTCTCCAGGCGAGGGTAGGTCTGCGGTTGCTGCGAGATCACCACGACCCCGCGCCGCGCCTGATCGCCCAGCAGCCACTCGAGGGTGATCTCCAAGAACAGCGAGTCGCCGTTGTCGTCCACCTCGCTGAGCACCGCATCGTGACCAGCGGCGACGATCCGTCCGCCTCCCGGTACCACGTTGGCCGCGGCGAAGCGCTGGCCCTTGCGCTCGAGCAGCGGGGTCCAGCGCTCGTCCACCTCGATCTCGCCGCTTATCAGTCCTTCGGCGGCGAGGCTCTCGATTGAGCGGCTGAGCGCCACCTGGAACATCTGCCGCAGCAGATCTCGCACCAGCCGCTCGTTCTCCTTTTGGGCCTGCTCGGCCTTGCGCTGGGCCTGCTCGGCCTTGTCGCGCGCGGCCACGGCCTCTTGCTCGGAGTGGACCGCCTTGTTGCGAGCGCTCTCGGCCTCGTGCTGGGCCGACTCGGCGGCTTGCTGCGAGTCGACCGCCTGCTGGCGGCGCTGCTCGGCTTCACGGGCTTTGGCCAGGGCCACGCCCCCCAGGGCGATCGCCACCACCGCGGCGATCGCCACGGTGATCGTGAAGATCCGCTGTCGACGACGCTGTCGCGCCTCCTCCTCCCGCAGCGTCCGAGACAGCGCGAGGAATTCCTGCTCGCCTTCGGTGAGCAAGTGGGGGTTGTCTTGGGCCCACCGTCGCGCATCGGGCAAGGCCGCCGCGCCCAGCAGCAGGGCCGGCGCTCGCCCGCCGTCCTCCCACAGCTTGGCCTGCACCTGCAGGGGGTGCAGGTGGGCCTGCTCCCACGCCTCGTTGTCTTCGAGCACCGGGTCGACCAGGCGGTCGTGGCTCAGCTCGAACCAGCCGGCCCCCGCGCGCTGCTCGATCCGCACCAGGTAGGTGTCGAGCAGCCGGTCGAGCAGCGTATTGTCCAGGCCCATCGTGCTCCCCACGTCTTGGCGCACCTGGGAACGACGCCCGCCGACGATGAGACGTTGGCCCACCCAGTCTCGCAGCGAGCGCTCGAGCGCCGTGTCGGGGCCCGCGATCGTTCGAATGGCGTCGGCGTAGTAGCCCCGCAGCGAGGTCGACACCTGGGCATAGGCCTCGATGTCCTCCTCGTCGATGCTCAGGTCGTCCCGCGGCATCGCGTCCCACAGACGGCGGCACACCACCTGCAGCTGCACCGGCTCTACATGGAGCCCCGGCTCGGCGGCGATCGTGCCGTCGGATCGCTGTACCTGGATCATCGACAGGTCACGGACGAGCTGGTCCACGGCCGGGAAGGTGCGCCCCCCAGACAGCGCCAGCTGCTCGGCCGCCTCGCGGGCTCCGGCCAGCCCGAGCAGATCGAGCCGGAAGGTGTTGGTCAGCCCGGTGGGGATCCGGTCGCGATAGGGCGCCAGCGTGGCCAGGTAGTCCTCGCGGATGATGAACAGCGCCCAGTACTTCTCGGTGTCGAGCGCTCGGCCCACCGCCGAGAAGAACTCCTGCTTGGCGGCGACCGCCAGAGGAGCCATCGTGATCACCTCCTCGAACTGGTCGAAGAGCAAGACCACCGATCGGTTCTTGCGCCCCTTGCGGCGCGGTCGGGACTCCAGGTACTCGAGCAGGTCGAGCTCGGCCAGCTGGGCCGGGGTGCGGCGGCGCTCGGACGGTAGCTCCTCTTCCAGGCTGACCATCGCGCTGAGCAGATAGCGGTTGGTGCCCGACGGTATGTCCTCGAGCCCCGTAGGGTCGAGGTTGACGCGGATCGGCTTCCACACGTCGAAGCGCCCCCCCCGTAGTCGGGGGACCAGGCCCGCCTGCACCAGCGAGCTCTTGCCCGCGCCCGAGGGCGAGTGCAGCACCACGATCCGGCGGGCCTGCAGGCGATCGTAGAGCGCGTCGATCTCCACGCTGCGCCCGTGGAGGTCCTCGCCCTGCTGGATCGGCCGAGGGCCCACGAAGGGGTTGGCGTCGCCGGCCGCCGTGAGCGTGCGTGCGCTGGCCTCGCTCACGATCTACCTCGTCGAGCCTCGCGCGTACGCCTCAAAAGTCCCACTCGTCCTCGTCTCCTTGGTCGGGTTCTTCGTCCATGCCCAGGTCTCCGGCGGCGGCCAGCTCGTCGCGCAGGGCCACCAAGAAGTCCTCCGAGCTCCCCCAGTAGATGTCGATGTTGGCCTCCTTGCCGAAGTACTCCGCGAGGTACGACTTGGCGCTCTCGATGTCGGCCAGGCTCTGCAGGTCGGGATCGAGCTGCACCGCCACGTGGCGGTACTGCTTGAGGCGCTCGCGGCCAGGCAGGCTCATCATCAGGCGAAAGAGCACGCGGAAGTGCCAGTCGGTGAGGCGAAAGCCCAAGAACAGCAGCGAGTTGTCGACCAGCGCGCTCTCCACCTTGGCCGGGATCAGCTGGGCCGCGGTTGCGCCGATTAGATAGTCGAAGTAGTCGTCCTCGGTGAGCACCAGGCCGTCGTCGGTCTTGGCCCCGAAGGCCCCGAACACGTGGAAGACCAGCGGCACCTTGGCGCTAGGCAGCGCGACCGTCTCCTCATCGGCGCTCAGGGGCGCCTTTTGGTAGCGCCAGCGGGTCAGCTGCTGCTGCGGCTCACGATCGTTGGCCTTGAGGGCCCGCTCGAGCAGCGGGTCGAAGTTGGTGGTCACATAGACCGACGCGGGCAGCTCCGAGAGGATCCGATAGGGATCGGCCGTGTCGGTGCGCAGGTGGTCGCCCACCAAGGCCAGCAGCTTGCCCAGCCGGGGCTTCTTGTTGGCCGGGGGGATCTCCTCGGGCGGCAGCCAGCTGCGGTGCTGCTCGATCAGATCCGACAGCAGCTGCCCTTGGTAGGCCCGCACCACGTTGTAGCGAGACTCCTTGACGCTCATGTACTCGGTCACCCGCGGCAGGTCTTCCCACTCGTGGAGGGCAAAGGGGAACTGGTTGGCGTCGGCGAGCCGGGTCGCCGTGTCGTGGGCGGCACCGTGGGCCGCCTCGAGCAGGCGGGGCCCGATGATCGGGACGACCTTGCCGTCGGCGACCGGCTTGAGCAGGTGACGCCAGACCTCCTTGCCCGCGTCGCCGCGAAAGCCTGGCGTGTACCACAGGCGGCCGCCGAGCAGCCGGGTGAACAGCGCGGGCATCCACGAGTCTCGACGGTCGCGGACCGTGCCGCGAGCCACCGCCAGGGCGCGGTCGATCTGGCCGTCGCGCAGCAGCTCGGAGAACAGCCGCGGCATCATCGTCTCGACCGTGGGCATCGTGATGTAGCCCTGCATGGCGATCACCGCGGGCACGCCCGCGTCGGCCAGCCGCCCCGCCAGGGTGGCCTGCGGGGTGGCGCGCTGCTCGGTGGCGAGGATCTCTCCATCGCCTGCGCTCTGGCAGGAGGCCAGCACCACCAGGCGCGGAGTACTGCGTAGCTCGCCGATCCGGGCGGCCAGATCCTCGCCTTTGGTGATCTTGGCCTGCCCCGTCTCGTCTTGGAGCACCAGGGCCGGGGTCCGCGAGGTGCGGCCGAACATGCCGTGGCTGACCAGGTAGAGGATGTCGACCCCCCGGCGCAGCTCGTCCATCAGGGCATCGAGGGTCAGCGGGGAGCCGGGGCCGCCCAGGGTGCGGATCTGCAGGTCGCCGAGCGCCGCCGTGATCCCCGCGAACTCTCGTTCGAAGTCCACCGGGGCCAGCTTCATGCGCTCGAGCTTGTCCGGGTCGGGGGCCGACACGGCCACCAGCACCGACAGCTGGCTGCGTGCGCGCAACTTCACCGGTCGCCAGTCGCGAGAGACCATGAAGCGGGACAGCAGCGCGGTCTCCGAAGTGCTGAGCAAGGTGCCCGAGCGAGGGTGGCGCAGCAGCTCCCAGCGCAGGGCCTGCAGCTCCTGGGCGGAGCGGTCGATACACAAGAGGATCCGCAGGGCGTTGCCCGAGGCCTGGGCCGCGGTCTCCACTTGGAGGAAGTGCTGCTCGATCTCCTTGTCGGAGAACAGCTGCGTGGACAGGAGCTTGCCGTAAGCCTCGGGGCGAGGCTGGGCGCCGGCGAGCTCGGACACGTCGAAGAGCGCCCCGCCCCGCAGGGGCGCCACCTGGGCGTCGCTATGGGGATCGCTGTGCGAGATCTCGACCTGGTACGCCTCGGCGTACCGGTGAATGGAGAGGCTCAGCGTATAGTACTCGTCGTCCATGACGGGTGGGAGGGCGACCTCCGCTGAAGGTCATCGTGGGGGAGCCAGGGGGGTGGGCCGGGGGCGCGCCCGGCCGGCATGCGGGCATGTTCGATCGGGGGTGGTGGGATCGAAGCCATAGACCACGTAGGCACGGCCCATCGGCGTACCTCCGGGTGAGAATTGATAGGGGGCTCCCAGCAGGATGTCGTCGCATCCGTCTTGGTCGAAATCGCCGACGCCGGCCACCGACCAGCCCATGCAGGGGGTCTGTCGTCCGAGCAGGGGCTCGGGGAGTATGACGACTCCGATGCTCGATCCCTCGGGTCCACAGGTGAGCTCGTCGAGGCTGATGGAGCGGGGGGCATCGTCGGGCGCAAACCCGAACACGACGTAGGTGACCCCGTCGCTCGAACATTGATGGATCAACTCATTGGACGCGACAGGGGCCCCTATCACGAGATCGCGGAACCCATCACCGTTGAAATCCCCCGCGTCATCGAGCGCTCGTCCGACCTCCGTGCTCTCGTTGTCGAGGTGATTACCCCGGATGACCAATCCCGCGTCAGACGTCTCGGTGTCGAGATCGGCGAGGGCGGGCGGGTCGACCAAACTGGGGCCACCATAGATCACATAGACTTGGCCTCCCCGTGCACTGCCGAATTGGCGACCCGGTGCCCCCACGATGAGATCGCTGTGGCCGTCGTTGTTGATGTCGAGGTCGGCCAGGCCTCGCCCCAGTCGATCCTCCGCGCCCCCTTGGAGCACGAAGGTCAGATCGTCGATCGACTGGCTCGTACCTGGGCTGTGGGGTGATAAGGCGACGTAGAGTCTCCCATTCCGATCCCCTGCGATCGCCGTGCTCGTGTCGGAGACAGCGGCGAGTTCGGGCACGCCGTCGCCGTTGATGTCACCGATGAGCCGCGTGGTGAGGCCGAAGCCGTAGCCTCCACTTCCTGCAAACGCTCCATCGAGGCGAATGGCCTGATTGGTGACATCATCTGTGCTTAGCACGTTCATGTTATCGAGCGAGTAGTCGTGCAGCCAAAAGACGCTTCCGGCGTCGCTCTCGGACGTCCACCTCGAGCGGGTGATCACTACGTCAGGAAAGCCATCGGCGCCAATGTCCACGGTCTCCTGCTGCTTTGCTCCGGGATCCCACACGACACCGTCCCCCACCGGGAGACCCACCCAGTCACCGTCGCTCGAGCCCTCGAGCAGTACGACGACGCGGGAGTTCTCGGTGTCGAGATCCGCGAGTGAGACCTCGTTCGCACCTTTGGCGCCGAGGACGAGGTAGACCCGACCGATCAAGCTTCCATCGGGATTCTGATATCCGGGAGATGCAACAATCAGATCGTCGAATCCGTCGTTGTTGACGTCGCCGGCCCCCGCCACTGAGAGCCCGGAGTAATGGTCGGAGGACACGCCGCGGATCGAGAATCCATGCTCAAAGGGATCGTCGTCGAGGGAGATCTGCTTGGCCCGATCCGGGCTGCCGAATACAACATAGGTGGCTCCCGCCTGAAACTCGGGTTCGTCTGTCAGGTGGGCACCGATCAGCAGGTCGACGTTGAAATCACCATTGACGTCCCCGGCCGCGGCAACCGAAACGCCGGTTCGACTCTGGAGCTCACCCTGAATGGTCAAGAAGCTGCCACCTTGGCCCGTCGTGTCAAGCTGGACAGCCGTGGGCTGTAAGGTCACCTCCGTGGGCTCGGACACCCGGCCCTGCTCGTCCATCACCGTATAGGAGAAGCTGTCGGGCTGGGCATAGGACCCGGGTGGAGTATAGGCGAAGCGCCCATCGCCTCGGTCTTCGACCGTACCGGCGGTTTGCTCGGTCAAAAAAGTGATCGATAGCGAGGCCAGATCATCGAGGCCGTCGTTGTCCAGCAGCCCCACCGGGCTCTCCCAAGGGCGCCCTCCGCAGTTTCCAATGAGGTAGGCGTCGGGAGTGGTCGACAGGGGTTCGGCCGAAGTGTCGCTGGACAAGGGTGAAGTGTCGGAGGAGCTCGTCGACGAGCCGGAGGTGGTCGACGTGTCGAGGCCCGAAGTAGTCAGGGGCGGCACGGTCGAGCCGCTCGAAGCCTCGCCCCCGATCCCCCCGCACACTCCACCTTGGCAGGTGAGCGTCGGCCCGCAATCACCGTCGGAGCTGCACGGCTGACCGACGAGGAATTCTCCGTCGAAGCAGCTGATGAAGGCACCAGTGGACAGGCCGAGGCCGACGAGGACGAGCGTTCGCGTGTTCTTCAAAATTGTACCTCCATCCGGTGCAGATCCAGGCGCAGTCGAGCCTTGTTGCCAGAGCTCTTTGGCCTGTATCGAAGTGCAGCAATAACGATCAGCGTGGTCCCCGACAGCAGCAACGCGCCGCCGAGGACTCCAGTGGCAATGGCCAGCCGGTTGTACGTGGTCCCTTGCTGCAAAAGAGACTGGAATTGCTCCGTCGACCCGCTCGGATCGGCCATGAGGTCCGCTCCCTGCCGGTCGATCCCTTCTCCGAGCGATAGCCCCGCTGCCATCGTACCCAGCGACGCGACGCCCAGACCCGCCAGCCCACCGCCAACGCCCATGAAGATCCGAAAGCGACGCCGGTCTTGCTCACGGGCTCGGGCCTGGCGTCGAGCCTCCTGGCGCTGCGCCTGCTGGACAGCCTGGCGCTCGCGTTCGCTTCGCGCTTGTTCGCGAACCTGCGCCTCCTGCTCGATCTGCTCCCGCGCACGCTGGGCCCGCTCCGCTTCGAGCCGAGCAAGCTCGGTGTCGATCTTCGCGAGCTCGGCCTCGGTGTTGGCGCGTGCCTCTCGGTCGGTGGGATCGAGCGCCTCGAGGTGGGCCTCGAACATCGCCTGCGCCTGCGTCAGGTGCCGTGGATCCCCGTCGGCCGCATAAGCCTCGAGGTGGGCATTGGCCAGCGGCACGTGCAGCTGGTCGCGCATCGAGAACGGGAGCATCTCGTAGGCCTGCCCCCAAAGCGCGATCGCACCCACGTAGTCGGCCAGCTCGAACTTCGCCTGCCCCTGGGCGAACAGCTCGCGGGCGCGGGCGCGGACCTCCAAGTCCGGCTCGGCGGGCGCAGACGGTGCCGCCTCGGGCCCGGTCGCTTCCGCGGCTGGCGCAGCGTGGGCTTGTAGGCCATGCGCTGTCATCAACGCTGCAATCGAGAAGCTCAGCAGGTGCAGCCAGGTCCGGGGGATAGGGTCGCGCGCAATCATGAGTTTATTCCTCCTTAGGCTCACTCCACAGGGCAGTCGTTCTCCGGGTCGAGCGAGGGTTCGCAGCTGGCGTAGACCGTCTTTGGCGCCTCGAAGCCATCGGCGTACAGAACGCCAAACTGCATGTTCCAGCCGTTGGCCAGGCACTGGGGCGATACCACCGGGCCGATCCGCGAGAAGTAGCGCAGTGATTGCCCCGCCGTGAGCGTGGGGTCGCCCTCCAGGTCGGGCGAGCAGAACTCGATCTCCACGGTCTGCTCGGTGGTAGCGTCGTAGTAGGCCAGCACGCACTCGGGCTGGGCCCCGGCTGGCTCCGAGAGCACAACCGGCCCGGCGTGTGCGTGCAACGGGAGGAACGCACAACCCAGCAGTGCGGCGAGACAACGCCTAAGCGCGGAAGAAGCCATGGTGCTCACGGTTCGTCGTCGAGGTCGTCGAGGTCGTCGAGGTCGTCCCCCGCATATAGCTGGGCGACCGCCTGCTCTAGGCGCTCGACCCGGATCAGCAAGAGCGGCAGCATGCTCTGCTGGGTTGTTCCACCATTGGCGTGCATCGTCGTGTCGGCGAAGACTCGGGGCCGCGGCGGCACCTCGGCTTCACCGCTGGCCACGGGCAGCGAGAAGCTCACCGGTATGTCGTCCGCATCGAGCAGCCGGCGCAGCTTGGCCCGCTGCCGCTCGAGTCGCGCGTTGAGCTGGTCGAGACGCCGTTGGAGGAACTTCGCCCGGTTGCGTACATGGAGGACCGCGATGTCGACGAACAGCCGGATCCCAAAGTCGGAGATCGCCTCCCACACCCCCGGCGGGTTGACGCGGCGGTCGAGCTCCTCCTTGACCGCCTCGATGAGCTCGGCGTCGCTCAGAGCACGACCGTAGCGCTTCTGCGCCAGCTCCACGGCGACCTTCATGCCCTCGTGGCGGATCTCGTCGAAGCGCTCGATTCCGTCGAGACGCTTGACGAGCCCGTCACGTCGCCGCTCGAGGCGCTCGATCCTCTGCTTGGTCCTGGCTATGGTGTCCATCGTTGGTCTATTCGGGTCTAGGCCGTCCCCTGCGAAGGTGGATCGATCCTCCACCGTCTATGGGGAGACGAGTCTCGCGGAAAAGTCAAAGAGCATGAGCCAGATCAGGCGTATCTGGTTGTGATGGTCCAACGCAAGCGGGTGAAACCGGTTGAAATCGGTGCGCCGCTCGCTGGAACGCCATGATTTCAACGTCTTTCAACCATATATGGACTAGACTATAGAGGATTCGTTGTCTGCCGAGCGCGACGTGTAGGTGCTCCTCGCGAACATGGGAGAGCTGTATTGCCTCAGAGGTTCGTCGGGAGTGCTGTTCATCCGTCGTTGCATTTCGGCGGTCGAGTGAGCCTTGGTTACACACATACGAGCGTGGATGAGTAGCAAAATGGAACAAGAACGATGGAGCGACGAGATCCTGGATGCGATGCGGACCAAGGGCGATCCGATCGCAGACGACACGGTGGCGACGATCCTGGAATCGGACGGCCTGGAGGGACTGCGTGAGTTGCTGGGGCAGCTCCAGCGTAACGACGTGCCCGAGCCCGACGCCCTGCCCGACGGGGTCAAGGCGTACTTCGACCGCACCGAGATCTTGCCCGCGTGGGCGGATCCCGAGCTCATGGAGCGCGGGGCCCGTGTCTTCCGAACCAACGGCCTGCTGGCGACGATGGTGCTGTTCGCCGGGTCCCTCCCCGCCGCATACGCCGCCAAGCGCAGCGTGCAGGTGCTGGCGCTGTCGCGGCGCCTACAGAGCGACGTCAAGCGTCGCATCGTCGAGATGGCTCAACTCGTGCTCGACGTGGTCGCCGAAGGAGGCATGGGCAAAGGGGGCTACGCGATCCGCACGATACAGAAGGTACGCCTGATCCACGGGGCGATCCGGCACTACATCCAGTATCCCACGTCACCGCTCGCCTTCGAGTGGGACAGGCAGTGGGGCACGCCCATCAACCAGGAGGATCTGGCTGGTACATTGATGACCTTCTGTGCGGCCGTACTGCAAGGCCTGGCCAAGTACGACGTGCACATCGAGCCCGACAACGCCGAGGCCTATGTTCACCTCTGGAATGTGGTGGGCTACGTACTCGGAGTGAGCGAGCAGTTGCTGCCCCGCGACGTAGCCGACGCCTATCGGCTACACGACCGCGTCATGGTTCGCAATCATGCGCCAAGCGAAGCCGGCCGGCTGCTGACCGCCGCGCTGGTGGAGTTCCTCGAGCAGGAGATCCCCGGCAAGGCCCTCGATGGGCTGGCCGCCAGCAACATTCGCTATCTGGTGGGCGATCGCGTGGCCGACATGCTCGGCGTGGAACCGCGGCACTTCACCGATCGCTTGATCTCGCTCGAGCGTACGATCTGGGGGTGGACCCATGATGTGCAAGAGCTGTCCCCGCGCATTCGGCAGCTCATGGGCAAGATGACCTATGAGCTGCTCTGCAGCATCGAGCGACACGAGATCGGCGGCGAGCGTACCAAGCTACGGATCCCCGCCGGGATGATGGATCATCCGCCCGCGGGGCCCGGAAAACCGCATTGGATCTGGCAGCTCTGGCCCTTCCGCCTGTTTCGCGACTGGTGGGTGGCTCGGCTGTTGCGGGCTGTTGCGGCCTTGCCCGATTCGTCTTCGTAGGGCGGGGCGAGGGTCGGGGGGCCGGATGTTCGGGGATGTCGTTGAGTGGCGAGGGTCGCGGGGGAACGAGCGACGAGCGAGCTACGGTGCCTCGAAGACCTCGTGGATCGATGCGGCGGTAAGTGCTCGATGGAGCCACCGCTGGAGCTGAGCCTCGTCGTCGCAGCGAGCGACCTGGGCGCGATGGATGTCGTCGAGCACGAGGCCGCGTGTTCGTAGCAACTCCACGAGGAACTCGGCCTTGCCCTCGACCTTGCCTGCCGCCTTGCTCTTGCGCATGATCTCATCGAGACGCGGGGTCTGCTTGGCGTCTAGCGCGTCGACCTGGGCATTGTTGCCCAGCGCCTCATCGAGCAATGCACGCAGGGGCACAGGGCGGATGAGCGTTGGATCGTCTAACGAGCCGTCGAGGTCTAGCGGGATCCATCGATCGTCCTGAGGCGACCACTCGCAGATCTGGTTTCTCTTGACGAACACTGCGAGCAGTCGACGGACCCCGCACTCGGTCAGGTCTTGTGCCCGCTCGATCATGTGCTGGACTCTGCCCGAGCCCGAGCTGCACCTCGACGAGGACGTACTCGTGCTTAGCCAAATTTCTGAAACGCATCGTCTTCTTGGGTCGCCATCCGAACGTTCCATATGCCATCCACGGTCTTCCTCGCGCCTTTGAGTATTTCCTTATGACGTTCGACCATCACGGCATCTATTTTCATGTCGATGATGTACTTCGCCACACTCGAAGGACTGGCGAGTGTCCAGGCGGCGACCTTCTGGAACGAGTGCTCTTCATTGTCACGAACCTTGACGCCCGCGTTCAGCTTGTCATAAACGTCAGCACCAGGCAGCAAGGGCAACCCGGGCAGCGCCTCAACGTTGGCGGGAAGTAATGATGTAACCCCTGTCCCGTACCATGCTCTCTTGAAACCCTCAGCCTCGAACTTCTCGGCGATCGTCTTCGGGTCGCCGGTCTGGTCGATTGCAACCCCTTCATTGCCCTTCAACTTAACTTCGTCCGTCTTCTGCCCCGATTCCTGCCCCTCGCCGTCGTCCGTCTTCTTCAACCCCTTAAAGGCATCAAAAGTAGCAAAATCTGACATCGAGTATAGCACGCTGAGCGCCGAGGGCAATTCGGCCTTATTGACGGTACTCCACAATGAACCGAGCAGGCTCACACCATCCTTATCCTGGGCTGTTTTGATATCTAGATAGAGAAGTGCGAAGTTCTTGTTCGCAGATGCTGCGCTCTTGGCCTTCACGAGCCAATCTACCAGCTTAACGGAGCTCTGGCTTATCGTGCTCGCCTGGTGCTCAACATACCAGATCCCGCCTGAATAGCATAGGTCACACTCGATTGCGTTCGCGCCGCTCGAGAGTGACTGCTCGATATCCGCCAATTGATTACAGTGATGAGCGATCAGATACACCGGACGACGCTGTGACTCAGACCGCGAGATCAGCGGCCGCCATATAATCTCGTCACTTGTTTCAATCTGCACGAGTCGATTGACTCCATTTGGATCTTCTTCATCCGGCTTGATCCTCACGATGACGGTCTCGCTTTCTTGGTCATCGCGCAGGTCGTTTCTCATTGCCTCGGGAACCTCGAGCACGTCACCACCCTCTCCCGTAACTCTCACCTGCCAATAATCCTCAGCCTTGGCTAGCTCGCGCCCGAGATCGCCACCGATATCTAGTCGCAAAGGACCGAGGATACCAACACTGCCAACCAACTCTCTGATCATCACAGGCATGGCCACAGAAGCCGCGTTGGAGACATCGCTGTAGGCAAGAGAGCCGGATTCGAAAAAGCCCAAGGTATTACCATCGGCACGAGCAAGCGGGCCAAATGTCATCGATTGTTCTATGACACTACCAGGAAAACCACTGACAACTCGGCTATGGACAACCTCTACAGAAACCCTACTATTCAGCTTGTTATGGACTTCTAATTCCTTGCTCTTTGAATGAACATGGTAATGATCCTCGAATACCTGGCGCGCGTACGCCTCCGCAAGTGGAAGGGTCGTCAACCAATCCTCGGCCCCGCGGACGAAGAGCTTTTCTTCTTCACTTGACAGCGACAACATCTGTGTGCTGACACTGCTTTTGCCTCCCGCTTCCTCCGGTATTCGGTCAAGAAGTCCTTCTGCCGATTCTCCTCGCACAACCGCGCGTGCTACGGCATTCGCGTGCTGCTCATATCGATCTCCCGGTCGTCCCACTCCATCCGCAAGCCTCACTCCACGACGCTGCTGGACTATATGCGCCGCTTCATGCGCCTCGGTGAACAGATCAGGTGTGCGCAGCGCAATCCGCGACCCCATCGTATAGGCTTGTGCGCCCATGGCATCACTGGCCAGCTTGGCTTCCGGGCCGACGTGGGCGCGGGCTTCGCCGATGTCGTGACGGCCAAACGCACGTTGGATAGCGTCGAAGTGCGGCAACCGGCTTCCTCCATGCTGCACCCCAAAATGGGCCAAGTCATGGATATCATCGATGTCATGGATATCACGCCTAGGCCCACGATCGATGATGTCGACGCCATACGCCGGTGGACTCAGCTGGATTGCTCGATGACCGCGGCTCGTGCTCCCATGCCCGCTTCGGCGATGGGCAAGTGCGGCTGAGCGGTAGGGTTGATCTATGCGGCGTGATGTCGGCGTCATTTTCGATCTGCTGTAGGACGGTGGGATGCTCGGGGAGGGGCGGTGCTCCGCCAACGCAGAAGAAGTGGCAGGCAGAGCGTGCCGTTTTCGGGCGGCATGCAGGACTTCATGGAGCAGGAGTTCCCCCGCGAGACCCTCGGCTAGCTAGCTAACCGTCAGCGACATTTGCGGAACTTCCGCTCGAGCTATCCTCGCCCCGACAACTGCATGGGCCTATCACCGTAGTATTTTCTGGTGTCCGGTGGAGCCTTCGTGCCTCGCATATGGTTGGCCGGCTCGCGGACTACAAAGGTTCGACGTTTTCCTACCCTCGACAATTTCATATTATAGAGGATTCCTCGGCCGGGAATCTTGAACCCTTGTGTCGTATATCTGCACTTCGGAATCACGGATTCCTCGCCTGTGTACCCCAGGGGCAGCTCCACTCTGGCCCCTCTGACCTGGATTACGATGGGAGATTGAGCGGCAGCGCCACTTTTGCTTTTTTCTTCGTCCTCATCGTCGTCCTTGCTCAGCTTGATCTTCGTCTTTCGGAATGCGCTCGCTCCGTCAATCACCTCATCGATATTCAGTATCTCCAGGCGGGAGATCCCGAACTCCCACTCGCCCTTGGCGAAGTCGTACTCCGCAGCAACTTCCAGGCCGATTCGCGCGAGTCCCAAACTCACCAGGGTACTGATCGCTCCTTCTTCTGCCATGGTTCGATCCAATCCAGATTGTGCTGCGAGCATTGACTTTACTGCGTCCTTCTTCTTCTTAGAGCCCCCAGATTGATCATCTGAGTCGCCGTCGGGCTCCTTATTGAGAGCTTCGGATGCGAGCCGGATCAATGACAAGAGACCATGGATTATCTGATTGGCCACTACATTCGTCGGAGATCCGGTATACTTGACCGCGATATTCAGCTTGCCACTCTTATCATTAAGCGATTTCTTGAGCTCGACCTCACCTGCGAGGACATCGAAGAGGGTCGCCTCTAGCTTGAGGTGGACGAAGCTCGAAAGCTCGTCCTTTTCTCCGTACTTTGTCTCGACCTTCTTTGCGATCCCGGCGTGAAATTTACCCGATATGCCGGCGTCATGACCAGCTTCCAGGACGAGCGCTATTTCCTGGACAGACTCGGCACCTTCCCCCTTCTTCATCTTGAACTTATTGGAATAGTCCTGGAATATCATGTCGGCGAGCCACTCGATGATCGGCCCGGCAAACTTCTTCCAGTTCGATTTGATTAGTTTGACGGGATCGAAATCGTAGAAGTCTGCCTTTCCCGTTGCGGCCATGGAGAGCAGTTGTTTTGCGTAATATCCTGAAGGCCCTCCAGTGATGGATATATTGAATTGCTTCTTGAAGATTGCGTAGAGATGCGAGTCTCTGACCGCGTCGAGGGCTTCGATGAGCGGCCCGAGAGCGCCAGGGGGAGACTCGGCCCAGGAACGTACCATCTTCTCGAGTGAGACGACGAGTAGTTTGACGAGCCGCTTGGACTCGGGTGACGTTGCTTCGAAAGTAAAGATATTAAGCAAGTCGGCGCTAACGCCCGCTTTGCCCTTCTTGAACCCAACCCCTGCTCCGAACCCCGACTGGGTCTTCAGCTTGTACTTGCCGTCGTCACGCTCGATCTCAAGCTTTAGCTGCAACGCTAGGTGCACCACCTTGAGAGGGGTAGGAATGGTCGTGGCGAACTCGATCTCCGCGGCTTGGCCTTCGTGGGGCAATACCTCGTCGTCGTCGATGAGTTTTTCGAAGTCCTGGGAAAACTGCTTGATAGAGAAACTTTTGAGGATGACTCGGGTTACAGAGAAAGCCTCGGCCAGAGAGGCGGGAAGCGACTTGCCTTCGGCCAGGCTCCTCGCCAGCCGGGGACCAGGGAGAGAGAAGAATGCGTTCTCTGCGATCTTGGTGGCGCTTTCTCTTTCCAATATTCCCTTGATGACTTGTCCAGTAGGGCTCTCTTTGCTGATTTCGATGAGGAATTCACCGGTATCCGAGACAAACTCTCCCGCTTGATCTATGAGCTTGTAGGCGTTCTCGCCACCATCAAGGTGATGCTCAAGAATCCGAACGATGGGGATCTTTCTGATCGCATTGAGGACGGACCTCGGGAGAATCGGCGTGCCCGTCCGCCGAAATGTGTGGGTATCGGCACCTAGCTTGCTGAACTGCAGCGCCCCGTCGGAGCCCCCGGCCGGGGTCATCACCGTGTCGCCGAGCAACCCCTCGGCCGAGCGACCTTGGACCACCAGATCCGCAGCGGCGTCTGCCTGTCGTTCATATCGGTCGCCAGGCTGCCCAACTCCATTGTTTATATGAACCCCGCGTGCCTGCTGCACCACATGCGCGGCCTCGTGAGCCGCAGTATGGAGATCTGGTGAAGATCTAAATGCGACGTGAGAGCCGAGCGTGTACGCGATCGCGCCCATCTCGCGGTTCGCGCTTCTTGCGTTACTGTCGAGGTGTGCACGAATATGGCCAATCTTATGGCGACCAAACGAACGCTGAATCACATCTAGGTGAGGAAGAGGTTGAGAGGTACCGATGAGACCGCTGAGGGCGATCGGATGCATTTCGGGTCGGTTGGGCGTCTCTTTCTTGGTCTGGATCGCATCGGCGAAACAATTGCTTTGGTCGACAAAGCCAATGCCCGATGTGGGCGGAGTAATCGCCACCGGAGACGCCGTCGTCGATGACTCGGGTTGGCAATGATGTGCCGAGTGCTCAGCGGCCTCGTGGGAGTCAGTGGCGTGTTCCATATCAACGATCTTCGTAGGTGGAGAATTGGATGGGATTCGTCATGATGGGCTAGGAGATGTCGTCTACAGTCCCTCGATCGCGACTCTATCCCTTGCCCTCTTTACTCAGCTCGCGCCGGATCCCCTGCTGAAGATCCCCCGACTTGATCACGTTCTCCCCCCGCCGCAGCGCCTGCATCGAGGCGTACCGGATCACGTTCATGATCGCCCCCCCCGAGAGCACCTTGTCCCGCGCGATCTTCCCCAGGTCGATCCGTGGATCCAGCTGCGCCCGCGCCGAGAACCCCTGCTGCCAAAGCCGCAGCCGCTCCTCGGGCCGCGGCATGGGGAAGTAGATCACCGACTCGAACCGCCGCGCGAAGGCCTTATCGAGGTTCTCCTTGAAGTTCGACGCCAGGATCGCGATCCCGTCGAACACCTCGATCCTCTGCAACAAGAACGAGATCTCCTGATTGGCGTACCGATCCCGCGCATCCTTGGTCTCGCTGCGCTTGCCAAAGAGCGCGTCGGCCTCATCGAAGAACAGGATCCACCCCTTGTGCTGCGCCTGGTCGAAGACCTTCGCGAGGTTCTTCTCGGTCTCGCCGATGTACTTGGAGACCACCAGCGACAGATCCACCCGGTACACGTCCCGCCCGGTGGCCCTGCCCATCAGGCACGCGGTCATCGTCTTGCCCGCGCCGGGCGGCCCGTAAAAGAGGCTGCGGTACCCAGGCCGCAGCTTGGGCGCCATGCCCCACTCGCTCATCAGCGTGTCGCCGTGCTCGATCCACGCCATGATCTCGTCGATCTGGCTCTGCGTCCCCGGATGGAGCACCAGGTCGTTCCAGCTGAGCGCCGTCTCGATCCGCTGCGCAGGAAACTCCGCCCCGAACGCGGGGCGCCGCGGCTCGGCGGTGGTCAGCCGGGCCAGCCACTCCTCCGAGATCCGCAGCGGCGCTTGCAGCCGCACCTGGTCCTGCCCCGGCATGGGCACCAGCCGCACGATGTCCTCGCGCGTGAACGCGTGCTCACGCGCGAAGAGCTGCTCGAGCCCAAAGCGGATCTCCAGCTGCCGCCCGGCGAGCACGAACGCCAGCGTCTCGCCCGTGGGCACGAAGTCGTGGCGCGGGCTACGAACGAGCCCGCCGAACTCGGTGAACGGCCGATCGAACCGACCGTTGCGCACGAAGAACACGTCGAGCAATTGCGGCCGAATGTGCGGCGTAAGGGCCAAGATAAGCGCCACCCGCTCGGCGAACCCCAGGCTCAGGCGGCGGACCAGCTGGGCATAGGCCGAAGGCGACTCAGAGAGTGCGGGCGGCGTGACCTCGAAGACGCTGGTGTGCTCGCACTCTTCTTGCTCGAAGTACAGCCGAAACCGCACATCGAGCACCTGGGCGAACCACTCCAGCTCGCGCTCGAGGTCACGCGCATTGTGCCCGAGCGCCTCGGGCAACACGAAAGGCACGGGGCTGCTCATGACCGCTCCCTCCGCTTCGCCCACTTCGCCCACTTCGCCCGCTTCGCCCACTTCACCCGCTTCACCCGTTCCTCCAGTCCACGTGGATCACGGTGTCCATCCACGGCAGCCGGATCCACTCGTAGCTCCACGGCAGCTGGTCGAGCACGACGTCGTAGGTCTCCCGCTCCACCCGCAAAAGCCACGCGCCGTCGCGCGGACCCAGCAGGCCGGTCCGCAGCAGGAACGTGGCCCGAAACCCAGCGGTGGACATGCGGTGGAGGATCGGCGCGTGCTCGATCACCGCCGACAAGAACGCCTCACTGGCCTCGACCTCGACCTCGGACACGGGCGGGCCAAAGACCACGACGTCGTCGAGCGCCAGCCCGCAGAGCACCTTGGCCAGCGGCAGGTGGTACTCCAGCAGCACGGGATCCCGGGTGACCAGGTGGTGCAGCAGGCCCACCGCGCGATGCTGGGCGGCCGGCTCACGAAACCGGTGCTCGTCGTCGACCAGCCCGAGGCCCTGGAAGAAACGACGCAAGAACGGACCCAACAAGACCAAGCCGGCGTCGTGGACCTGGACATCGTCCGAAGGGATCGCGGACAGGCCCGAGCCAATCCGAGGGTCCGGCGCCGTGGGGCTCGGTGGTCGACCCGAGGAACTGGAGCGCGAGGAGGAGCGGGAAGACGAGCGCA
Organism: Myxococcota bacterium; assembly: GCA_039194325.1. Lineage (GTDB taxonomy): Bacteria > Myxococcota_A > Polyangia > Nannocystales > Nannocystaceae > Paraliomyxa. The sequence goes on from JBCCWC010000001.1 coordinate 105,700, forward strand.
AGGACGAACGCAAGGACGAGCGCTCCGCGACGTCGTCTCCCGCACGGTGCTCGGGCTCCGACGACAACGTACGACGCGCCTCGATCTCGGGCATGCCAGCTTCGGCGCTTGGGTCATCGGGTCCATTCCCATTGACCTCCGACTCCGGCGACGGTCGAGACGAGCGCGTATCCGTCGAAGCTCGCTGCGCACCTCCAGGAAGCTCCGCGAGCAACGACTCGATCATTGGCACCCCCGCTCGACCACCGCGATCCCTCGGAGCCGACATCGTGCTCGGCTCGGCCCGCTGCGCTGCGGCGATCCCCTCCAGCACCGCCCGATATGTCGTCTTCAGGTGTAGCGCCACCATCACCAAGATCCGCTTGACCCGCTCCGGCGCCGTCCCCTTCGTCGGCGATGCCGCCTCGTGCAGCGCCCCTTGCCACGCCGCCACGCGCAGCCGGGACGGCGACGCTCGCAGCGAGGTAGCGCTGCCCTCGACCAGCGCCACGATCAACCGCACCATACCGCCAGGCGTCGCCTCCGAGCGGCCCAACGAGATCCGAGCAACCCCGGGCGGCTCGATCACCCCGCACAGCCGGGTCAGCGACTCGTCATCGAGTGCCCGCACCAGCCGCTCGAGCGCCGCGGGGGATCCACCCAGCGCGCGCATCAACGCCGCGGTGGGCTCGGGCGCCTCGGCAGCGAGTCGCCCGACCACCTGCGGCAGCAGTCGGGGCTGGCGAGCGTCTACCCACCACGGCATGCAGCCGGTGCGGGCAAACACCTCCAGCGTCTCGAGGGCGGCCCGAACCTCGTGGGGCGGCTCTCCCCGCTGGCGAGCCTTCACTCGTCCCTCGCGGATCTGCCGGGGCAGCGCCTCGCCCAACACCCGGGCCAGCCGCTCCACGAACCGACGCTCGAACTCGTGCTCGGCGATCTCGCCCAGATCCAGCTCGATTCGATCGATCCGGTCGAGCCGGTCGGGGGGGCTCACCTCGCTGCACAGCCGCTCCAACAGCGGCACCAGCCGATCCCGCTGTAGCCGGCTGGCGCGATCTTGCAGCCGGCGAGCCAGCGCGCGCTCGGGTACGTCGAGCTCGACGACCTGTCGCATGATCCGGTGCGTGCTCACCCGCGGTTACCCCTATCCGGCCTCCACCTGCAGCGGGAGCACCACGTCGAGCACCACCGTCTGTGGACCCCCGGCCGGCTCGGGGGTCTGCGTGCCCAGGATCCGCAGATCCACCCCGGCGGTGATCGGCTCGGTCTGTAGCATCACCGTGCCGCCCGTGCCCTCCACCGCTTGTGGTGACAGCGTCTGTGCGACGGTCTGCCCATCCAGCCGCACCAGCGTATAGCTCACCCCCTGTTGGCTGCCCACGAGCTCCACCTGCACCTCGGCCCCGCTCTCGACCACGCGAGGATCGGTGGGGCTGGGGCTCTCGCTCGTAGGATCGGCCCACGTGCCGCTGAGGATCCGGGCGCTCGGCGAGGCGTCGAGCCCCACCGCGACCTCGACCACCTGGCCGAGGTACACCCACGGCCCGTCGCCGCTAGTGCTCACGCGGAGCCGATAGCTCTGCGCCTGAGTGATCACCGGCGACTCGACGACGATCGTCCCGCCGGTCCCCGCCATCGCGGGTGCCTCGATCGCTACGTCGTCGGTGGCGTGCCACAGCGCATAGGTGCGCGACCGCTGGCTGTGCTGGACCCAGATCTTCGCGGTCTGGCCCTCGACCACCATCAGCCGCTCGGGCACCGGTAGATCCCGCAGCGGTGAGGCCTGCCCCACCTTCAGCAGCTCGATCATGCGATCCCGCGCCGCTCGCAGCCCCTGGTGCTGGGCCGAGTCGGCCCGATGGGCACGCAGCGCCTGGTGCAGCGCCTGCTGGGCTCCCTCGACGTTGTTGAACTCGTCGTTGGCCAGCCAGTGCACATACACGGTGAGGTGCGCGGGCGTCTGGGCCCGGATCGTGTGCTCGACGAACTTGCGAAAGTCGACCTGACCAAAGCGCACCGGATCTGCCGGCAGCGCCACGCTCAGCTGCAGCGAGTAGGGATCGGGCTGGGCCGGCGCGGTCAGCAGCGGCGCCGCGGCGGTCGAGCTCGCCGACGGGGCGCCGACATCCTGCGGCACCGGACGCAGCAGCACGTGCTCGACCACCACCAGCCGCTCGCCGAGGCTGGCCTCCAGCCCCAGCGCAAGCGCAAGCCGACGCTGCAGGCCCGACACGTCGTCCTCACACTCGGCCCCGATCACGTCGACCCCGGTGCTGCGACCTCCGCTGACGCGCGGGAGCTGCTGCAAGAACGCCCGCTTGTCCCGGGCCAGCTTGGCGGTGGCCGAGGTCTCCCCCGGCGGCAGCGCCCCTGCGAGCACCAGGGCATACTCGCCAAAGCTCTCGCCGTAGCGCGCCAGCAGGTGATCGAGGAAGCGGTTGTCGCGATCCCCCCGATCGCCTGGATCAGGGGTGGTCTGGGTGATCGAGTCCAGCACGGCCTGGTGCGCGCTCGCGTCGCCCAGCCGCACCTGCTGCAGGCCCAGCTCTGGGTCGTCGATCATCCGGGCCGCGTAGGTCGGCCCGGCGCTGCCGGTGAACGACAGCAAGCAGCGCGCGTGACCCAGCTGGGCGAAGGCGTTGGCCAGCAGCTGGTCGAACACCAGCAGGTACGCCTTGAGCTGCCTGGCCTGCGCCCGTCGCAGGGTCGAGGCCGAGCCGGGAAGTCCGGCGGGGCCGATGCCGTAGCACCCCGGCAGGTCGTGCTGGATCGAGGTGTACTCGGCCAGGTGACGATCACGACCGACCGGCGGGACCAGGTCGCGCTCGTGCACGGCCAGCGGTCGCGCGACCGCGGCCTTCTGGGCGCGCGCGGTGTAGGCCGCCACGACCCGGGCCGGATCCACGCTGGCCGCCAGCCCCTCGCGCATCAGGGTGATCGACGAGAGGTTGAGGTCGAGGCGCGGGGACCGAGCAGGGTCGAGCGTCAGCGACCAGGGCTCGTCCTTGATCCCGTTGGACACGGTGATGTCACGGACCGCACGAACCCCCGGCACGTCCATGATCGCGTGGATCAGATCCGAGGTCCGCACCGCAGTGCGCCGCTCCATGGCCGCGAGCGCGTCGTCGTCGAGGAACCCGTGATCGAGCCGCGGGCCTTCGAAGATCCGATCGACCGGGGTGCCCTTGGCGAGCAGCTCCCCCAGGGTGGAGAAGCGCACGGTGGGGGCCATATAGGCGGTGATCGCCTCGTAGATCGCCACCAGCACCGCCTCGGCGTCCTGCCCGGGCGCGACCTCGATCCGTGCCTTCACCGCGATGTCCTGCGGCTCGAGCAAGCGGAGCTCGTAGAAGTCTTCGCCCAGCGGCCGGTGAGCGGACAGCCGCTGCTCTACCGCTTGTCGCACCGCCGCGCCGTCGAGATCGAGCAGATCGGAGGTCTCGACGAGCACCCGGTAAAGACCCCGGATCGCGATCGCCGTCTTGTCCCGCTCGGCCACCGTGGAGGGGCCGCCCGCCTCGAGGTGCAGCTGGTCGAGGCCCGCGTGGTGATAGAAGGCCGGCTCGGCGTCGTCGACCGGCTCGATCCACGCGTTGCGCACGCCCTCCACGTCGAGCACCAGCTTGCGCAGGTCGAGCGCGGTCACCGGCTCGGTGGTCAGCACGGTGGCCGGGCTGTAGAGGCTGCCGTAGGGGTCGGCGTCACCGGCGAGCAGGTCAGGGATGTCGTGCGCGATGCGATAGCCCAGATCGGTGATCGCGTAGCACAGCTGCTCGAGGATCGTGATGCCCGGATCGTGCGCGTTGAAGTCGGTCCAGGTGCGGCTGGCCAGGCGCTCAAGCGCGGCGATGCCCTCACGGCGTAGGGCGGCGTAGTCGGTGGTGATGTTCATCACGTCAGCCCGTTCGAGATCGAAGGCAGATCATGTCTCTGCGCTCATGGGTATACCAACAGGGAAGCTGATGCCGTCGAGCGTAAAGCCATCTTGGTGGAGGTTGTGACCGGACATTATCTGGCCGTCGTTCTGAATTGTAATGTCATCATGCCCGTTGTGATGAGTAAATACTACGATCCGGAGGGTATTGTCGGGCCAATGCCCAGCCGGCAGTGTACCGATAACCTCACCAGGGCCGATACTGGAGCTCGCCCCTATGTAACCTCGAAGATGAACGACACCCACCGGATCCTTGAATGCCGATGGCTGTGGCCTCGATAAATTATAATAGGTCTCTATCCAAGAGAACTTCGGCGTCGTCAAACTGATGGCCTCCCACTGCCCCGTCTCGGGCGGCGCCGGAATCAAGCGACCGCTACAGATGATGTCCCCGTCCACGTGCAGCGCTGCCTGCGGCTCGAGCGTGCCGATGCCCACCTGCCCCGTGGCGTGATCGACGAATAGGCGACTGACACCCGATGCGTCGTCGATGCTCAGCCCTCGCTTCGCTGTGGCCGGGTCGCTCACCGTGGAGCGCGGGTTCATCGTGAGCACCCAGGTCGGGTTGGCGTCGTCGAATGACTCGTACAGGTGCAGCACCTGCCGCCGACTCGCTGCGTCGCCCGCCGCCTCCAGGCTTAGCGGGCCGTCCGGCGGCTTGATGATCCGATCGTCCCGCTGGTTGAGCATGCCGTCGATCAACTCGGAGAACTCGCCCTCCGAGGGGATCGCGTGTTTGATGAAATAGGTCTTGAGCTGACTACGGCTCGATCCGTTGATGTCCATGATCGTATCCTGTGCGACGCTGTGGTACCGCGAGCCGAAGCTCGTGGGGTTAGTCGGTGCCTGCGGTGTATCACTCGGCTCTGCACCCGTAGCCGATCGTCCTAGGTCCACCGAGGATCCGAGACTGCCACCGTTCTGGTTCTTACCTACAGTGTACTAAAGGAGCACCCCTCCAGGGTAATATGCACCCCCACGCTCCCTCCAACCTGTAGTTCACACACACTCTCATTATTATTCTCGACCATGACCACATTGATGGTCGAATTCGAGTTCAAAGCAGCCCATGTAGGCATGATCGTCGAGCGGCCGACCATGATATCAGGCGGAAATTCGAGGATCGTGGTGCCATCGGCCGTGGTTCCACCCGTGATGAACCCTCTGAGATGAACGATACCCAGGTTGTCCTTGATGAACCCTGGAGCCCCCCAAGAGGCTGATGGCACCCAGCCGTTCCTCAGCTCGAGCTGAGGCGCTCCCGGTTGCAGAGTGCCTTCCTCGACCAACTCGGTCCATGTAGGCTGGGTTTGCGCTGTAACCGTTCCGCTGCAGATGATATCCCCGGCCACATGCAGCGCCGCCTGCGGCTCCACCGTCCCGATCCCGACGTTACCGGTCGCATGATCGATGAATAGCCGGCTCACCCCGCTCGGATCCCCGATGCTCAGCCCACGGTGCGCAGTCGCCGGATCGGCAGGATCCGCCCGCGGGTTGAGCCGCAGCGACCACTCTGGATCGGCATCGGCAAATGTCCGGTACAGGTTGAGGACCGACTTGACGCTCGCGGGATCCCCGGCCGCCTCGATGTTCAGCGGGTTGCCGGCCTGCTTGACCAAGCCGTCGTCTCGCTGGTTGATCATGCCGTCGATGAGTTCCCCAAACTGCTGCTCGGTAGGGACGGCATCGGTGAGAAAGTATGCCTTGAGGGCACTACGGTCTTTTTGCGTGATGTCCATGATCAGGTTCCGATCGTCGGCTCGAGCGGCAACGGAGTCGTGCTTCGGCTCGCGGGAAAGCTAATGCCATCCAGAGTGAACCCCACCTGCTGGATACGATGACCGGCCACGATCCAGCCATTGGAAGCGATCCAAATGTCACAATTGCTCGTACCTCCAGTGTAAGGGTGCAGTCGCAGCGAGTAGTGAGGCCAACACCCGCTGGGCAATTGACAGATCAATTTATTGATCGCAATACTACCAGAGCCACTCTTCTGCTTGATGAACCCGCGAAGATGGACGATGCCACTGGAATCCTTGAGACACCCCGGGGGCGCAAGTGTCCCGTAGATTTCGGGAGCGCTATCGTTCTGCACCTTCCATTCGAAGTCGCTCTCAAGCGTGATCTCTTGCCACGCTTCGAGTTCACCAGGCGTCACCTTTCCGTTGCATATGATATCCCCGTTCACATGCAGCGCCGCCTGCGGCTCCACCGTCCCGATCCCCACCTGCCCCGACGCGTGATCAACGAACAACCGACTCACCCCCCCGCTGGTGCCGATGCTCAGCCCCTTGCGCGCAGTCGTCGGATCCCCCGGATTACTACGCGGGTTCAGGCTCAGCGTCCACGCCGGCCCAGTATCGGCGAAATCCTCGTAGAGGTTGAGCACCTTCTGGTTGCTGCTGCCGTCCCCCGAAGCCTGCAGGCTCAGCGGACTCCCGGGCTGCTTGACGATCCCGTCGTCCTTTTGGTTGATCATCCCATCGATCAACTCCGAAAAGTTGTCCTCGGTGGGTAGCGCGTACTCCACGAAGTACGACTTGAGGGCGCTGCGATCTCGTTTGTTGATCTCCATGGTGTCCTCCCTGCGTGAATCAGCCGATGCGGAAACTCCCGGCCACGCTCATGCGGCCGATGCCGATCGGCGCCGCGGTGGTGTCTCCCCCCACGATGAAGTCCTTCTCGATGCCCATGAACCCGATCCCCACCAGGCCCTGTAGCCCCGGCTTGGACACCACGAAGTCCACGCCGATCGTCATGTAGTTGATGCCGGTCGCGGTCCGCTCGGCCAGCTCTCCTTCGGCGCCGATCTCGATCTCGTGGTTGCGCGCCGCCACCAGCACCCCGTCGGCCCGCTCGGCGGCCACGTAGTAGCCCTCGAGGGCCGAGGGCTCGACCTGCGTGAAGCGCTCGCCGTCGTCGCTGCGAAACAGCGTGATCCCGTACACGTAGTCGACGTAGGGCCGGCGGTCGATGAAGTCGATGATGCTGTTGGCGTAGACGCGCTCGCCGATCGTGATGTCGACCCCGTCGTCGTAGGCCCACGGCGACAAGAACCGGTTGATCTCGTCGTTGAGGGTCTTGCGCGCGTAGCCCTCGTCTTGGCCCTCATAAAAACGCACGCTCACCCGAACCTTGACCGCGATGTAGTGGGCGTTGCGCACCTCGACCGTGGCCGAGCCGGGCACCTTGTCGCCAAGCCACGCCTCGATTTCGGCCAGCGTGCTCGCGGGGGCCTTGGGCTCGAACGGGTCGAAGGGGATCTGGTTGCGGATGTCGGGAATGACAACGACCACCACCTTGCCCGGCTCGCCCTGCGAGGGCAGGGCCCCGGCGTCGAGGCGCGCAGGCAGGCACTTGGCCTTGTAGATCTGGGGGAAGCGCTGCAGCACCAAGCGCTCGTAGTCCCACACGGTCAGCGCCCGCTGCTTGTGGCGCAGCCGCTCGCTGACCCGGGCGTCGAGGGCGGCGTCTTGCTCGGGCCGCGACCCGCCGAAGCCGGTGTAGGGCTGGTGGATCTTGGCCACGCCGCGCACGGAGGAGGCCAGCTTGGTGATCGTGCCGGCCGGCAGCGGCACGTCGTAGTGCGCGGGCGCGTTGCCCTGGTCGACGAAGGTGGCCGAGACGGCCTGGGTAGCGATCGCAATCGTGTCACACACGCTGCCCGTGTACCGGGGGATCGCCGCTCGCAGCCAGTACTGCCCCCCGGGCAGGGAGGCGCCAGGCTCCACCGCCGGCAGCGACAGCTCGACGATGCCCGAGCTGCGCAGCCCTCGGGTACCGTCGGCGCGCATGCTGCCGTCGTGCAGGTCGACCCAGCGATCCCCGCTGAGCACGCTCCACTCGACGGCCGCGCCGGGCAGATCCGGATCGGCGCTGCCCTCGGCCATCTGCACCAGCAGCGAGAGGTTCTGCGGGGCGGCCACGTCGCGCAGCCCGATGTAGAGCTCACCCTCGTATCGATCGTAGCGGGGCAGCAGCGGCACGCCGTCGGGGCCCGGCGTCAGCTCGCACGTGCCGAAGGGATGGACATGATGCAGGACGTCGAGCGCCCCGTCGCCGGTCGCCTCGGTGATCCGCAGCTCGGCCGAGGATCCGTAGTCGACGCTGAGGCGCTTGATGGTGGGCGTGTAGGGCGGCTTGACCTGGTAGTCGGCCACGTCGACGGCGGAACCATCCTGGGGTGGCGTTGCGATGGCAGCCGCGACCGCGGCCGACATCTCATTGGCCTTGAGGGTGGCGACCACCGGGTAGGCGTCGTGCTGAAAGTCGAGCGGAGACAGCTCCCATCGCAGGTAGCGAGCCCACGTGGAGACCCGCTCGGGGTCGTCGACGGGCGTCGAGCCCGGACGGCGCTCGTAGGCGTGACCAGGCACCGCGGCTTGCACGGCGGCGGGGACGTCGGCCAGCTCGATCGAGTGCGAGGCTCGGGCGTCGCCAGAGTCGAAGAGCGGCGCCTCCGTGGTGAGCGTGAGATCGCGGCGGTCGTCGTGTAGATCGATCTGCACCTGGAAATCCGGGGGCAGCTCGGGGCCCGTGGGATCGACGGGGTCGGGGTTGTTGATCCCGTAGTGCTGATATTGCTGCGCCAGATCGGCGGGCACCCGCATCCAGTCGACGTGGAAGCGCACGTGGTCGAGCCGCTTGTCGACCAACTCGGGGTGACCGATGAAGACCTGCGAGCCCACGGTCGGCCGGCGCCCGAAGGGCGTGAACGGCTTGCGGGCGTCGAGGGTGCCGTCGTCGTTCTCGAGACGGAGCGAGGTCAGCCCGACCACGTCGACCGCGATGTGGACCGCGTCGAGGGTCAGCCCACCCAGCGGCTCGTAGAGGGTGACGTAGCGGCTGCGCTCGTCGTCCCACACCGGGCGCAGCATCAGCCGCAGGGCGGGCGCGGAGCCGGACGGGCCCTCGAGGGCCGCGGCCTGCGGAGGCAGGGTGACCGTGAGCCTGAGCGCGGGCAGGGCGGGATCGACGGTGCGCGCGACTCCGCTGAGCTGCTGGTAGTCCCCCTGCTCGATGGTGACCAACTCAGCCTCGACCCACCCCGCGGCGGTCTGTAGCTGCACGGCGAGCGGATCGCGAGGCAGGGCCTGCCCGATGGGTCCGACCTCGAACTTGTCGGGCAAGAACCCCAGGGTGATCGTGATGGTGCGCTGGCCCTCGCGAAGGGCCAGCAGCGGCGACCGCAGGCCCCAGCCCAGCACCGGCGCCGGCGGGCTGCCCTGGTCTTCGTGCACCCGGGCGGTGCCGAATGTCTTCCAGCGGTGGATGTCGCGATCGGCCTCGAGCTCCAGGCTGGTGGTGACCGCGGTGGCGTCGGTGTGGGGGTGGATGTCGAGCCACTCGACGATCTCGGGCACCGGCACCGGCAGGCGCTCGCGGCTGCGCTGGGCGAGCTCGACGATGGTGTCGATCCGCGCCCACTCGTCGGCGGTGACGGGCTCGGCGCTGGTGTCCACCCGGTGGGCCACCTCGAGCAGCAGGGCGCGATCGAAATCGCTGCCGACCCACTGCTCGAGCAGGCTGTACAGCTGCACGGCGGTGGCCGGCCCCAGCGGCTGGTCCAGGCCCAGGCTGAAGGTCGCCCGCACGCGCTGCCCCTCGCTGCTGTTGCCCTCGCGTACCTTCGCCAGCGCGGCGCGGCGGCGCTCGTAGACCCGCTCGGCGTAGGCATTCGCCAGCAGCGCCTCCACGGTGTCCCAGTCGGCCCCGGTGGCCGCGGTGTCGTCAAGCCGAGCCGCGAGGAAGGCGACGTCCTCGGCGGACAGCTCGAAGTAGTCCTCGATGCGATCGATCGCCTGCTGGCACTGGCCCGGATCGTTGATCTCGACCAGCGCGCTGTAGTCGACGGGGCCGATCGAGGCGCTGACGTTGGTGTCGACGTCGGTCGGATCGGTGATGACCAGCGAATACGAGGGATCGCCCAGCCGCCGCCGCGCGGCCTGCTCGAGTATACGGTTGATCTCCCGCCACTGTCCCTCGATCGTCAGCCGCAGCTGCATCATCCGCGCGAAGGACTCGACGTCAGGGAAGTGCAGATCGGTGGTGATGAACGCCGCGGCGTCGCCCTCGACGCGTTGATGGTAGAGCTCTTCGAGCGAGTCGATCCCCGTCAGCGAGCTGAAATCGGGCGTGCCCCCCAGGGCGTCCGCGACGTTGGTTTCGAAGTCACGCGGATCGACCGGGCTGAACACATACGCGGGATCGGTCAGGCGCTGGCGCGCGGCCTCTTGCAGCCGGTCGTTGATCTCGGCCCACTCGGCGTCTGCGTCGGCGCCGATGCGCTGCTCGTGCAGCTGCAGCACCGCCCGTAGCTCGTAGAGCTCAAGGAACAGGTTCGCCGGGACGAACGCGACGATCTCGCCAAAGCTGCGCAGCAGGGCCACGTCGAGCACCGCATCGGCGGCCCCGACCCCGGGCCCCGCGGGCACCAGGGCCAGCGGCTCACCGGGTCCGGGCTCGCCCAGGGCCACCGAGAGCATGGCGAGCATGGCCGCCTCGGGGTCGTCGTCGTGCTCGAGCCGAGTGTCGCGTAGCGAGGTCGCCTGGCGCTCAACGTGGACCGAGCGGAGCTCGACCACCTGGGCGTGACTGACCACCACGTCGCGATCGGTCTGGTAGATCCGCGGCGTGCCTTCGTCGTCCTTGCCCGCGTGGAGTCGCGAGCCGGCGGGCAGCCGCACCTGCGCCGTCCCCCGCGAGGGCTCAACGAGCACGTTGACTTGGTCGGGCACCGCCGGCCGCGGGGTCATGCCGAGGATCGTGCGAAAGTGGAACTCGAGGTGGCGCCGGGTGATCCCGTTGAGCTGGCCCTGGGCGTGACGCAGCAGCTCGAGGAAGGCCAGCAGCAGCGACAGGTGCGGCCGGTCGAGCGACTCACGATCGTGCACCCCCTGCGGATCGGCCATGAAGGCCACCATCGCGTCGAGATCGGGCTCGGGACCCAGCAGTCCACCGAGATCTCCCTGCGGCGTGCCGTCATCGCCGTGGTAGACGAGCTGCTTGGTGTACTCGCGCACGAACGCGAGCAGATCGGCGGCGGAGCGCTCGTCGATCGCGACGTGCTTCGCGTCGAGGGCCGCGGGCGCACGCGCGGCCTGGCTGCTGCCGTCGCGGTGCAAGACCGGGGGGAGGAGGACTGGGTTGGCCATGGTAGACGCGCTAGGTGGCCCGAAGCTTGGTGTTGGTGGTGGTGAAGCGACCCTGGCCCGAGTACTCGGGGGTCGGGTCGGGGACCGGGGGGAAGGGGAACATGGCCGGCGCCTCCACGCGGAAGCGGGCGACGAACTGGCTGCCCACCAGCAAGATCGGCTTGTCGCCGCTGTTGCTCTTGGTGGCGACTTGATCGCCGGCCAGCGAGGCGATCTCGAGGGTGCCCGTACCGGGGATGATGAAGGGCGGCGCCAGGTACATGCAGCCGGGCACCGACACGGTGCGCTCGTCTCCGTCGACGCACAGGGCCTTGCTCTGGTAGGTCGCGGGCCCGCTGCCCACGAGGGTGCCGGGCTGGACGCTGACGATCGCCATGCCGAAGCCGGGCATGAACTCGGCGATGTCGCCGTCGATGAGGGCGTAGTCGGTCATGGTCATGCCCCCGGGCGCGTGGCCTCTTGCAGGTAGAACGGGAACACCAGGTTGTAGCGAGAGTTGGTGGCCCGCACGGTGTAGTCGACGCGGATCGTCAGCCGGCCGAAGACGGCGTCGTCGTCGGAGACGTCGACCGCCTCGAGGTGGATCCGCGGCTCGTACGAGACGATCGCGTTGGAGACGATCGCGGTCAGGTCATTGACCAGGGCCTGGCTGACCGGCTCGAACTGGAACGCGCTCAGATCGCAGCCGAAGTCGGGCCGCATGACCCGCTCGCCGAGGGCGGTCGACAGCAAGATCTCCAGGCTCTGGCTGATGTCCTCGGCCCCCTCGACCATGTCGACGGTGGCGCCGCCGGGGCCAAACCGGGGCGGGAACCCCCAGCCCTTGCCCAGGAACGATCCGTGCTCACCCTTCGAATCACTCTCGGTCTCGCTCATGGTGTTACTCCGAGCGCTGGTCTCCGCTGGCCGCGAGGGTCGGGACGGGCGTTGGTGTGGTGGCGCCCACCTGCCCCTTGGCTTGCTGCTGGAGGCTGGCGATGAGCTCGTAGACCCGCACGAAGGGCAGCTGCCCCAGGCCTTCGAGGATCAGGTTGGCCTCGTCCACGGTCACCGATAGCTGAATGTGCTTCATCGTTGGCCCTGCTCTTTTGGCTACATCACGTCGGTCTTGGGCGCCTCGATCTCGACCTTGCTGTCCGAGGCGATCTTGATGTCGGACGATGCCTTGATCTTCAGCTTGCCGTCGACGGAGATCTCGAGGTCCTTGACGCTCTTGATCGTGATCCCGTCTTTGTCGAGGGTGATCGAGTTGCCGTGCTGGTCGGTCAGCTTGATGCACTCGTCATCGTCGCTCAGCAGGATCTTGTTCTCGTCGGGGGTCTCGATGAACACCGAGGGGTTGTCGTCGTCCTTGAACCCGATGATCGTGCCCTTTTTGGTGACGATCGCTTTTTTGAGGTTGTCCTTGTCGGGGTCGCCGACGTACTCGGGCTGTGCGTTCTTCGAGCTGAACAGCGCCCCCAAGATCACGGCCTGGCGCGGGTCGTCGTTGAAGAACCCAACGACGACCTCGTCGTCCTTCTCGGGCCGAAAGTAGTAGCCCCGCTCGTTGCCCGCGTCGGGGGTGGCCAGCCGGGCCCACACCGCGCCCTCCGACTCGTGGACCGCGGGCACGATCACCTTGACCCGCAGCTCCTCCTTGGGGTCTTCCTCGAACTCGTCGACGATGCCCACCTGCAGCCCGGTGACCGCGGGCAGCAGGCCGGCGGCCGGGACGGCGGTGACGTCTTCCTCGTGGCTGAACCATGCGGGGTCGAGCCCGAGGGTGAGCGTGGTCTTCCAGTTCTGGGCGCCCACCTCGTGCTCGACACCGGTCACCAGCGCGGTGCCGTTGAAGCGCTGGCCCATGCGCTGCAGGTCGACCAGGTCGAGCGGCTTGATGTCGGCCTGCCCGCGCACGGTGATCGTGCCGCGGATCAGGGCCAGCCGGCTGCGTGCCAGCCGGGCGTTGGCCCAGCGCTTGAGCTCGGCCGACGGCAGCGGGGTGAGCTGGGAGAGCGTGGCGGTGGGCAGCCCCAGGTCGTCGGCGATCCGGCCGCCGTCGAGGTTGCCCTGCGACAGCGAGGTCTCTTGGGCTTGCTCGGCCGAGGTGGGGGCCTGGTCGCCGATGTCCCAGCCCACGCTCTTGATCTTGCTGTACTGGCTCAGGCCGTCGATCTCGAGATCGAGCGCGTAGACCTCGTCCATGCCGTAGCGGAAGGTCTGCGAGCCGCGGCCGCGGATCTCCATCTTCTTGGCCGACACGGCGCCGTCGTTGGCGCAGACCAGCAGGCCCTGCACATCGGCCCGCGCGAGGATGAAGTCCCAGTCGGTGGCGTGGTACTGGACCAGCTCGGCGTGCTTGGGCTGGGTGCTATCGACGGTGCCCACCTGCAGGCCGCCGTCCTGGAGGAGCTTTTGGATCACGTCGCCGTCGGTCTGGTCGCGAAAGACGGTGCTCTTGCGCACCTGGGTGAGCTTGACCGCCTCGTCCTTGAGCTCGACCCGCAGGGTCGAGCCTGCTTCGGAGGCTTGCACGCCGTGCCGCACCACCACGCCCTTGAACACCGTGGTGTCCGACTTTCCCTCGTAGCGCAGCTTGATCTCGAGCTTCTTGCCCGGCTCGAAGAACGCCGCATCGCTGAGCGCGAACTTCCCCTGGGCGACGTCGCCGTCGCGTAGCTCGAGGCTGGCGTGGGGAATTCGGCCGACCTGCTTGCTCGTCTCGACTTTGATCACCTCGTAGGGCTTGTCGAGCTTGGCTCCTCCGCTGAGGATCGTGGCGGTGACGACGGTCATGGTCGGGGTCGAGGGTTAGGTCGAGAGCGAGAACGAGAACGAGAACGAGAGTCAGTCGCGTCGAGGTCGTCGCGTCATTCGAGGGGCGGGAACACGAGCACCTGCCCGGGGCGCAGGCGCCGAAAGTCGTCGAGATCGTTGGCCCGGGCCACCAAGGTGCAGTGGGCGGAAGATCCGTAGATCCGCTGGCACATCAGCGGCAGGGTGTCTCCGGCCCGCACCTGCCGCAGGTGGCTGACGTCGGGCGAGGAGCGGTTCTCCTCCTGGGCGCGCTTTTTGTTGGACTTGTCCTCGTCGAAGCTCAGGGTGACCTCGGCGCGCAGCGGCGAGCCATCCCGGGCAAAGAGCGTGTACCGGCACTCGAGCTGGCGGATCCGGCAGTCGAGCTTCTGGATCACCCCCCGCCCCCACTGGAGCCGGAGGAAGTTGGGCTCGTGGGTGCTGCCGTTGACCCGCACGCCCAGGTCGAGCAATTGTTCGACCCGGTCGGCGACCGACAGCAATTGGCTGCCGGGTGAGCCGGTCTCGGCGTACCCGGTGCCGTCGAGGGTGAGGGTGATCGACGAGGGAGAGCGCTCGGAGTGGACGAAGTTGGTCTGCTGGCCGCCGCTGCCCATCGCGTCGACCTTGGCGTAGACCACCGAGTACGACAGGCTGAACGACTCGGGGTTGAACATCGCCTCGAACATGCCGATCCGCATGGTGCGGTCGCGATCGGAGAAGGCGACGATCTGGAGCTTCTCGAGCTTGCCGGGGCTAGTCAGGGGCATCGATCTCTCCTTGTCTGGCCTATCTCTCTTTGGACTTACGCCGGCGGTGGTTGAGGCGACGCAGGCAGGCTTCGACGATCCGGTCGAAGTCTTCGCGGGAAAGCTCGGCCCGATCACGCCCCGCGCGACGCCCTATGGCGGGCTCACGGACCGCGGCGCGGATGATGATTTCGCGAATTTCCACCGTCATGGCTCAGATCTTCAGCACTTGCATGCGGGTGTACTGGAGCTCGATCGTGTCGATGACCACGCCCGGGCTGCCGGCGTTTAGATCGCCCGTGCTCCACTTGGTGGGGTAGGCTCGGTAGAAGAACCAGGCGGCGGCCGGTCGCTGCTGCTCATCGAGCACCTGGACCAGCACGTCGGTGGTCATGTAGCGAAAAGAAGAGAGCGCTAGCGTCATCTGCAAGTTGACGAAGGACCCCACCACCATCCCCCGCGTGAGCGTGAGCGGGCTGTTGCTGAGCTTGTCGGGCAAGCCCCAGGGGTGCAGGTTGTGGCCCCCTTCGATCAATTTCGTGGTGTCCATGGTCGCCGAGAGCCCCGAGACGCTCTGGAAGTGCGTCTCCAGCGGGAACCCGTCGTTGATCCACCGGGTGAACGAGACCTTGAAGCGGTGGCTGAGTATGGGCGGGTCGGTCATGACTTCGCTACTGAGCTACGGGTTCATGATGGAGATCCCCGAGGCCATCAGCTCGAAGGTATCGACTGACACCTCGCGGCCGTCGGCGCTGAACGAGGGCGGGGTGAGCTTGGTGGGGACAGCCCGGGCGATCTGCCAGACCACGGTGGGGCTGCCGTGGGCATCGCAGAGGCTGACGGTCATCGAGCGCGCGCCTCCTTGCGCAAACCACTGGTACAAGGACATGTCGCCCGCGGCCATGGTGCCGCGCTTGAGGGTGAGGGGCTTGTACTGATCTACGTGGTAGACCGCGAGCTGCTCCCCCTCCCAGGCGCTCATCCCGTGGCGGTAGGTCACGGTCTCGCTGGCGAGCTCGAGGCCCGAGACCTCCGAGACGCTCATCATCAGGCCGTCGACCGAGACCTGAAAGTTGTACGCCATCAGCGGCGGCGTGGTGAGCTCGGTGTCTTCATCGATTGCCATGTTCGTTCACTCTCGCCCAGATCGCTCGTGCGCCGCCGCGAAGCGTCGGGGACGGGCCTGCGCTCCGTTGCCCGCCGCGCAGACCCGCCCCCGCCTAGAGCACCTCGACCATCACCGCGTCGGCCATCAGCTCCATGGTCTCCACGGCCACGTCGTTGCCGTTGGCGTCGAACGAGGGGGCGTCGAGCTTGGTGGGAAACGCGTTGCTGACCTTCCAGCTGATGATGGCGCTCCCGGCCTCGTCGAGCAGGCGGACGTAGATGTCTTTCTTGTCCACCTGATTGAGCTGGACCGACTGGATCCACTCGTACAGGTTGGTCATGCTGTCGGCGGTGACCAGGCCCTTCTCGAGGGTGACCGTGGCGTTGGAGGGCTGCGACGGCATGTGCATGACCACGGGGCCGACCTTGCCGCCCTCGGTCTGGCTCTGCTTGTAGGTGGTCGTCTCGTAGGACATGCTGAGCCCCGAGACCTTGGCGAACGAGACCGCGGTGCCGTCGATCTCGACCCGGTAGTTGTAGACCGGCAGCGGGTAGGAATTCTTGATCTCTTCTCTAGACAGAGCCATGGGCTTATGCCTCCTGGACCTTGTGGGTGAACTTGAGCACGATGAACTCGGCGGGGCGCGACGCGGCGATGCCGATCTCCACGTTCATTCGGCCCTCGAGGACGTCTTGCTCGGTCATCGTTCGACCGAGGCCCACGTTGACGTAGTAGGCCTGCTCGGGGCTGGTGCCGGCCAGGGCCCCCTGCTCCCACAGCCGATACAGGTAGCTCTCGATCATGCCGCGGACCTTGAGCCAGGTGGTCTCGTCGTTGGGCTCGAACACGGCGAAGGCGGTCGACTTTTGGGTCGACTCCTCGATCTGGTTGAACAGCCGCCGAGTCGAGACGTAGCGCCACTCATTGTCGTTGCCCGCCAGGGTGCGAGCGCCCCACACGAGGGTGCCCTTGCCGGTGAAGGCCCGGACCGCGTTGATCGACTTGCCGGCGGTGGGATCGACGTTGAGCCCCTCTTGGGCGTCGTTGGAGATCTTGAGGGTGGGCGCCACCACCGAGGCGAGGCTTACGTTGGCGGGGGCCTTCCAAACGCCGCGATCACGGTCGACCGAGGCGTAGACCCCCGCGATCGCGGCGCTGGGGGGCATGGTGATCCGCTGCTGGGCGAGGGCGAGCTTGATCTCGCTATAGAGCGCGGTCTTGGTGGAGCGGATCGTCGCGAGGGTGTCGCCGCCGACCGTCACGCTGGCTTCGTCGTGCGGGTAGCTCAGCGAGGTCTGCAGGTGGGGGTGGTACGCGGCGCCGTACATCAGGTCATTCGTGCCTATGCCGTCGCGGAATCCGGTGACGTCCGCGTCGTCTAGGACGTCGAGGATGACGAAGCGATCGCGCAGCTTGGCACACTGCGCAAGCGCGCTCTGGGCCAAGTCGTGGTAGTCGGCCGGTGGTAGGTCGACCGCGTCGGTCAGCACGATGAGGGTGGGCTCATCTTCTTGTTCGATGAGCGCGAGCCCGGCCTCGAACGCGGCCTTGGCGGGGACGGTCGTGTCGTAGTCGCCGATCGTCGCGATGTAGCAGGGGCCACCGCCGTTCTTGAAGTACAGGTTGACCGCGTGGTAGAGCAGGAAGCTCGGCTCTGCGGCGGGCGCCTCGCGAGTGAGGGCGTCGAGCCGCTCGTCGTCTCCGGTGCCGGTGGTGGTGGCGCTATAGCCACGGATCTTGGGGCCTCCGAAGATCTCCTCGAATTCCAGCATGGTGGAGATCTTGGCGATCTGGGGGATATACGTGATGGGAGGACCCTGGTCGTAGCTTCCTCCTTTTTGGGTATATCCGACAAACGCCGGAACTGCGGTCGACACCTCGGCCACCGATGGTGGCAGCGTAGAAATCTCTTCGACGTAAACGCCGGGCCTCTTGTACATAGCCATCGTCTCCTACAATCAGAACGGGAGGGAGGTCAGTTTCGGAAGGTCAGCTTCGGAAAGGTCAGCTTCGGAAAGGTCAGCTTCGGAAAGGTCAGCTTCGGAAAGGTCAGGTCAGGAAAGCTCGGTCAGGCCGATTGGTTCGAGCCCATTGGGTCAGGCCACTTGGGTCAAGCCACTTGGGTCAAGCCACTTGGGTCATGAGCCTGATCAGCGTGAAGAAGGTCGGTTCCGAGTGGGTGACCGACTCGACCGTCGTCTCCACGGCGGCGTAGTCTCCCAGGGATGGGTTGGGTAGATGGCCGATCTGCCTGAGCCCATCGAGGTGGAGCTCGAGCCACGGCCGGGGCTCTCGCCGCAGGGTGATCGGCGCGCTGCTCAGGAATCGCAGGCGCCGGAGCGACGGATATCGCTGCTCCAGCGCGGCGGCGATGGGATCGGTGGCGGTGGGGGGACTCGCGTCGAACTGCAGCGGGGTCGCGCCGGGAGCCGGGTCGCTGTCGACCATGGTGAAGGTGCCCGTGTCGACATCGGTCACCACGTAGTAAGCCCACCGCGCGACCTTGGACGCGAGCCCGAGGTCGAAGACCCGCGGGCCGGTTGACGGGTCCATGGCCTCGAGGCCGGTGATTTCCACGTTGGCAAACGTGGTTGCGCCAAGGCGCGCGGTGAGATCGTCCTCCAGCGACAGCGGGCCGCTCGCGCCGGGGGCGAGGCTCGTGTTGCGGTAGGTTGGGGCGCCCATGCCAGCGCGGGCGCTCAGGTCGGTGAACCGAGACAGCCCCGGGCGGGTCGAGATCAGGCGAAACGACAGGGACGCGCCCGCGCGGAAAGGGATCTGGGGGCTCGTTTGGGCGTCGACGCCCACGAAGACCCGCACGCCTCCCGGCCATGGCTTGACCACCAGCCGATGGCTGTGCGCCAGCGCCTGCGTCGTCTCGGCGGGCTCGAAGGCCAGCTCCGGACAGCGTCCGTCGGCATAGTAGCCGTGGGATACTTGGATCTCGAACAGTGGCGCGAAGATCATGGTCGAGTCGTCTCCGTCGTCTGCATCGTCTGCATCGTCTGCACCGTCTGCATGGACATCAGGCGATCTTTCGCTCGATCTGCTCGATTACAGGCACTTCGCGCGGATCTTCGTCGCGGAACACGACCATCTTGACCCGGTAGAGGGCAGAGGGCTGGTAGCCCACCTTGAGCATGCTCCACATGTCGTTTTGTTGCTGCATGGTCATGGTGTGGAGCTCCATGGTCAGCTTCCCGATGCTCGGGGCCAGGGTCGGCGCATTCTGAGGCGTGATCACGCGATGGGCCTGGAAGTGGTGGATCACTCGTGAGAGGTAGACCAGCGACTGCTCGTACTCGGCGAATCGTGCCGCGAAGAGCACGTAGAGGTTCATGGGGATCTCGGGGTGGATCCGGCGGGTGGCCCCGTCTTCGCCCCGGCTGCGAAACGGCTCGGGGGGGCGCACCGTCCGATCCTCCTCCATGTTGATCATCACCACGTTGACCGCCCCCTCCTTGAAGGTGATCGAGCCATCGGCGGCGGTGTCGGCGAAGACCGCCTTGTCCTCGGCCGATTCCAAGTTCGCGGAATACCGACTAAATTGCTCGTTGAGGTGGCTCTTGAGAAAAGTGAGGACGGTGTCGATCATCGAGCGAGTCCAAGGGCGAGGTCAGTGGGGTGGCCGGCAATGTCGACCGTCTCGACGCTGCATCGAATATGACCGCGTCGAGCTCACTCGAAGCGGATCGGCGGTAAGCCACTGAATCATCGACTGCCTCCCGCCGCTTCGTGCCGGTCGGGGTCGGTAGCCGCTTCCCACCATGCAGGGGCTTTCCCGAGGGCGCAAGAGGTCGAAATCGCCTGAAATCATCCTCGCGCCAGCGCGTGGCGCAGGATGTTCGTCACCACGACCGCCTAGCCGTCGAGCGTGCGAAGTACGCGGAGCAGGTCGCGTCGCCGAACGGGCTTGGTGAGGTAGTCGTCCATCCCCGCCGCCAAGCACCGCTCACGATCGGTCGCCAGCGCGTGAGCGGTCATGGCGACGATCGGGAGGTGATGGCCCGATCCCTCCTCGCGATGCCGGATCTCGGTGGTCGCGTCCAGCCCGTCCATGACCGGCATCTGTACGTCCATGAACACCAAGTCGTAGGGGATCGTGCGCACCATCTCGACGGCGGCCCGGCCGTCTGCGGCCACGTCGACCCGACACCCGAGCTGCTCGAGCATCCGCTGGGCGACCTTTTGGTTGACCGCGTTGTCCTCGACCACCAGCACACGCGCTCGGTGCGACGACGGGGCCGGCGCATGGAACCGCGAGTACCTGATGGGAACCGCGACCGAAGCCCGACCGGACCCTTCGCCCCGTCGATTCCATGCGGTGACGATCGCGTTCATCAGCTCGGACTGGTGCACCGGCTTGACCAGGTAGGCCGCGCAGTCGTTGCGCTCGAGCGAATCGGGGCCCACGCGGTGGGTGACCGAGCTGAGCATCACGAGCACCGTGTCGCGCAGCGTCGGCTCGGCCTTGATCCGACGGGCCAGCTCCAGGCCGTCCATCTGGGGCATGTGCCCAGGCATGTGCCCAGGCATGTGCCCAGACATGTGCCCAGACATGTGATAGTCGAGGATCGCCAGATGGTACGGCTCGCCCGCCGCGTGGGCCTGGTGCAGCAGCGTAAGCGCCTGCGACCCCGACTCGCACGACTGTGCGCTCAGGCCCCAGTGGGAGAGTTGCTCGGCCAGGATCCGACGATTGACGAGGTGATCGTCGACCACGAGAAACCGAAGGCCAGTGATGTCCTGTGGCACGCTCACCGCACAAGGGCCCCCTTCACCGATCTCCAGGGGGATCCTAAACCAGAAGGTGGAGCCTATCCCCAGCTCGCTGTCTAGCCCCACCTGCCCGCCCATGAGCTCGACGAGCTCCTTGACGATAGCCAGGCCCAAGCCCGTGCCCTCGTAGACCCGGGTGGTCGACATGTCGACCTGTTGGAATTGCTCGAAGATCATGTCCTGCCGCTCGGTGGGGATCCCGATCCCGGTGTCTTGCACCTCGAAGCGAAACCAGACCGAACCGTCGCCATCGGGCTCGTGCTCCACCGACACCAGCACGTGGCCTTCGTCGGTGAACTTGATGGCGTTGCTGACGAGGTTGAGCACGATCTGCCGAATACGCCCGCTGTCGCCCACCACGTGGGTGGGGGTCGGGGGCAGGTAGCGAGCGATCAGCTCGATCTCCTTGGAGTCGGCGGCCAGGGCCACCTGGTCGAGCACGTCCTCGACCTGCGCGCGCAAGTCGAAGGCGCTCTTGTCGAGGTTCATCTGCTTCGCCTCGATCTTCGAAAAGTCGAGGATGTCGCTCAGCAGATCGAGCAGGGAGGCCCCCGAGGAGTGGGCGGTCTGCGCATAGTCGCGCTGGCGCTCGTCGAGCTTGGTGTCGAGCAGCAGCCCCAGCATTCCGAGGACCCCGTTCATGGGGGTGCGGATCTCGTGGCTCATGTTGGCCAAGAAGCGGCTCTTGGCCTTGGCGGCCTCCTCGGCCCGCTGGCGGGCCTGGTTGGCCCGCGACAGGGCACGCCGGCGCATGAAGTCGAACGCGTGGACGGACCCGACGATGATGGTCGTGTTGGAGATCACAGCCAGGAGATCGACCCGTACCTCGGTAAGGTCGACCTCGGTGCACACAGCGATCAAGAAATTGGCCGCGACGCTCATCGCTCCCCAGACCCAGCCGCTCCGACCACCAAGGGTCAAGGCGAGCAACACGGGAACGAGCTGCAAGGTGGAGGGTGCGACCCCCCGGATCCCCCGGTAGTTGATCGCATCGACGATCATCATCACCATCAACAGTCCGCCCATCAGGTTCGCCACCAAGAACGACGAGGCGCCGAGGCGGACGAGCCCCAGCAGCATGCCGACCCCCAGCCCTGCGATGAAGAGGAAGGTAGACTTACGCCAGGCTCCGAGCAGCAGGTACGCCGCCATCACCAGCACGATCAAACTCAGGATGATCAGCAGCGCACCGACGACGATCCGAAGGCGACGCAGCTCGTCTTCGTCACCGCGGCTCCGGTCGCGGCCGATGATCCGCTCGATCAGCTCGACGACCACCGCAGGCGGCGACCATTGCCCCTGCTCGAATCCCTGCTCTTCCGTAGTGTCCATTCTCGACCCCGGATCCACGTGCTACCCGACCATGCTCTCACCACCGCACAGCGCAACCAAGCACGAGGCGGGCACGAGGCGGGCACGGGGGTGGGCACGAGGCGGGCACGAGGCGGGCACGAGGCGGGCACGAGGCGGGCACGGGGGTGGGCACGGGGGTGGGCACGGCGGCTCTGAGGCCGCCCTCGGCTCGACTTCGCCCCGCCATCAAGCGCGAGGTGGGAGGTGGGATGACTCGCCACCTGCGATCTATGAAGATCGACCCGGCCTACTTCTTGTCCGACCCCGACGCACGCTCACGCGACCGCGGGGTGGTCAGCTCGAGGTTCTCCAGCAGATCCTCCAGCGCGATCTTCTTCTCCAGCCGCTGGCTCTGCAGCTCGACGATCCTCCGGCCAAGGCGGTCCCCCTCAGAGGTAAACTCGTCGAGCCGAGTATTGAGCTTCTTGCGCAGCGCGCTGGCGGCCGGATCCTTCTTGATCGCCTCGAGGTTCTGGCGGGTCTCACCCGCCCGTTGATTGAGCTCGATCTGCTGCCGCTTGAGCCCCTCGATCTCGGTGTCGATCCGCCCGATCTCCCGCCGCTGGTCCACCACCGGCTGGATCTTGGTCTTGAGATCCGGCGTGAGCTCGGCCGAGGCCACCAAGGTCTCGAGCAGCCCGAGCGCCCGCCCGTCCCAGATGCTGATCGTGGTCTGCGAGGGGGTCTGCTCCACCACCTCCCGGCTGCCTTCGGTGCGCCCCTTGGCCACGGTCACCGGGATGAGATACGCGTCGGGGAGCACCTCGGTGTCCTTGGGTGGATCGACCAGCTCGTAGTTCCAGCCCGCCTTGTTGTGGCGCACGAGCACCCGGTAGGACTGCTCGGCCTTCTTGCCCTTGACCGACCAGGTGGTGGTGGTGCGCGAGAAGCTCTCCACCTCGAGCACCCCTCGGGAGATCCGCAATAGCTGCATCTGCCCCCCGGTGTACTTGGCCTTGGAGCTGACCAGGATGCTGGGCTCCACGGCAAAGGGAATGGTGGCGCTGGTCCCCGTGCTCACCGCCTCGCTGAGCCCCTCGCCGACGAAGCTGTTGCCGGTGTAGATGCTGATCGGGCCCGGCTCGAGCACGAAGGGGGTGCTGTTGACAAAGCGCACCACCCGGTAGGGGTTGGCGTCGTAGCCGATCCCGGCGCCCCCGGGCCGATAGAGGAAGGTCTGCTCGGCGTCGACGTCTTGGTTGAGGATCGCGACCATGGTGGAGCTTCCGTTGGGCACGGTCACCGGCTCGTCGAGGTCGTAGCGGGTCATGCCGCTGACCTGCTTGGCCCGCGCGTCGGCGAGGGTGCTGCGCCGCAGGGCGTCGAGATCGACGGCGCTTTGGGCCGTCTCCGACTGTGGGGCGGCCGGCGCAGCCCCGCCTCCGCCCCGGCCGGTGCCCGACAGGCCCAGAGCTCCGTCCTTGTCGCGGCGGTTGCGTAGCTCAGCGTTCCCCTTGGCCTTCACGCGGGCCTTCTTGCTGGATCTCTTGCTGCTCTTGGGGGAGGGGCGCGCCATGCCGCCCATGGGCGCGTCGCCGCCCATGTCCATCTCCATGTCCATGTCGTAGGCCTCCGCCATCAACTCTTCCTCGCCCTCGGCCAGCTGTGCGTCGTCGTCGAAATCGCCATAGGTGGTCTCGCCCATGGCCACCGTGGCTCGCTTGCGTACGCCGGCCTCGGTCAGATCGCTGCGGGGCACGGTCCGCGGAGTGTGCAGGTCGTAGCGAAACGCGATCGGCTCGCCGGAGGTCAAGCCCAGGGTCACGTCGGTCCAGTCCTCGCCGCTGGTGTTGTCGACCACCGCCCAGCCCTGCAACAGCGCCGGACCCGGCCCGTCCTCGGGGAGCACCACCCGGTAGGTGGGCTTCCACATGGGGGCGGAGACCACGTAGCTAACCCGCACGTCGTGGCGCTTGGCGCCGATGAGCCGGATCGCCACCTCGACCTGCTGGAACATGCCCTCGCCCGAGCTGGCGTCGAGACGCCGATGTAGCTGCATCGCCAGGTCGCCGTCGTGGAGAGTGACGTCGCGGACCTTGGACAGCCGCACCACACGGAGATCGGAGCCGCGCATCAAGGTGACCTTGTAGTCGCGCTGGGACGGCCCTTGGCCGCCGCCGCCGCCGCTGCGCGGCCAGCTTCGCTCGTCGGGGTCGGGCTCGTCGACGATCCGCTCGACCAGCACCACGCGGCCACGCAATCGACCCAGCGTGGTGTGTAGGCTGACCTCGGTGCCGCGTAGACCATCGAGCAGCTCGGCGAGCCGACCGCGCCCGGGGGCCAGGGCCGAGAGGGCGGCGTTGGCCCAGGTCTCGGGATCGAGCGGCATCGACACGCTGACCGCCTGCCCGTCCTGGTCGACGACCGTCAAGCTCTTGAGCAGATCGTTGATCTGATCGCGGCGCACGCGAATTCGTAGGATCGACTCGTCGACCTGCCCCTGGCGCTCGAAATAGCCGATCCCGTTCCGATAGAGGACAACTCGCTCCAGCTCGAGGGAGGTTCCCGTGGTCAGGGCGCTCCGACTCGCACAACCGACAGAACTAGCGGAACCGAGGGCGAGCGCGGCGATGCAGACGATCTGAAGAGTACGCATGACAACGACTGGGCCGGACTGTAACCGCCCCGACAGATCTACGCACCAGGGTGCACGCAAGGGTCTAGGATCGCGCAACCGATTCATCACGGGACGCATCGACCCCGTGGTTTCTTGCCGCCCTTGGGCGCGATGGATGTCATCCTGAGGGTCGATGTGGCGCTCGGTGGGATCGATCCTGACCGGATTGACAGTCGCGTGCTCGGCCTCGGTCGATCAGGAATTGGCGACCTTCGGTCAGGCAACCGCGGGCGCGTCGACCAACCCCGGCATTCGCGACACCGACTCGGGGGACGACGCGAGCACCGGCCGCGACCCGAGCGACGCTGCGGACACCGGTGGCTCGGACTCCACCGAGCCGCCGGAGCCCGACCCCGAGGTGTACTTCGACGTAGGCACCCAACCCGACGGCGGAGGCGGCACGAGCGGCCCGATCATCCCCGAGCATTGCGGCCAGGCGGCGGCCGCCGAGACCACGGTGGGCTGCCAGTTCTTCGCGGTCGATCTCGACCAAGCCGGGGGGATCGGCTCGGGCACCGAGACCGATCAGTACGCGGTGGGGATCTCCAACGTACAGAATGCCCAGAGCGCTCGGGTCATCGTAGAGCGCAAGGCCAACGGCGCGTGGCAGTCGATGGCGGGCCCGGTGACCATCGAGCCCCTCGCGCTGCACACCTTCGAGCTCCCCGATCTTCATCAAGACGGCAGCGGGATCCACTCGGGCGGGGCCTATCGGATCACCTCGGACGTCCCGGTCATCGCCTACCAGTTCAGCCCCCTGGTCGCGGCGGCCGCCAGCTCCGACGCCTCCATGCTCTACCCGGTCACCAGCTGGGACACCATCGGGCACGTCGTGCAGTGGCCCACCGGCGTAGGAGAACCCTACGTGACCATCGCCGCCGCGTTCGACGGCACCCATGTCCAGGTCACCCCCAGCGTCCCCACCGCGGCCGGACCGGGGGTCTCCTCCGGCAGCCCGTCGAACCCGATCACCCTCGAGCTCGACGAGGGCGACGTGGCCGAGATCATGGTGGCCGTGGGCGGCCTCGACATCTCGGGCACGGTGGTCACCAGCAACGCCGGCCACCCGGTCGCCGTGTTCGCGGGCCACGAGTGCGCCAACATCCCCAACGCCATCATCGCCTGCGACCACGTAGAGGAGCAGCTCTCCGGTCTGCGGCTTTGGGGCACCACCTTCCTCGCGAGCCGGGTGCCACCCCGGCAGGATCCGCCCGAGCCCTCCGCGTGGCAGATCTACGCCAGCGAGGACGACACGGTGGTCGAGATCACCGCGCCCCCCGGAGTGACCGGGCTCCCAGCCACGCCCGCGGTCCTCCAGCGCGGCGAGAAGCTCGAGTTCTTGGCCGGAGGTAGCACCGACGAGCCGGGCGATTTCTTGGTGCACACCAGTCGCCCTGCGGCGGTGGTCAACTACGTCACCGGCTGGGGCAACCTCGAGGGCAGCACCCAGGGCGATCCGGCCATGGTCCAGCTCTCACCCGTCGAGCAGTTCTTGCCCCGCTACGTCGTGCTGGTGCCCAGCGAGTGGCCCGAGGACTACCTGGTGCTCACCCGCCCCGAGGGCTCGCCCATCACGCTCGACGACGAGCTCGTTCCCGACGAGGCGTTCGTCCCCGCCGCCGGCGGCTACGAGGTCGCGCGCGTGCCGGTGGACGACGGCGTGCACAGCCTCGACGGCATCGATCCCTTCTCGGTGGTGGTGGTGGGCTACGGCCTCGCCAACAGCTACGCCTACCTGGGCGGAGCGTCCACGGGGCAGATCAACCCCAACCCGGCCGGTTGAGCCAGAAAAGCCGGGGTTTTCTCAGGAGCGCTTGTGCGACGGATGGCGGCTCGGCTGGGGCTACCATCACCGCGATGCACAGTACCTTTCGACCCGATCTCCTCGACGGTCAGGTGGCCCTGGTCACCGGCGGTGGCTCTGGAATCTGCAAGGGCATCGCGGCCGCGTTCGTGGCCCACGGCGCCAAGGTGGGCCTGGTCGGTCGCAAGGCCGACCGCCTGCAAGCGGCCGCGGCCGAGATGAACGAGGCGGGCCCCGGCCAGGCCTGGGCCCTACCCGGGGACGTGCGCGACTACGCGGCCATGCAAGGCGTGATCGATGACCTCATCGAGCGCGCCGGAGGCCTACAGATCGTGGTCAACGGCGCGGCCGGCAATTTCTTGTGCCCGGCGGCCCAGCTATCGAGCAACGGCTTCCGCACCGTCCTCGACATCGACGCGGTGGGCACGTTCAACGTCTCGCGCGCCGCCTACGAGCGGGCCCTCCATGCCGGCGGGTGCATCATCAACATCTCGGCCACCCTCCACTACGGCGCCACGATGCTCCAGGTGCACGCCTCCTCCGCGAAAGCCGCGGTCGACGCGACCACCCGAACCCTGGCCCTCGAGTGGGGGCCCGCGGGGGTCCGCGTCAACGGGATCGCCCCGGGACCTGTCGGCGAGACCGAGGGGATCGCCCGGCTGCTTCCGGCCGAGCACGTCAAGCGGGTGACCGCGACGATCCCCCTGCGCCGATTCGGGAAGATCGACGAGATCGCCGACGTGGCCCTGTTCCTGGCCTCACCCGCCGCCTCCCTCGTGACAGGCGCCGTGATCGTGGCCGATGGCGGCGCCTGCCTGCCCGGCGCCGTGGGGTTCAGCCCGGGCCCGACGTAGCGAAGCCGGGCGGCCCGAACCCGGCCGGCCTCAAGCCCGCCCGAGCGGAAGCGTATCGCGTCCCGTCCGCGCCCGACCCATCGGATCCAAAACCGCCGAATTCGGACACGAAGAGTACTCTAGCAGCCAAAGTGGACCCAAATGTTCCATCTAGCCGTCGTCCCTCTTTCGATACGGTCGAACCAACGCGACCGGATCCACATCCAACGCGGTCGCCAGTCGGGATAGGATGTCCGTTGTAGGCGCTCGACGTCCGGCCAACACCTCCCACAG
Source organism: Myxococcota bacterium (assembly GCA_039194325.1). Taxonomy (GTDB): domain Bacteria; phylum Myxococcota_A; class Polyangia; order Nannocystales; family Nannocystaceae; genus Paraliomyxa. Next base: position 133,085 of record JBCCWC010000001.1, read on the forward strand.
ATGCGCTCGGCTCACCTCGGCCCGATCGGCCAGGCGACTGAGGGGAAGATTGCGACGCTTGGCGATCTCTCGGATGCGCGACGCAATGCGTGCGCGTAGTGCCTCGGGATCGACCGCGTCCACGGCCATGTCCGACCGTATCTCACCGTTCAAACCTCACCCGTATAATGGGCACCTGTTCTCCATCATAAGGGTGGGGTAAAGATCTGGTCAGGGATCATCCTACCTCGCATGGCACGTCGCCCACTATCGCTCCCCCCATCTCCTCCTCCACGCTGCGACGTCTCCCTCTCCGAGCTCACCGCCGCCCTTGCCGAGCGACTGCCCCTGCCGTCACGCGTGCTGTCTCAGGCCCAGACTATCGCCGAGAACGTTGATCGCCTTCCCCCGGTGGCCACGGAGCTGGACGTGGAAGGTTGGCTGTCGTGGGTGCTGTGTGGACTACCGTTGTTTACCCACAGCGACCTCCCCACACTACGCAGCACCAATGATCGAGTGCGATTGCTGCTGGCCGTGCTCGCGATGGCCCGCAATCAGGGCAACTTCACCCACGCCGCCGAGCAGCTCCAGACCTCGCGCCGCCTGATCCGCGACAGCCTCGACGAGGCCGGCCTCTACCCCTGGCGCGGCCTCGTACGCGGAGGATGAGCGCCGAGCGATTCCGCTCGGTAAGCGGCTCGCGAGCCGCTTCGTTCACGTCAGACGTCCCCGTTCAAAGGGCGCCCCGACGATGACCCGTCGCTGCGACGACGAGGATCCGCTGACGCGCGAGCCGGGTCGGGGCTCGTCGCCGACGAGCGCCCAACGTAGCGACCCCGCGATGGCCTCGGGGGCACATCGCGGGGTCGGCAGTAGGACGGTTCGGTTCGTTCAGTCGTGAGCATGAAGGTCCCGCACGGGACCCGACACGGGCTCCGCTCAGGCGTGAGGTCCGAGCACGCGCCGCGTCTGCGCGGGCAAGAAGCGCGGCTTCGGCGAGCGCCGGTCCTTGCGGATGCGAAGCTCGTCGATCAGCGCCGCGCCTCCGGAGGCCACGACCAGGATCAACATCGCGTACGTCAAGATGGTGAAGATGCTCATGATCATTCTCCTTCCCGTTCGGGGAGGGGTGCTCGCCCGTATGCGACGACCGTGCCAACGCTCATCCCTACCCGAACGCCCGAATTCCCGTGATTTGAGGCGGGACTACGCTCACTGGCTACTGTCGTGGCCAGCCCTGGCACGCGTTTGTCACGTAGGTGGCTACGACCGTGGCCGATTCGAATCTCGATGTTGGCTTTGAGTGGCGCCTGTTGTAGCCACCACGATCAATGGGCGTCGTCGCGCACGCCACTATCATTGGGTCGGAGGTCCTCACCCCGTGCCGATGAAGCCCGGACAACGCTACGGTCGCTTCGAGATCCTCGAGCATCTCGGCTCGGGCAGCTTCGGCCACGTCTACAAGGTTGCCGCGCCGCGTTTTGCCGAGCCGGTGGCGCTCAAGCTCTCGCTGGCCCCGGTCACCGAGACAGACGCCGCCCAGCGAGCCTTGCGTGAGGTGGCGGTCCTACGGACGCTCACCAACCCTCACTCGGTCCGCATCTACGACTGCGGGCTGCGTCGTGACGGCCACATCTACATCTTAATGGAGCTACTCGACGGGCGGCCGCTGGATCGCTGGCACGACTTCGATCACCTGCTCGATCCCGCGTGGGCGTGCCACGTGATCCACCAGTGCTGCCTGGGGCTGATGGAGGCCCACGATCGTGGGATCGTGCACCGCGACCTCAAGCCGGCCAACGTATTCATCGACAAGGAGGTCCGCGCCCGCGTGCTGGACTTCGGCCTTGCCCGATCGTGGGACGGCAGCTCGGTGATCGGCTATGACGCCACCGGCAGCCACATGCTCGTGGGCACCGCCCACTATGCGCAGCCCGAGCAGATGCGCACCATGGCACTGACCCCGGCCGCCGACATCTACAGCCTGGGCATGATCCTCTACGAGCTGATCACCGGGCGCACGCCCTTCGTCGCCGACCGACCCGTGAGCGGCGTGGTCGAGGATTGGAAGCGGACCCCAATAGCGTGGATGCAGGCGCACACCGGGGCCGAGGTGGTGCCTCCGTCCCGGTACCTGCCGGTGGGTCAGGATCTCGACCGGCTCGAGGCGGTGATCGTGCGGGCGCTCCAAAAGGATCCCGAGCGACGACCCCGCAACGCCCGCGAGCTGGCCGTGTTGGTCGAGCAGGCGTGGCCTGACTAATTGAACTGGGCTGAAATCCAAAGCGCCCTGGTCTAAACAAGATTGAAGCTATACTTATAGGAGCTCGTCGCTCACGAGAGGAACGAATGACACAAGAGGTCAACGAGCTATTCGTGTTCAGACGAAGAAGGCAGCGCCTAGCCGCCACCCACGCGTGGGTCAGCCATGCGCGATCTCCAGCTGCGGGATCCCCAGCCGGATCTGGTCCGCTCCCCGGCGCCGCTCGATGAGTCGAGCCACGTCGAGCACCCCCGCGTCGGCGAATTGTCGGCGGGCGCGATGGATCCACAGGTTGAGCCGCTTGCGGTCGACCTGCAGGCGCTGGACAAGGTCGTCCAGGTAGACCCACCCGTGTTCCGAGTCGTGCAGCCCAGGCTGCTCGTGGTCGGTGATGCGGGCCCGGGCCAGGGTCAGCAGGAAGAAATCGTGAGCGCGGGCCTTGAGGGGGATCACCCGCGATCCCTGACGGACCCCGATCGCCACGTGCTCCTCGTCGCGGCTGACCTGGAAGTTCAGGCCAATGAGGGTGACGCTCATCCTCACGTCGCGCAGCTTCTCGGTGGCCTTGACCTCGCCGGGCAGGTTGATGCACCACTGGCGGCCGTCCACCACGAGCGTTTGCTGATCGACGACCGCCGCGAGGCTCTCCTCGGTCTCGAGCAGCCAACCTCCCTCGGCCGACTCCAACAGCGTGAACTTCGGGTTGTCCTCGGAGGGCAGGCACAAGAGCCCACGCTCGGCGCGCTGCATGCTCCCGTCGGAGCTGGTGATCACCAGCTGCGGAGGGGACGCGTCGATCACGTCGAAGCTGTTCTCGGGGGCGCCGAACTGGATCTGTGCCCCGTACAGCAGAGCTCGGCGTTCTTTGGGGGCCAGGGCTTGGCCGTCTAGCGTGGTCCCGTTGCTGCTGCCCAAGTCGCGCACCGTCCATCGCTCCCCGTTCCAGGCGATCTCGGCGTGGATCCCCGAGACCTGGGCGCTGGATAGCTGCAGGTGGCAGGTGGTCAGGCGACCGACCAGCGTGCGAGTCGCCAGCGGGAACCGCTGCTTGGTGAAGGTGTTCTTGAGCGTCGCCATGGACAAGCGCATCGATGCTATCGCACCTTGCGCACCGCTCGGTGAACGCGTGGTGTAGTGCCGTATTCAACGCGGCACTACTTTGCGGCATCGAGTACGAGTGACCAGCTCCGCGATCAGTCACAGCCGATCGGCGCGGTAGCGATCACTACGTCGTCGACAGACAGCTCCACCGGACCCACCGCCTGGGGCGGCAGCAGCACCCCGATCCCAACCCGCCCGAAGCCCTCCGCCGGACGCGTATCCCCGGGCTCCTCGGCCAGCACCACCTCGCCGTCCACCCGAACCTCGGCCGTCCCCTCGACATCGTCGATCGTGACGCGGAGCTCCACGCAGTGCCACTGCCCCGAGGTCACCAGGCCTCCGCCCACCTCGGTGAGGCTGCCGACCTTGTTGACCACCATCAGGCCGCCCTCGGACCGAAGGTCGAGTGACATCCGCATGTCCGGGTGCGAGGGGATCTGCATCAGCTCGTGGTGGATCCCCCATGGATCCACGGTGCTGATATCGTCGACTCGCACGTAGCTGCGGACCGCCAGCATCCCTTCCACCAGGGGTTCGTCGAGCCCGAAGCGCAGCATCGATCCCTCGCCTGGCAGCGCGCTCACCCGCGCCGAGATCGCGCCCTGGCTGGCTTGGCTCGCGTCGGTGACCACGGTGACGCTGGTCCATTGCGGCGAGATCCCCTGCTCGAAGCCGTCGCAGATGAGGACCCCCTCGTAGCGCTCCTCGCAGGGGGTGCCGATCGACGTGCAGCCCCCCAGCGTGCACGTGAGCCCCGGCTCGCACAGCTCGTCGTGGAACTCGAAGACACAGCGATCGTCCTCGCAGCGGACCTCCTCACAGTCGAAGCTCGAAACGCACTCTTCCACTGTCTCGCACGACGAGCCGTCGAAGCCCTCCGGGGGTTGCTCGCCCTCGGTCTCGCCCTCGGTCTCGGTCTCGGTGACCGAGCCGTTGCCCCCCGCCGTGGTGCCCTCAGCCGACCCTCCCTCGCCCGTCGCGGACCCGCTCCCGCCCGAGTACGCCCCCACGCTCAGCGCCTCGGGGGCCAAGCATCCCATCAGCAAGAATGCCGCCGCGCCCCCTAGCTGTCGGATCCGCACCGGTGATCGATCCTATACCACGGGCACGGAGGCTCAGCGCAGGTGCGATCACGCTACACCCCGGACCGGTCATGTGTCATTTGGCCCCATGCAGGCCGGTCCGCCGGGGGCCACGGGCACGTTCGCGCATCGGACACTGCTACCATCACTGGCCGATGCTTCCCCTGGAAGAACTCGAGGGTCGTTACGACGCCCTCCGTGATCGCGACCGCACGATCGCCTCGCTGCAAAGCAAACAACGAATGATCAACACCTTCGAGCACTTGCTCGACAGTGATGCGCGTACACAGATCGAAGCTCAGCTACGCGACGCACTCGATCATGTTCGCACGCTCGCCCGGACCCTCGCCCTGGAGCTGGCCCGCACGGTGTTCGTGGAGCTGGCCATTGACGACCTGGCCCGGATCACTACCCAGCTGCGTCAGTTCGAGCATTACCTCGATCAGGAGCCTTCCAACCGGCTCGAGGCGTGTGGCGATCTGCTCACTTTCCTGCGCGAGCTCCGAGAGACCGATGCCCCGATCCGGCCGCGACCGCGGCTTTCGGAGTGATCGCGCGCCGACGGGATGACCTCCGATCGGCGTCTTCGTGCCACGTCGCGAGCCGCAGCACCGTGGCGTGACCGGGCTCGCCATAGCTGCCATGCTAGGCGCCGTGCCCATGCTGCAGATCGGCCTCGGCTTGGCGGTGTTCGCCGTGGTGGCATGGGTCGTGTTCTTGGTGGGGCAATTGGCCAGCGCCCAGCAGCGCGCACGCGAGTCCGAGGCCGAGGCCGAGGAGGCCGAGCGCATGCGGAGCCGTCGCGAGGCTCGCCTCCCGGGCGGCAGCCCCGCTCACCCCATCGAGGTCGCTTCGGCCGCGGTCATCGAGCCACGCGCGACCTCGCTGCCCTGCCCGCGCTGCGCGGGCCCAGCCCATGTCGACGAGCACACGGTCCACAGCGAGGGACAACAGCGGCTCCGCGTCACCCACATGCGCTGCGGCAGCTGCGGACATCGACGACCGATCTACTTCGTACTGCGCCGCTCCGCCGCCGAGGCTTGAGCTCACCACGCTTAGCCCTCGCCACCCATGGCCCGCGGTCGTGCGGGATCGGTGATCCACTCGCTCCACGACCCGGGATATAGGCGCGGCAGAGGCAACCCCGCGTGGGCCATGGCCAGCAGATCGTGGCAGGCGGTGACCCCCGAGCCACAGTAGGCGATCGCACGCGCGGGGTCGGCCCCGCCTAGTTGCTCCTCGAAGCGAGCGCGCAATTGCTCGGGCGGCAAGAAGCGACGATCCTCGCCGAGGTTGCCCATGCAGGGCACGCTACGAGCCCCCGGGATGTGACCGGCCACCGGATCGGTAGGCTCTTGCTCTCCTCGGTAGCGAGGACCCGAGCGAGCATCGAGCAAGACCTGGGTGGGATCGCCGACCCCAACGAGGACTTCGCTCGCCTCGACCGCGGCGACCAAGGGCTCGCCCACCATAAAGCTCACCGACGCGCCTTCGTCCCCGATCTTCCCGGGCTTCGCACCCGGCGCCAGCGAATGGCCGTCCTGACTCCAGGCCGTGATCCCGCCATCGAGCACGGCGACGGCTCGATGTCCTACCCAGCGCAGCATCCACCACAAGCGGGATGCGAACGCACCCCCTCGATCGTCGAAGACCACTACTTGAGTATTGGCCTCGATCCCCCAACGGCCGAGCGTGACGCCGAAGATGGAGCGGATCGGAAGTGGGTGGCGGCCGGTCGTCCCGGGGACCACCGGCCCACTCAGATCATCGTCTAGGTGGGCGTAGAGGGCCCCGGGAATCGTGGCGGCCGCATGCTTGAGCGCCCCGGCGCCAGGATCGTTCAGCTCGAAGCGACAGTCGATCGGCTGCCAGTCGCTGCGTTCGAGGTGAGCGGCGAGGGTGGCGACGTCGACGAGGGTCTCGTAGGTCATGGTGGGCGTAGTCCTTTCTTTGCACACCCAACGACCGAACGAAAGGGCCATCAGCATGGATCGCCCGCTCGTCGGTCGTGGACGGTGTGCCATCTTGACTGGGTCGATGTTCGAAGACACGAAGCCCAACGTGGTGGTGTTCGGCGACAGCAACACCGTATCGTTGGGGCCCGCTTGGGCGGCAGCCCTGGTCCGTACGGGGTGGCCCGCGTCGCAGATCGTGGTGCACCACCGCGCAGGGACCACGCCTCGCCACTGGCTGCCCAAGACCCATTCCCTTCATCACTCGAGGTTCGGGGCGCTGTGGACCCGTAGGTCTCGAAATCAGCCGGCTCTCCGCGATGCACTCAGTGCCGCCACCCGCCTGGTCATCATCGGGCTGGGCGGCAACATGATGCCGGGTTCACGCGACGAACCCTCGGTCGAGGCGCTGCTCGATCAGGTCGTTGCACTGGCCCCATCGGCCCGCCTGGTGTGGCGGGGACCACCGCCCTCCACCGCCACCCGCGACGGGGTCGTGGCCAGTCGGACGATCCGCGCCAGCCGGTATCGGCGCAACGGCATGCTCAAGCATCTGCTGGCCCCGCTGCACTTCGAGGTCAACGCCCCGCTCGACCCGGCGGCCGAGCGCGTCTACCTCGACGTACTCGCGCTCCACGCGTGCGGACCCACGCGGGGGCTATCGCTAGGCACCGGCCGCGACGCGGACTACGAGGCCGAACGCCGGCTGGTTGCCTCGCTGGCTGGCGATCGCTTCGCCCGCGGCGAGAAGGCCGTACGCGGGCCATGGACCTCGTTCGTGCGGGCTCGCGACTCGCTCCCCTCCCACGTTCCTCGTGCCGCGGCGGTCGAGCTGGCCCGGCACGTGGCCGAGCGCGGGTATCTGCAGGCGTCCCGACACCCGCTGCGCTTGCCCCTGCCCGCCACGGTGGTCGACCGACACGCTCGCCTGCGCCGCGGGCCACCGGACTTTGCGTGGATCCGAGGGCATACCCTCGAGTACGGGCGACGCGTGCTCTTGCGAACCTGGCGGGGTCGCTTTGGTGAGGTGCTCGATGCTCGCACCCGCGAGCCGCTGGGGTGGACACTGCGGGTCAACGTGCTGCCGGACTCCTCGCCGATGATGGGTCGGGTGCGGGCACAGGCCGGCTGATGTGGGCATGACTGTCGCGCGGGTGTTCGGGCTCAGCAGGCAGGGTTGGCCGCGCCCGGGGTGCCGGCGTTGTTGCACCAATTGACGGCGTCGTCGTTGCTCGTGGCGTCGTAAGCGCCGGGATCGAGGCTCATGCTCTGGCCCGGGGCATTGGGGAACGTGCCGTCGTAGACGACCTCGTCCACCAGCGAGACTCCGCAGAGCAGGCGAACGGCATCGGGGTTGCCCAGGGTAAAGCTGGCCGCAGGCCATGAGTAGTCGGGGACGAGGCCGGGAGTGGCATCGGTATCGGTCGCGAACACTCGGTACCCGCCCCCTGTGATCGGCAAGTCGCTCGTGATGAAGAACGACTGACCTGTATCGTTCTGGATCTGACAGTTTCGCAGCTCGAGGACGTCAATCGTAGTATTGTACACCTCGAACCACTGACCGCCGGGCAGAACAGGCATCGACATGATCTCGGTGATGGTCACCTCGCCCGAGGTCGGTTGCGGATAGTTGGTACAATTGCTTTCATCATAGACGCACGAGGGGCTGCAGCCGAGATCCCCTCCCGTATAGCCCACGTTCAGGGTGAGGCAGTTGTCACCGAGAGGAATGGTTCCTTCGCAATCCTCGCCCGGATCGACATAATCGTTGCCACAATTTGTGCAGCCGGAGAGATCGAACTCACAGTCTCCCCCGCACGCCAGCGTCCCCGTGTAGAACCCCTGGCTCTCGCAGGTCTCGCCGTCCAGGTCGAACCCATCGCAGGATTCGTCCCCATCGATCACGTCGTTGCCACAAAAGTTGCATCCCGATGTATCGAAGGAGCCGCAGTCTGCGCTGCACCCGAGCACCCCGCCGACGAAACCTTGGCCGAGGCTGGCGCAATCCTGGCCATCGAGCTCAACGCCGTCGCACACCTCGTCGCCTTCGATCACGTCGTTGCCGCAGCTCTCGCAGTTGGTCGTATCGAAGGCCAAGCAGTCCGTCGCGCATCCGAGGATACCTCCCCCGAAGCCCTGGCTCGGGCAGTCTTGACCCACCAGGTTGTCCGAGTCGCAGGCTTCGGCCGGCTCGATCGTTCCGTTGCCACAGATCCCACAGCCAGACGTGTCGATCGTGCAATTTGGCAGGCAAATGAGCTCTCCGTTGTCGAACCCTCCACCAACTACCTTCGTCTGGCAGGAGAGGCCTCCAAACTGCTCCAGATCGCACTGCTCCCCTTCGTCCACCATACCATTGCCACAGCGCTCACAGCTTGCCTCGTCGAACGAGCAATCATCCGCGCACAGAAGGCGCCCCCCGGGATAGCCCAGGGACTCGCAGTCCTCGCCGTTCAGATCGTCCCCATCGCAATCCTCGTTGCCCTGCACGAGCCCATCGCCGCACACGATCATGATGATGTCGCTCGTCGACGACTCACTCGATGCCACGCTCGGTACCGAGGTGCTCCCTTCACCCGAGCTGCTCCCTTCATCAACGCTGCTCCCGACCCCCGAGCTCGACTCCCCCGCGGTGCTACTGCTCTCGGGCAAGAACCCCTCGATGCCGGGAAACTCGGGCCGACACCCGATCGCCATTACGGTGACGGCCACCGCTCCGACCTCCGCCCGAGTCATGATGCTCCGACTGCTCATCTCCTCAGAACCTCGTAGATAGCGACAATCCTACCCGAGAGCGCGACAGCGTGGGCACGAGCTGGGCCCGCTGTGCGGATTTTGCTTCCCCCCGGCGACCCTTCACGAGCTTGACGATCCCCACGACGCTCATGGCAATGCCGCCGGCCGCGAGCGCCGAGCCTCCCACGATCATCGAGATGTTGCGTCGACTCGCCTGCTGCTCGTAGTCATCGACTACGCTCGCATATCCGTCGTAGTCGAAGCCCGGCACATCGTCCTGCGTCTGATCGGCCTGGACTCTCGCATCCCGTATGTCCCGGTCGGCCTCCCGACCAAAGGCCACGGGCTCTGCGATCAGCGCCGCCCCGGCCCCGGTGGCCGCGACTCCCACCGACAGCAGGACGATCGGGACCACCCGCGAGGGGCCTTCGGGGGCGTCGGTCGTCGGAGGCTTGCGCCGGCGACGACGCCGTTTCTTCTTCGGCTCGACCTCGGGGGGAGGCCCCTGCTCCAGCGTCTGCTCGGCCTCGGCGAGCCGCTCCTCGGCGTCATCGAGCAACGCCTGGAGATCCTCGCCGTGCGTGGCCGCGGCCGGCTTGATGGATTCCTTGGACTCGCTCGCCGACGATGTATCTTCATCTGTGGGGGGGGGCTCGACGGTGGCCGCCGACGACTCGATCTCATAGCGCCGCAAGACATCGCGCGCTCCCTCCAGCTTGGCCAGGTTGGGCTCGATGTCGTCGTAGCCCTTGACCTGCTCGCCATAGGCCTTGAGGCGTAGGCTCGCGAGTCGAAGCGCAACGCGCACTCGGACCGCCTCGTCCCGCCTCTGGCGCTCCAGGGCCTCGAGCACCTCGGCGTAGCGGTCGGCCGCCGCCTGCAAGTCTTTTTGGGCCAGCGCTTGCTCGGCCGCGACCAGCGGATCTCGAACCTCGCGTAGTCGCGTGGCCTTGCGCTCCACCACTGGCAACAAGCTGGCGGTGCTATCTGCCCCTGTACCCCCGAGCCACAGCTCGAGCACGGCGAGTCCATCCTCGAGGCTCTGAGGGTCCAGCTCCTCGTCCGCCTCGAACGCTGACCAGTAGGCGCTCGACGACAGCACGGTGGCGCGTGCCCCCTCGTTGGCCCGCTGCTTTTGCTCCGACAGCGCCTCGAAGGCCTTGCGGTAGGCCCGGCCGGCGCCCGCGTAGTCACCGGCTTGCTCGAGCTGCTCTCCTTGTCGAAGCAGCTGCGAAGAGTTTTGCTCTGGCCCGGCCACCGGAGCCGCGGGGGAACCATCGGGTGAGCCCGCGGACACCTCAGCCAACGGCGTGGCTTCAGGCGGCGCAGACGAACCGAGGCCGAGACCGAATATCAACAGAGCATCGACGAAGCCCATGCGATCGACCCATTGAGGACAGCCGACGGCCGTGAACAAGGCCTTGGCCGGAGCCGAACATACTCCATCGGTAGACATCGACCCACCCGATCGAACGATCAAAGGCCGACCCATTCGGGAGATCCGACGCCGATTCGTACATCGAGCCGGATGAAGGACCAGCCGATGTCACGTTCGGGAATTCATGGCGCTGCGGATCGTCGCGGTTGGCGGGCGCTGGCCCGAGCTCGTCTCGCTCAGTGCAGCGTCTCGTCGCCCGAGCGGATCGCCCGGATCCCCGACCCGGTCCGCAGCTCGGCATGCGTGGTGTTGCCGATCGCGATCACGTCGACCTCGGGCTTGGTCTTGTCGAACAACGAAGGGAAGGCCCCCTCGGCCCCGTAGCGCGCACGAACGCGCTCGTAGAGCACGTGATCGAACATCTCGACGAACTCCTCGGAGGTCATGAAGGTATCCGCATAGAGGAACGAGTAGCCCCCCACCTCGCGGGTGAAGTGCTCCATGGCCCGCATGGCCAGCGTGGCGTTGTAGGGCTCACCCCGCTTGACCGCCGCCGGCACCCCATAGACTCCCAGATCGTTATACATGCCCACGTTGGTGCCCGGGATCTTGGTGTCTTCCCGCGGTGGCCGTAGCTGCCCCGAGGCCGGGCCATGGTCGAAGATCGCGCACGGGTAGACCAGCACGGGGTAGATGTCGAACAGGTGCTCCGACAGCTCGATCGCGCGCTCGAGGGAGGTCAGCGGCAGCACGATGTCCTGGAACACCTGCTTGGTGAAGGTGAGCTCGCGGATCCCCGGGGTGGTGGTGAGCTTGAGGAATTGGATCCGCGGCGGGCACATCCAGCCCAGCAGCACCCGGAACAGCGGGTGGTTGCCAAAGGGGATCATGTCTCGCAGCGTCCAGAAGATCGCCCGGTCGTGACGATGGAGATAGTGGCGCAGCGGGACCAGCTCCTCGCCCCCCTCGCCCGCCAAGAAGCTCTCCACATGCTTGAAGAACCAGGGCTTGTACCAGCGGTTGACCGGGTTCTCCCGCGCGCGGTCCTCGGCCGTGGTGGGAGTATCGAAATCACCCCACATCACCACGGCTTGTTCCTTGGAGAAGATCGTGGCCTCGACGAAGTCGGGGCGCGGCTCGCTCATCGATAGCTCGCGGATGCGGGCGCAGTATGCCGCCTGCGACCGATGGGGTTCGTAGCGCAGCCGCACGTGGGACTGGATCGGGATGATCTGGATCGTCAGGCCGACGAGGAAGCCCAGCGTGCCGTGTGACCAGGGCAGAGCCCCGAAGAGATCCGCGTGCTCCTGCGCGGTGGCGGTGACCACCCGGCCATCCGCGCAGACGACCTCGTAGGCCACCACCGTCTCCTGGTAGAGCCCGACCTTGTGCGAGTGGGTCGTCATGCCCACCGCCATGGCCAGCCCTCCCACCGTGGCATCTTCGACCTCGAGGGTCACCGCGAGCATGTACCCGTGCTTCTCGAGCTCGCGGGTGATCTCCCCCACGGTGACCAGCGGCTCGGTGGTCACCGTGCGACGTTCGGGGTCGATCTTCAAGATCGAGCGCAGGTTGCCGAGGCGAATGCGGTGGAGCGCCTTCTTGTCGACGAAGCGAGTCGAGAGGTTCACCCAGGGGGCGCGATCGGTACACATGGGCCGCCGCTCCGCCTTTGGTTGCTGGGCCCAGCGCTGCACCTGCTCCTGGATCGCTCGTACCCGCTGCTCGTGATCCTCGGGCGAGGACTGGCGCCGCTGCACCCACTGCCGCGCGCGATAGCCCAGGCCGAAGATCTTGCTCGCCGGCAGGCAGAACCCCACGATCACGGCGACCCGGTGCCGGGTCATGAAGTCGGCAAAGCGCTTGTCCAGAGCACGCAGCAGGGAACGCATGGGTGCAGTCTACACCACGGGTTCCGTCGACTGGCTCGGCTCGCCCTACGACAGCGCGCTACTTCCCCGCCACGATGTAGACCAGCCAGGACTCCTGATTCTCTTCTTTCTCGGTCGCGCGGTACTCGCCCGTGCCGTCTCCATCGTCGTCGGTCTCTTCCCAGTACACTCGCGCGCTGGAGAAGCCCACCTCATACAGTAGCTCGCGCAGCTCGGCGATGGTCCACAGCCGCCAGTCGTAGGTGAAGGCTTTTTCGATCTTCGAGCCGTCTTCGAACTCGAAGTGGATATGACACAGCGTCTCGTGGGTGATGGGGTTGTAGTCGGCCTGTTGCCACACGTAGGTGAAGTCGTCGACTGCTTCGGTCTCGTCTTCGATCTCGCGCTCGTCGACCACGTCGACCACCGCCTCGGTCCCCCCGTAGAGCTCGGTGATGAACATGCCGTCGTCGGCCAGGTGTTCGTAGACGACCTCGAGGTAGCGCTTGAGCTCCGCCCGGGTCTTGAACACCCCGTAGCTAAAGTTCATCGCACAGGTGATGTCGGCCGGCTCGCCGCCCCCGTCGAGCACGTTGGCTTGGCGCAGGTCCACCCGGGCTCGCTGCTCATCGGTCAGCGGCGCCAGGTTGTGCGTACGCCCCCAGTCGAGGGTGGCCTCGTCGAGATCTACCCCCACCGCCCGGCGGTCGTCGGCCGTGGTGACCCAGGTAGACCCGAGGAACGCGGTACCGCAAAAGTCCTCGCGCAGCACCGTGGGCAAGCGCCCCCGCAGTTCCTCGTAGCGCGCAGTGAAGAACTCGATGTCGGCCTCGGGGCTCTGCACGGAGAGCTGATAGAGGATGTGGCGATCGGATCGATCCGCCCGAGTCAGCGCCTTTTTCTTCTTGGGCTTCTTCGCCTCGGACTTCTTCGCCTTCTTGGGCTTGGCCTTCTCGCCCGTAGCTTTCTTGGGCTTGTCCTTCTTCTTGCCCGCGGTCTTCTTCTTGCCCGCGGCCTTCTTCTTGCCTGCGGCCTTCTTCTTGCCCGCGGCCTTCTTCTTGTCCGTGGCCTTCTTCTTGCCCGTGGCCTTCTTCTTGCCCGCAGCCTTCTTCTTGCCTGCGGCCTTCTTCTTGCCCGCGGCCTTCTTCTTGCCCGCGGCCTTCTTCTTGCCCGCGGCCTTCTTCTTGCCCGTAGTCTTCTTCTTCGGCTTGGCCATCTCGTTCACCGCTCCGCCACGATGTACGTCCAAAAGGACTCCTGGTTGTCTACGGTCTTCGGCTCGCGGAACTTCCCCGTACCCTCGCCCTCCTCGTCGGTGCGCTCCCACAACAGGCGCACCCGGGAGAAGCCCGCCTCGTAGAGCGCATCGCGGACCTCGGGGCAGGTCCACATGCGCCACTCGTAGTAGAAGGCGTCCTCGATCCGAGAGCCATCGGGAAAGTCGAAGCAGATCGCGCAGGCCAGGTGGTGGTTGAGCGGATCGAAGCACCGTTGCTCCCACCGATAGGTGAACCCGTCGATCTCACGCCGGTTGACCTCCTCTTGCATCGACTCCCAGCCCCCCACGATGTCGAGGATCAGCAGGCCGTCGTCGACCAGCCCCTCCCGCGCGGTCCTAAAGTAGCGGATCAGCTGGTCGCGCTCGCGAAACGCGAAGTAGGAGAAGTTCAGGCCAACGGCCAGATCGACCTTGGGGCCCGCGCCCACGAGCACATCGGCTCGGTGGAGAGCCACGCGGTCGGCGGCCCCCGCCGGCTCGATGCGGTTGGCCATGCCCCAGTCCATCGTCGCCTGGTCGAGGTCGAGCCCCACCGCGGTACGCCCGGGCTTGGACTGCACCCACGCCAGGCTCAGCACCGCGGTGCCGCAAAAGTCCTCGCGCAGCGACATGGCGTGGCGCTTGCGGTAGCGCTTGAACAACCGGGCCAGGGTCTCAGCGTCGACCTCCGGAGCCTGCACCGAGCGCTCGTAGAGATCGTGGCGATCGGCCAGGGCCGCCATGCTCTTGCGGCGATGCTTGGGGCGGATGCGAGGGGATGGAAGAGCTCGGCTCATGCGCGGGAGCAGCCTGCCGTGCCGATCGCCGAAGAGCAAGAGCAGGAGATCTCGCCTCGAGCACCCCCGCAAGCCCCCAGCACCCCGAGGCCATCGCGGAGCGTTGGCGCCGGGGTCGATTACCCCCCGAGGTATCGGGTCAGGCCGTTGTAGGCCTCGGTCAAGCGCCGGGTGATCTCGGTCGCCGCCGCTTGCTTCTCCGGATCATTGGCGAACTTGTCGGGGTGATACTGCAATAGCGCCTTGCGGTAGGCCCGACGCACCGCCTTGAGATCGGATCCCGGGGGTACCTCGAGGGTCTTGTACCAGCGCCTCCGGTCGGCGGCGGGATCGGAGGGCGGCTCCCCCCGCACCCCGGCCCGGGCCTTGGCGGACTCGTAGGCCCGCTCCCACGCATCCTCGGCCGCGTCGCGGACCTTTCGGGCCCTACGTCCCGCCTTGGTCCCCACGGACTCGGGCTCGGGGTCGTCGTCGTCGTTGTTGTTGTCCTCGTCCTCGTCCCGGCGAGAGGTCAATAGATCGCGCCGGTGATCGCGATCGAAGGCCGAGCGAAAATCGGTGAGGTTGGATCGAGCCAGGTCGATGATCCGCTTGCCGATGCTCATGGCATCAATGCTCCGATTCGTCCATGTCCGTGGAGCGACTCCCCGGCATCGGGGGCGGCCGGAAGGTGGTCGTCCCGTGCTCCGGGGGCGGTGGGGGTATGGGCCCCAAGTCCCCGCTATTGTCGGGGAGAATGGCCTCCGCCTCCAGAGGGGGCCCCGAGTCCCGGGGGCGCTGGCGGCTGACCACGTCGTTGACCTTCAGGATCATCTCGGGGGCCAGCTCGGTGAACTCGATGCCCATGCCCGAGGGATCGTTCTGCTGGCGAACGACCCGCCCCTGGCCTTCGATGATCACCGGATCGTCGAGCAACACGGTGAAGCGCAGCTTGAGGATCCGCCCCAGAGGGGCCGGCGACGGGGTGTGCACAAACACCCCAAACTCGGAGAGATCGGAGATGTAGGTGGCCGAGGGCATGGTGGCGAACTCCGCGTTGATGCGAATTCGCTCGGCGCGGCGCCGTTCGCTCTCCTCGCGCTCGTCCATCATCGCGTACCCGACCCGACCCTCTCGCTCGGCCCCGGTGGCCCCTAGGCCTCGCCCGCGGGAGAGGCCACCGCCTCGGTTGGCACCGACGCCACCTCGGGTGGAGAGGCGACCGCCTCGGTCGGCACCGACGCCTCGACCGGAGCCGTCTGGGCAGGCGAGACCGCAACCGGCGCGGCCGACTCGGCGGCCCCCTCCTCGCCTCGCCCCCGACGTCGCCGTTTGCTCGCCCGCTGGCCGGGGACCTTGCCCTTGATCTCGAATTGCTCGATATGAAAGCCCTTGCGGGCGTGGATCTCGATGGCGCGGTGGATCCGCTTGACCATGTCGTCGACCGCCGGACCTTCGGGGCCCCGCATCAGATCGGCGACCTCGGGGTTGGCGTGCACCATCACCGCGTCCCCCCCGATCACCGCGGCATCCCGCCGGATCTGCCGCAGGATCTCGTAGGCTATTGTGCTGGCGCTCTTGGTGTAGCCCTTGCCGTTGCAGTAGCTACACGACGAGGTCATGTGACGCCCCAGGCTCTCCTTGGTGCGCTTGCGGCTCATCTCCACCAGGCCCATCTCGGAGATCTTGGTGATGTGAGCCTTGGCCCGATCCTTGCGTAAGACCTCTTGGAGCTTGCGGTAGACCTTGCGCCGGTTGGACTCCTTGTCCATGTCGATGAAGTCGATGATCACCAGCCCGCCGAGGTTGCGCAGGCGCAGCTGATCGCCGATCTCCACCGCGGCCTCGAGGTTGGTCTTGGTGATCGTCTCCTCGAGGGTCTTGCCCTTGGCGCCCACGAACTTGCCCGTGTTGACGTCGATGGCGGTCAGCGCCTCGCCCTGGTCGAAGACCAGCGAGCCGCCGCTGGGCAGCGAGACCTTGCGCTCCAGGGCGCGGTCGATCTCTTGCTCGATCCCGTAGCCGTCGAAGATCGGCTCGCGACCGTGGTAGAGCTCGATCTTGTCGGCGTAGTCGGGCATGAAGGTCCGCACGAAGCGGAGCAGCCGCTCGTGCTCGACCCGGTCGTCACAGATCACCCGGTCGAGCTCGGGCGAGAGGTTGTCCCGCACGACCCGCAGCATCAGATCGAGATCGCGATAAAGCCGCACCGGCGCGCGGTGGATCTGCTCGTTGGCCTTGATGTTGGCCCACAGCCGCAGCAGGTAGTCCATGTCGGCCCGGACCTGCCCGTTGGTGGCGTTCTCGGCCACCGTACGCACGATGAAGCCGGCCCCCTTGGGGCGCATCTGGTCGACCAGCCGCCGCAGCCGTCGACGATCGCGGTCCTTGGCGATCCGACGGGAGATCCCGATGTGGCTGACCGTGGGCATGAAGACCACGTTGCGACCGGGCAAGGAGATATAGGAGGTGATGCGGGCGCCCTTGTTGGAGATCGGGTCCTTGACGACCTGAACGAGGATCTCCTGGCCGGGTCGGACGAGCTTCGCGATCTCGGCGGGCTTGCCGGAGCGCCGGGGGATCGAGTCGCCCACGTGGGGCTTGTCGTCCTTGCCGTTGCTCTCGTCGGGCGACGCGATGTCGCCCGCGTACAGGAATGCGGCCTTCTCCTCGCCGATATCGACGAAGGCGGCCTGCATACCGGGAAGGACCCGAAGGACCTTCCCCTTGTACACATTGCCCACCGTTCCACGGGCCCGGTCGCGTTCCACATAGAGCTCGGAGAGGATTCCGTTCTCAATGAGCGCGACCCGGGTGTCGGGGCCGTCCGCGTTTACTACGATGACGGACTCTGGCACGGTGTTGTTGTTGGGTGAGTAGAGGTCGGAGTAAGGGCCATGCGCGAAAGTAGCCCGCGAGGAGATCCCACGAGCCCTCGGCCGTAGGCGCCGCCGCTCGTCAGAGCGCGCATGGCTCGGCCCGGAGTCGGGCCGATGGTTCGGCGCAGTGTTCGGACCGATGTTCGGGCCGATCGGCCCGATGTTCGGGAGAAATGTTCGGACAAATGCGGGGTCTTCGCCAGTCCCCAGACGGGCAGGACCGACCGCGACCCGAGGTCTAGCATCGCACGAGCGCCGATGCTATGGCTGCCAAACCGTGGATCTACGCCCCTCGATCGCCAGTTTCTCCTTTGATGCCGCACGGTTCGAGCAACTCCGCCAGCGCGTGACCAGCGGAGAGCTCGATCCCGCGGCCAACCGGCTTTCGCGCGCCCCCACGCCCCTGGCGAAGCCCCCCGCCGACCTGCGACCCGGGGCCCCGGGGGTCTCCGAGCGTCGCGCCCGGGGTGAACAGGCCCTGCGCGCGGGCAAGGTGGCGATCTTGGTCCTCAACGGCGGCATGGCCACCCGCTTCGGCGGCGGGGCCAAGGGCGTGGTCTCGGTGGTCGAGGGCCAGCCCACGGCGAGCTTCTTGGCGGTGAAGCTAGGCCAGGTGCGCACCGCCGCCGCCGCCCTGGGTGGCCGGATCCCGGTGGTCCTCATGCACAGCTTCGCCACGCTGGGCCCCAGCGACGAGCACCTGACCCAGATCGACTGGTCGGGCGTTCACCAGGGCGACCGGGATCACTTCAGCCAGTCGATCATGCCGCGGGTCCTGCCCGACGGGACGCCGCTGGCCGACCTGCCCGAGGCGGCCGACCTGCCCGACACCTCGCTGTACTCGGCGCCCGGTCACGGCGACACCTTGGGGCGCCTGCGCGGCAGCGGAGCCCTGGGGCGCCTGCGCGAGCGCGGCGTAGAGCACGTGCTGGTGTCCAACGTCGACAACCTCGGGGCGTCGCTCGACCCGGTGGTGGTCGGGGCCCACCTCGAGGCCGTCGACGAAGGCGCGAAGATCAGCGTGGAGGTGGTCCGGCGCGAGCCTGGTGACGCCGGGGGCTGTGTGGCCGTGCTCGAGGACGGCACCGCGGCCATCGTGGAGGCCTTCCGGCTGCCCGAAGGGGTCGACCTGGCCGACTACCCGCACTTCAACACCAACACCTTGTGGCTTCACGCCGAGGCGGTGGACCGCGAGATCCCCCTGACCTGGTTTGCCGTGCGCAAGAAGATCGACTGGCCCGACGCCAGCAAGACCGGCGACGACGGCAAGCTCGAGGTCGTGCAGTTCGAGCGACTGATCGGCCAGGTGACCGAGAGCCTGCCCAGCGCCTACCTCGAGGTGGATCGCCGGGCGAGGTTCTGCCCGATCAAGGTCCGCGACGACCTGCGCAAGGAAGCCCCGATGCTGGAGAGCTTCGCCCGCGACGCCGGCGTCGTGGAGGCCGGGTAAGGTAGGATCTCCAGCGCGATGCCGCTGCGCCGGGTGACCCTCGAGGACTTCTCTGCCTTCGGCAAGGTCTCGTTCGATCTCGCGCCCGGGATCAACGTCCTCATCGGCGAGAACGCCACCGGCAAGACCCACGCGATGAAGGCCATCTACGCGGGTCTACGCGCGGTATCCTCAGACACAACCGCGTTATCTCCGACGGCCCGGATCGCCCTGCAGCTCGCCCGGGTGTTCCGCCCCGATGACGGCAAGCTCGGGCATCTACCGCGAAGACGGCACGGGCACACCACGGGCTCGGTCAAGATCGAGGCCGGCAAGGGGATCTGGCTCCGCTACTCGATCTCGAGCCGCACCGGGAAGGTCACTGCGCGGGTAACGCTCCCTCGGCCTCCCACCGCGCTGTTCATCCCGTCCCGCGAGCTCCTCGCCCTTTACGAAGGCTTGCTCCAGACCATGCGCGAGCGTGAGCTCTCCCTGGACGAGACGTACTACGACGCCTGCCTGGCGCTCTCTGCGGCCCCCCTGCGCGGCGTCAAGGCCGGCATTCAGGAAGTCATCGACGATCTACACGGAGTGCTCGGAGGCCGGGTCGAGCTGGTCGGCAATCGCTTCTATGTTAAGGCAGGCCGAGCGCGACTCGAGGCTCACCTGGTCTCCGAAGGCTTGCGTAAGCTTGCTGCGATCGTTCGGCTGCTTCAAAACGGCTCGTTGCGGGAGCACGGAGTGTTGCTGTGGGACGAGCCCGAGGCCAACCTCAACCCGCAGCTGGTCGTGCTCGTGGCCGATGTGCTGGTCAGCTTGGCCGCGATCGGTATTCAAGTCATCGTCGCCACCCACGACTATCTGCTGTTGCAGACGCTCGGTCTGCACAGCGAGACGAGCGACGTGGAGGCCCGCTTCTTCTCGCTTTTCCGGACCAAGAGCGTCAAGGATGGCGTGAAGATGATCTCGGCCGAACACCCCGATGCCCTGGCAAACAACCCGATCCGCGACGAATTCCTCGCTCACTACGACCGCGTACGCGGAGCCGTCAGCGCGAGCTGACCGAGCATGCAGATCTTTCACGAGGGCAGCCTGGAGCTACGCTTTCCCGATGAGGCCCGGGTCCTTCGCTGGGACACCGACGTCGCGTATCAACGCGGCTTGCAACGCCGAGCCGACACCAAGGCGGTCGATTTCTGTCTGTTGACGCCCACCGGTGAGCCCGTGCTGCTCGAGCTGTCCGATCTGCGTGGATACCGGATCGAGAACAAGGCTCACCTCGCCAGCGGCGGCATGGCCCTCGAGGTGGCCCAGAAGGTTCGCGACTCGCTATCGGGCATGATCTGGGCATGCGAGCGTGGCCTCTCCGAGTTCGACCGATTCGAACGACTGGTTCATCGGTTCGCCAACCGAGCGCAGAAGCTCCGCGTCGTGCTGTGGCTCGAGGAGGATCGCTCGGCCGATCCCGGCTCGGCCGACGCGCTCGGCTCCGCCATTCGCGGTCGGCTGCGGTCGTGGCTCAACGCCCAGGTCATCGTGACGTCGCGAGAGCTCGAGCAGCAGACCAACCATCCCCTGGACTGGCTCGAGGTGCGCGGCTCGCCTCTCGCTCCCTGACGTCCGACCGCGACCCCGGAACGACCCCCCTGGCCCGGAGTTCCGGTCCGCGTGACTGAGGGCACGTGGGCCGGCCTTCGGACGTGAGAAACCCGTGCGCCAGGCCCCCAGGTCGGCTCGGGCGAGGCCCCTTCCCCCGACCCCGGGCCTCTTGTAAGGTCCGCCCGATGGCGTTCGAGTACGAGCCCGGCATCTACAAGACCACCAAGTACCTTCCGGGGAACGAGGCGCAGGTTGGTCCCGACCAGCTCATCCTCATTCGCACCGACGGGGACTTCGCGCCGGCCTCCGTGCTGCTGCCGGTCGCCAACACCAACAACCAGTGGCGCTTCCAGATGCCGGGCGTCAAGATCCCGGCCACTTCGCTCAACTGGGGCGAAACCCTGGTCAAGCTGCCGCACGAGGGCTTCTACCGCCTGACCCGCGAGTTCACCTTCGGGGACAAAGGCAAGTGGATCGAGAACGCCATCGTCCAGCTGGGCTACACCCGCAAGGGCGAGCCGATCCTCTTCATCGCCCAGCGCCGTAGCCCGCTGACCAGCAACGAGCTGTGGTTCTCGGACAAGGGCGTGAAGATCGAGCTGGAGCAAGTCGACGAGATGCTCCAGCCGCTGGCTTGGTACCAGGAGCCCGAGAAGAAAGACGACGCCACGTCGGAAGCGAACTAGCGCTTCGGCTCGGGTCAGGCGGGTAATCCAGCGCCCACGCTCGTCGCGGCCAAAGCGGCCGACGGCAACCAACCGCAACGACGGCGGGGGCTCCGCCGATCTCACGCATAGGATCGAGCGCTTGCGGCTGCGCCGCGTGGCACATTCATGCAATCATGCCCTCATGCGAAGGGCTGGACGGCACCTCGGCGTGATCATGACACTGATGGTGACCGGCAGCTGCGCGCAGGGGATATCCGAAGGCACGACGAACGCCACCTTCGGGCCCGGGCCCGTCCCGACCACGGGCAGGCCAGGCACCAACGACTCCACCGGCTTCGATTTCACCACCGGTGGCCGACCCGACGGCACCGACACGATCACCACCCGGCCGCCCGATCCGAGCACCGGGTCGACGGGCCAGGTCGACACCAGCTCGGACACGAGTGGCGAATGCGGCGACGGGGTCGCCGACCCGGGTGAAGAGTGCGACCGCGACGATCTACTCGGGCTCGGTTGTGCCGATGTCGACCCCATGTTCACCGGGGGTACCTTGTCCTGCACCGCGCGGTGCACCTTCGACACCTCGCGCTGCGGCGCGGCGCCCAATCCCATTGCGCAGTGCTCGAACCCCAATGCCCTGATTCCCGACGACGACCCCACCGGCTTGACCGACACGATCGTGCTCCCCCCCGAGTTCTTGGGCGGGACGATCACCGACGTCAACATCGAGGTCGAGCTCGACCACACCTTCATCGGTGACCTGGTGATCGATGTGAGCCACGCGGGAACATCGACCGTTCTCCATAATTTCTGCATCAGCGAAGACAACATCCACGTCCTCTACGACGACCAAGCCGGGAGCGAGTTCGATTGCGGCCAATCCGACCTGGGCCTGCCGGTCCAGCCCTTCGGCACGCTCGCCGATCTGGACGACGCACGGGTCGAGACCGACTGGACCCTCTTCATCGAGGATCAGGCGCTCCAAGACGTCGGCACGCTGACCCGCTGGTGCGTGACGATCAGCTGGATGTGAGGGCGGCGGCGTGGGGGTCTTGGGCGCAGTGCTCGTCTAGCGATCTTCGCCAGACCATGTGTCCATGGCGTGAGCGTGGCGGGACTCGGAGGGGCTGGGCCCAGATCCTGCGCCGGACCTGGCCGCCGCTTGCACCGCGGCGAGGACCTGCTGCTGAACCTGTGGATCCTGCACCGTTCGATGCAGCCTAAAGGGCCGACATTTCGTGTTGAACGAACCACCGGCGACGCCTTCGAGCTTTGCCGTGGTGGCGGCCCATACGCTCGAGCGCGAGGCTTTCGCGGCGCTCTTGACCCCGTCGTCGGTCATTTGCCGGGAGAACAGAGGCCACAGCGGACGCATCCACCAGGGGAGCATCGACCGGGTCATGGCGCGAGTCATCGGGGTGGACGCCCCTCCCGGATGGACGATGTTCAAGAGCACACCGCGCTCCGCGAGCCGCGGCGCGAGCGCGAGGCTCATCGCTTCCATCGCCCGCTTGGAGTGACTATAGGTCCCCAAACCGCGATAGCCCCGCTCCGCCTGGAGATCACCGAGGTCGACCCCGCCGATCGGTGCACCGCCGGTCACGTTGACCACCCGGGCGGATCCGGCTGCTTCCAAGGAAGGCAACAGCGCGAGGGTCAACCGGTAGGGCGCCACCACGTTGACCGCAAAATGGAGCTCCACGCCGTCCTCGGTGGTCCGACGGTCGTCGGCCAGGACCCCCGCGTTGTTGATGAGCACGTCGATCCGCGGGAAGCGTCGTTGCAGGTCGGCGGCCAGCGCCAACGTCTCGGACGCCGACGCGAGATCTCCCGGCGCAAAATGTACCTCCTCGTGACCGCTTTGCCGACGGATCTCGGCGACGGCTTCGGCGCCACGTCGAGCATCGCGACCCGTCACGACCACTCGCCACCCCTGTTGGGCCAGGGTCGTCGCGGTCTGCAGACCGATGCCTGCCGTACCTCCAGTAATCACACTCGTAGACGTCATCATGATCTCTGCCTTTCGAGGTCGCGGTCCTCACAGCCCATCAGGTCCCCGGCACGGGTGCCCCCTGGATGCCCACATCGATGCTGAGCACCTCGGCCTCGAAGATCTCGTCGGACTCGCGCAGCTCGGGAGGAAGCAGCTGCGCGAACATGTTGCCGTCGGTGACGATGTAAAGGCGTGTCTGCTCGCCGGAGCGCTCGCCGAAGATCGCCGCCGTAGGCCCCCACATGCCATCCTCGCTCGTCAGTAGCGTTCGAACGTCACCCTGGGGGCTGACGACGAGCAGCGTATTGAAGGGGTGCGTCGTCGCATAGAGGTTGCCCTCGATGTCGAGCGCAAAGTCGTCGGCGGGTGCATCCACCGCGTGGACCACCGGCTCACCAGCACTGCCGTCGCCCTGGATCGGAATGCGTACGATCGTCCCTTGCGAGGGATTGGACACGTAGACCTCCCCCTCGAAGACCTTGATCCCATTGGGACCCGGGAACCCCATGTCGGGGAGCACCGCGAGCAGGTCTCCCTCGGCCCAACGCTGCGCTTCATCTGCGCCCGGGACTCGCCGCCACACCACCCCCAAGAACGAGTCGGCGACATAGAGGTTGCCCCGCGTGTCCGCGGTGATCCCATTGGGCGCCGAGCCGACCGGAAGCTCGACCTCCGTGACCAGCGTGCCGTCGGGGTCGACGCGGACGATGCCCCGGGGCGCCTCGGGGTCCTCGAACGAGCCCATCGTGCCGAAAAGCCGCCCCTCGGCGTCGAGCACCACGGTGCCGATCGCCCCCGCGGGGTATTGGGCCAGCGACCGCCGCTCGCCATCGGGCGTGATCTGGATGATGTCCCCGCCCTGCGGGCCCAGGACCGTGACGTAGGTATTGCCATCCCCGTCGCGCTCTACGCTCTCGAGGAAGCTACCCGGCTCGAAGCGCTCGAGGACCGTCGGCGCTGACGCCACCTCGGCGGGCTCCGAGCGGGTGGGCTCGGGATCACAGGCGGAGACCACGGCTGCGGTCAGGGCCAGGGAAACAGGGAGGAATGAGGACCAGCGTGGATTCATGGGGTCGAAAACCTTGCTTGTACAAACAAATAAATGACTCAAATCCTTGCAGCGTCAAGTATTTTCGAGGACACTTCGCTCGTGGAACCTCACGAGTGCGATCGGCTCGGCCTCGACGTCTGGCTGCGCATTTTGCAGTTTCAGCACGTGATCTCGGCGCAGCTCGAAGACGCGCTGCGCGAGACCGGGTTACCGCTGACCTGGTACGAGGTCTTGATCCGCCTGCGGGGGGAGGCACCCATGCGCATGCAGGATCTCGCCAGCCGTCTGTTGGTGACCCAGAGCGGGGCCACCCGGCTGGTGCAGCGACTCGAGCAAGCGGGCCTGGTCGAGCGAAACGCATCCCCGGAGGACCTTCGAGGCCGGGTCGTGACGCTCACCCCGCAGGGGGCCTGTGCCATCGAAGCGGCGATCCCCGTGTTCATCGCGGCCGTGCGACGGCACATCATCGACCCTTGCACCAAGCGGGAGCTGGCCACGACCCATCGGGTCCTCGGCCGTCTCCTCGAAGCCCACGACGTAGTCCCCGAGTGACCCTTTGTCATGCCCGGGCCGGAGCCGGGATGTCCGAAGCGATCCCGGGCTCAGGACGAGTCGTCCTCGGAGCGCTCCGAGGGGCGGTAGTCCGCCAGTCGGATCACCCGTCCGCGGATCGGCCCGCCCACGCGCACCCGATCCCAGTACACCTTGACCTCGGCCGGCTGGTCACCCAGCTCGCGGATCAGCCGGCTGCGGCGCTGGGCCGGAGAGTCGGCCGGCGGCTGCTCGATCGCCACGGCGACCTCCTGCTCGCTGACCAGGCGCGGGGCCAGACCTTCGGCCTCGAGCTGCGCGAGATAGCCCTGCGGCCCCAGCTGGTGCAGCTTGAGATCGATCGTCTTGCGCACCGCCCAGGGCTCGCCCTCACCCGAGGTCTCCAGCAAGAACTGCTTGGTCACCCAATCCACCCGGCCCACCTGCGATGCGCGATCCTGCTCGAGCCCGTCGAGGGTGCGCCCCCACAGCTCGACCAGCTCGGCGGCCTCGAGCGAGGGCGTGGGGCTTTGATGCACGAACTGGCGAGCACGCGCCCAGTAGCGCCGCTGCACCTCCAAGGCGGTGAGCGTCTCGTCGCCCCAGGTCACGGTCGCCCGCAGCGTCGGGTCGTCGATCACCGCGTGCAGGGCCAAGAGCGGCCGCCGCAGGCGAGGGAGATCGGACAGCACCCCGGCCTCCACCATGTCGAGCACCAGCGCGGTGGTGCCCACCTTGAGGTACTCGGCCACCTGGGTGACGTTGGAATCGGAGAGCCCGAGCTGAAGGCGCTGACGCCGGGCGAAGAGCGAGCCGAAGCGACGCCACCGAAACATGGCCAGGCCGATCATCGACTTGCACAGGTTGCCACCGTCCCAGATGCAGCGATCCTCCGGGGCTACGCTACGCCGGCTCAGCCGCACCATGGCCGGACCCTTCTCCGACAACCCGAATCGACCATCGCGGTGGAGGGTGCCCGCCCCGGTGAGCACGGGCCGAGTGACCAAGAAGGGCATCGCCTGGCGACGCAAGCGGCCAAAGCCCACGGCGGCCGCCAGCCAGAAGAACGGCCGCATCACCGGCTCCCACAGCGCCCGCTCGATCATGGAGAACGGGCGCGCCAGCGTCCGCTCGAAGGCGAGGTCCGACGCCTCGCCAAACAAGCCCTCGAACAGCGCGCTGCGACGCACCCGTGACGACACCAGGCCCGACACACCCAGCAGGACCAACGACACAATCGCCAACAAGAGGGCCACCAAGGCCACGATCCACGTTCCCAGGGTGCTCAGCAGGGCCACGGGCAGCAGCACCACCAGCCCACCCCGCCAGACCCCGAGCGCCAAGCCTCGGGCAAACTCGGCGTCGTAGCTCTCCTGGGCCCCGTAGATGTTGTCTTCGGCGTCGCGACAGTTCTTGCGAAGCGAGAGCCGGACCGGCCGCCCCTGCTGGGCCAAGTCGAGCTCGGCCAGGGGCAAAGAGCGCACGAGCAGGGCATCTTGAGCGCGCTGCATCAAGAGGGCAGCACCCGGACTGCGGCACTCGGCGGTCCCGCCCTCGACCAACCCGTCGCCACGCGCCCAAGGCAGCGACTCGTAGGAGATGCTGCCCCCGTTGACGAGGAAGATCTGTTGGAGCGACGCCTCTCCGGGCTGGGTGAGGATCTGCGCCTCGATCGCCTTGCGAATGGCCGCGTAGGCTTCGGCATTGGTCGCCGACCGCGGACCGTCACGCGGCGAGACCCCGATGGCGTACTCGGTCTCGAGACCCAGCAGGCGCCGCAGCACGATGGCTCGCTACTCGCCGCCTTCGGGCACCACCGTCTCACGAAGGTACGGCTCGGCCTGTCCGCGAGCATCGTCTCGGATCCGATCGGCAAGCTGCTCGATCCGCGGCCCCGGGTTGGGCTGGCGATCCTGCGGCTCGGAGGAGGAGGGCTCGAGCTTCTCGGCGACGCGCGTCATAAACGCCATCCTAACACTAGCCGTGCTCGAGCACGACCCGTGATGGCGATTACCCATCTAGCTGGCTGCCTGGCTGGCTGGAGCCCGGCCTGGCTGGCTGGAGCCCGGCCTGGCTGGCTGGAGCCCGGCCTGGCTGGCTGGGGCCCGCCCGGACTCCGGCCGGACCGCTGTCGTTCACCCCGCCCGTTGGTGCCCTATCGTAAACGCAGTGAGCGGAGACGAGCCCAGCCCTCAGACCAACCCCGGGACCACCCTCGCGTCCGGTTCCGAGCCCCGCCCCGACTCCGGTCCCGAGCCCAGCCTCAACGAGCAGCGAGCGCAACTGGCCGCGGTCTTACAAACCCTGGACGCTCGTCTCGTCGCGATGGCCAACGACGCCAACTACGCCGAGCCCGAGCTCGCCGCGGCGCTGGGTGAACTCCGAGCCCACATCGGTGACGCCGAGACGATGATGAGCCAGGCCAACGACGACGAGTTCCTCGACCGCCTCGAAGGAATCACCGACAACTTGAAGCGGTCGTTCGCCCGGCTCAAGGATCGACTCTAAAGACATAAGGCGGCGCCGGCGATGATCGCAGCGTGTCGACCTCGACCGAGTCCGTGGCGAGCCTCACTGCGCCGCCGCACGACCCTTCGAAGACGCACGCAGACCCGTGTGGCTCCACACGACGCCAACGGCTCGTAGACCCACTTAGCGCACGGCTGAGGGCGGTTTGGTCCTGCTAGCGTAATTGGTGATGCAGCAGCCTGCCGGCTCGGTGCCCGTCGCGGTCGACTTCGAGGTCGAGCCCGAACACTACCGCCACTGGAAGGTCTCGTTCGACGGCCCGATCGCCCGGGTGACGATGGAGGTCGATCCCGAGGGAGGCCTGCGCGAGGGTTACGAGCTCAAGCTCAACTCCTACGACCTGGGGGTCGACATCGAGCTGGCCGACATCGTCCGACGCATGCGCTTCGAACATCCGCAGGTGCGGGTCGTCGTGCTGCGCTCCGGCATCGACCGGGTGTTCTGCGCCGGAGCCAACATCAACATGCTGGGTCAATCCACCCACGCATGGAAGGTCAACTTCTGCAAGTTCACCAACGAGACCCGCTGCGAGCTCGAAGAGGCCTGCAGCGCCAGCCAGCAGGTCTACGTGGCCGCCTGCAACGGCACCACCGCGGGGGGCGGCTACGAGCTGGCCCTGGCGTGCGAGGAGATCTACCTGCAAGACGACGGCAATTCGGCGGTGAGCCTGCCCGAGGTCCCGCTGCTGGGCGTGCTCCCGGGCACCGGAGGGCTCACCCGGCTGGTCGACAAGCGCAAGGTGCGTCGCGATCGCGCCGACGTGTTCTCCACCACCGCGGAGGGGCTCCGCGGCAAGAAGGCCAAGCAATGGCGCTTGGTCGACGAGATCTTCCCACGCTCCAAGTTCGACGAGAAGGTCGCGGCGCGGGCTCAGCACCTGGCGGGCCAAGCCGCCACCACGCTGGCGGCCGGGGAACGCAAGGGGGTCACACTGCCTCGGCTGGCCCCTACGATCGAGGAGGGCACGCGCCGCTACCGACACGTGACCCTAACGACCGATCCTTCCGCTCGCACCGCCTCGATCACCATCGTCGGGCCCACGGCGGACGACGTGGCGCTGCTGCGCCAAGGGGCCGCGGCCGCTCACGACGCCGGGGCCGACCTGTGGGCGCTGCGGGCCTACCGTGAGCTGGACGACGCGCTGCTGCACCTTCGTATCAACTATCCGCAGCTGGGCCTGGTGTTGGTGCGCGCCGAGGGCGACGCCCAAGCGGTGCTCGACCACGACGCGGCGTTGGTCGCCATCCGCGACCATTGGTTCGCCCGCGAGGTGCTCTTGCACATGGGTCGGGTGCAGCGCCGCATGGACAACACCAGCCGCTCGTTCTTCGCGCTGGGTAACGCGGGCACGGCCTTCGCGGGCAACCTGCTTGAGCTGGCCCTCGCCGCGGATCGCTTCTACCTGCTCGATGATCCCGACAACCCCGTCTCGGTCGGCATGAGCGAACTCAACGAGGGCGCCTTGCCCATGGCCCACGGTCTGACGCGCTTGCAGACCCATCTATACGGTGAGCCCGATTCGCTCGATGGCCTGATCGGTCGGCGTGCGCTACTGGATCCATCGGAGGCCGACGAGGCCGGGTTGGTCACCGTGTTGCTCGACGACATCGACTGGGACGACGACGTTCGCATCGCCATCGAGGAGCGGGTGAGCCTTTCGCCCGACGCGCTGACCGGCATGGAGCAGAACCTCCGCTTCGCCGGCCCCGAGACCCCCGAGAGCAAGATCTACGCGCGGCTCTCCGCGTGGCAGAACTGGATCTTCATCCGACCCAACGCTACGGGCCCCGAGGGGGCTCTCACCCTCTACGGCCGCCCTGAGCGTCCCAGCTTCGACTGGCAGCGAGTCTAGCCCTCGCCCTTACCCCCACTACCCGAGAGCACCATGACCGGAACTTCGACCACCGTCGATCTGGACGCCAAGATCCCCAACAACGTCGGTCTGTCCGACGACCCCAAGCTGCAGCGCGCGCTGGAGAGATGGCTGCCCAAGTACCTCGAGTGGTGGCACGACATGGGGCCTTCCGACTTCGCGGACAAGCCGATCTTCCTGCGTACCGCGATTTCGGTGGAGCGCGGCGGATGGGCCAACTACGACTACGTCAGGATGCCCGACTACCGCTGGGGCATCTTCCTCAACCCGAACGTCCACGATCCGATCATCAAGTGTGGGGACGACGCCGGCTCTCCGGCGTGGCTCGACGTGCCGGGTGAGCACCGCAACACCTTGCGGCGGATCATCGTCACGCAGGCCGACACCGAGCCGGCCAGCGTGGAGCAGCAGCGCCTGCTGGGCCACATCGCGCCCAGCCTCTACGACCTTCGCAACCTCTTCCAGGTGAACGTGGAGGAGGGGCGTCACCTGTGGGCGATGGTCTACCTGCTCCAGAAGTACTTTGGTCGCGACGGTCGCGACGAGGCGGAGGAGCTGCTGCTGCGCCGCAGCGGAGACGAGGACAAGCCGCGGATCTTGGGCGCGTTCAACCAGCCCTGTGACCACTGGTTGTCGTTCTTCGCGTTCACGATGTTCACCGATCGTGACGGCAAGTATCAGCTCGCCGCGCTGGCCGAGAGTGGGTTCGACCCCCTAGCCCGCTCGACGCAGTTCATGCTGACCGAGGAGGCTCACCACCTATTTGTGGGCGACACGGGGATCCAGCGGATTATTAAGCGCTCGGCTCAGCTGCAAAAGCTCGACCCCAACGGCGACGTACGAGCCCAGGGCGGCATCGACTTCGACCTGATCCAGCGCACGATCAACTACTGGTACACCTACAGCCTCGATCTGTTCGGCGGCGAGATCTCGAACAACGCCTCTACTTTCTTCGCCGCCGGGCTCAAGGGTCGATTCCACGAGACCAAGCGCTACGAGGACCACAAGGCGATCGCCGGCCAGTACCGGCTACCGATGATCGAGAACGGCAAGCTCGTCGACAAGGACGTGCCCTTGCGCAACGCCATGAACGAGATCCTCCGCGACTCCTACGTCGCCGACTGCACCAAGGTGATCGCGCGCTGGAACAAGACGCTCGAGGCAGAGGGCTCCCCCAACCGCCTGACCCTGCCCAGCCGCCGTTTTCACCGCCACCAGGGGATCTACGCGGGGCACTTCTTCGACCCGCAGGGCAACCTAATCACCGAGGATGAGTACCGGACCAACACCCCCAAGTGGCTATTGGTCCCCGCGGACAACGACTATCTACTGTCGATCATGAAGCCGGTCTACGAGCCGGGCAAGTTCGCCAATTGGATCGCGCCGCCCAACAAGGGCATCGAAGGCCGCCCGGTCGAGTTCGAGTACGTCAAGCTGCACGACTGAGGCTATCGATGCCGAGGCCGGGTCGGGATGCGCGACGGCTGTCGCGCCCGGCCTCGGTCTTGCGCAAGCGGCACCCAGGATGGACGAGAACCGGGGTTTTATAGATCGGTCCATGGATCGGGCCATGCATGAAGGTTCTCCCCACATCAACGCAAAAAACCAACGGCAACTCCAACGAAGCGAATACGCGACCATCCTGACACCCACAGTCACCGTGGACCAACCACATCGGTCAAACAGCGAGCATCTCCCGCCCGGACCCAAGAAAACGAAGATCCCCGCCACCCGGTAGGATCACCCGATCCCCGAGCCTCAGTTCCCGGTGTTCGGCTCCGCCAGAACATGACACTGTCGGACACCCGCCGGGTTCCCGTCACCTACCGACTCCCAATCGGTCACCTCGGGCCCCGACCCAAGCGCGGAGATCAACATGACTACAAAGACCATTGCAACGTTTTGTATCCCTTTGCTGATCCTGACGGCCTGCGGTGACGACACCGGCCTCACCACCGGCGACACTCCGGACGACACCGGCACCTCCACCGGAATGTCCACTCTGACGGCACCCGATCCCACGACCACATCGATGACCCCGGGGTCGGAGGACGAGACCGTCGACACCACGGCCGACACCACTGGCCCGGACGCGCAGTGCGGCGACGGGCTCATCAGCGACGAGTCCGAGGCCTGCGACGACGGCAACACCGACGACGGTGACGGCTGCTCCGCCGCCTGCGAGATAGAGAACGGCTTCGAGTGCATGGACGAGCCCAGCACCTGCGCGTCGGTATGCGGCGACGGCTTGGTCGCCTCCGACGAGGTCTGCGACGACGGCAACACCGACGACGGCGACGGCTGCTCCGCCGCCTGCGAGCCCGAGAATGGCTTCATGTGCGTGGGCGAGCCCAGCGTCTGCGCGTCGATCTGTGGCGACGGGCTGGTCGCCTCCGACGAGCCTTGCGACGACATGAACGTCGTGCCCGGCGACGGCTGCACCGAGCTATGCGAGGTGGAGAACGGCTACGAGTGTATGGACGAGCCCAGCACCTGCACGACGATCTGTGGCGACGGCATCGTGGTCGACGGCCTCGAGGAGTGTGACGACATGAACGTCATGGCCGGCGACGGCTGTAGCGACATGTGCGAGGTCGAGCCCGGCTTTGGCTGCTCGGGCGAGCCCAGCGTCTGCGCTCCTTGCGATCCCTCCGATGTCTCCAACCTACGGCTGGTAGAGCTCGGGATCGGGATCGACTACGTCGACCTCCAGAACATCGGCACATGCGACGCCGACTACGGCGGCCTGAACATCCTGTTCGACGATAGCTCCCTGCCAGACGTCGACTTCACGCTCCCGGCTGGGACCATCCTGGCGGGGCAAACCCTGCGGATCTCCGAACCTGGTGGCGCCAGCGACATCGACACGGGGAGCAATATCTTCTTCTCGTCGTCACGCGGCGGCGCGGCACTGCTGTGCACGGGGATCTGCGCGACGGACGTCGACGTCCTCGACGTGGTGGCATTCAGCGAGGGCGAGATGGCCCCGCCGCTGCCCGCCGGCGTGACCTTCATGCCGGGAGGCTTGAGCGGGATCATGAACGAGGACACCCAAGTCTACGGGCGGATCGACTTCATGGGGGTTCCGCCCGACTTCCTGGCGGCCGACTGGGCGATCCAGTAGCCGCCGAGCCGATCGCCACCGAGATCGCTCGGCTCACGCCGCGAAGGATCACAGGCGCGGCGTGAGCCCCGGGCCGCTGGTCGAGGAGGCCCGACCGGCGGCCTCGACGGCCGATCGGCGGGCGGTCTGCCCGTGGCCTCATAGCCCCAGGGCCCATGGCCCCATGGCCCCAGGCCACACCACCCCTTCGAAATCTCCGGGGCGAAGTAATAGGATCTTCGCCGTGCACCGGGCCCTCGGTCAATTGCTGGCAGAGTCCGAGAGCGACGGCGGGCTCCACCGACGTCGATTTCTCGTGCTCGGCTGCCTGACCTGCGCCGGGCTCACCGCGGCCCTGTCCGGCGCGCGGCTGTTGCTGGAAGGGCCGAGCCCCGTCGCTGCCGTGCTGGCGGTCGTCGCGACCCTCTACATCATGGCGCCCGCCACCATGTGGCTGACACGCTCGACCACCATGCTGGCCTGGCTCTTCCCCGCCCTGGGGGCCCTGGGGATCGCGGCCATGGCCTCCGTGGAGGGCGGCTTGCTCTCCGAGGCCCTCTACTGGTTGCCCTTCACCCCGCTGATCGCCGTGCTCACCCGGGGGCTACGAGGCGCCGTGGTGATAGGAGCGCTGGCCCTCGCGATCTTGATCTCGCTGTGCGTCCTCGAGCTGAGCCGCTCCCCGCCCGATCCCGGCCCGACGCTCGAGCCCACCATGCTCTTGCTACGAACGATCGGCGTCGGAGGAGCGGCGATCTTCGGGGCCGCCCTGGCCGGGATCTGGGAGATCGACCGGCGCCAGCAGATCGCCGCGGTGACCCGAGCGCGTGAGATCGCCGAGGATGCCAACACGGCCAAGAGCCGCTTCTTGGCCTCCATGAGCCACGAGCTTCGAACCCCGCTCAACTCGATCCTGGGATTTTCCGCCGTGCTGCTCAAGAACCGGAGCGGCACGCTCGACGCGACCAACCTCGATCACCTCGGGCGGATCAACAAGAACGGGCGCCGCCTGCTCTCGCTGGTCAACGACGTCCTCGACATGTCGCGGCTGGAGACCCAGCGGATGAGCCTGGAGCTGGAGCCGGTGGCGCTCGCCGAGCTCATCGACGAGGTCGTCGACGACCTCTCGGCGCTGGTCACCGACAACCAGCAGCTGCTGGTGGAGACCCCGTCCGTGCACCCGGTGATCGCCGACCGAGAGCGACTCGGACAGGTGCTGATCAACCTGGTGGGCAACGCGCTCAAGTTCACCCCCGAAGGGACGGTCCGCGTGATCCTGGTGTCCGAGCCCGAGCCCGAGAGCCCCGGCCAGGCCCTGCGGATCGACGTGGTCGACACCGGGATCGGCATCGAGCCCAAGCAGCAAGAGGCGATCTTCGAGCCCTTCCAGCAGGCCGACAAGGGGACCAGCCGCTCGTTCGAGGGCACGGGACTCGGGCTATCCATCGCCCGCACGATGTGCCGCCTGATGGGTTTCGACATCGTGGTGGTCAGCCAGCCCAGACGCGGATCGGTCTTCTCGATCGTGCTCTCGAACGAGGCCCCCATGCCCACGCTGCCCAGCCGCGAGCTGCGAGAGAGCTTCGAGCGAGCGCTGCCCTGATCGAGACAGGCACGAAACGCGGGCACAAGGCGGGCACGTCCGCGCGCCCCCCTCAGTCGCTCGCCTCCTCGACGAAGACATTGAAGGACTTGCCGCGCCGCGCGAAATCCCGGTAACTGCCGCGGACGTCCAGCAGGCCGATCGCCTCGGTCGAGCGCCCGGGCGCCACGTTGAAGACCAACCGAGACACCGCCGTGAACGCACAATAAAGCCCGAGGCCGGCGCCGCCCGCCTTCTGGTCGATCTGCTCGGGCCCCCCCCGAAAGCACTTGGCCAGGTAGGCCAGGACCTTGTCGGCGGTGAGCGAGCCGTAGGGATCGCGGACGCTGACCGCAAGGTGGGTGCCGTCGAACGCCAGGCACAGCTCGGCCTCGTCGTCGGCCGGTAGCGACACTTCGTCTCGGCGGGAGCGATGCTGGTGCAGCGGGCGACCACGGGGATCCCGAGGTGCGTTGTAAAGAGCGTTGGAGAGCAGCTCGCTCACCACGTTGCCGTATTGCATCACGATACGACGCAGGGCGTTGGCCTCCCGGGCGAACTCGATCGCGCTGCGCACCAGGGGCTCGATCTCGCCGGAGGAGCGTAGGGTCGAGCGCTGCACCTTGGCTCCCCAGGTCAAGTACTTCTCGACGGCGAAGGGATCGGCCCCCAGGAGCTTGCGGGCAGTCACGAGCAGCTCACCCCAGTCAAGCGCATGGTCGGAGGCGATGAAGTTCGTCAGGCCGATCCGCTGGAGCAGCAGGCCGAAGTGATCGGCCTGGCGAGGATCGGCGTAGAGCAGCACCTTGCCGCGCCGAGTGAGCTCGGGGAACGCCTCGACCAAGCACTCCCGGGAGCGCGAATCGAGCGGCTCGTAGTTGACCAGCAGCAGGTCGAAGACCCCCTCGGCGGCCGCGGTCATCGAACCTTCTCGATACACGTCGCCCGTGATCGCCCTCATCACGCGCACGACGTCTCGGGCGCTCTGGGGGTCGCCGTCCATCACCACGATCCGAGGATCAGACGAAGGCGACGTCGCCGAGCGGATCGGAACCCCGCCCTCGGGGGCATGATCGGCCTCGATCATCGCCTCAGTCCTCGTCCCTTCGCCGGCTCCGCCGCAAGCGCTCGACCGCGGTGCTCGGCCGCAGCTCGAGCTCGGAGGAGGCGACGGTGTATCGGTTGGTATCCTGGTGAGAGATCGTCCGTCGCGACTCATCGTGCTCGCCGTGCTCGTCGTGCCCGATACGCTGCCGACCGGTCCCGGCGAGGCGCTGCGACAGCGAGCCCGCGTTGTCTCGATCTTTGGCGGTGATCTCCAGCCAGCGGCTGAACTCGGTGGAGCCAGGTCGCGCCCCGATCTTCTCCAGGGCGAACTCGAGGTCACGCTGCATGTCGCGCGCCCAAACGTAGCGCCCGGCCGGCCGCCGCGTCAGCGCCCGGTCGACGATCTCCCCCACCACGGCCGGCACCTCCGGGCG
This sequence comes from Myxococcota bacterium, assembly GCA_039194325.1. Taxonomy (GTDB): domain Bacteria; phylum Myxococcota_A; class Polyangia; order Nannocystales; family Nannocystaceae; genus Paraliomyxa. Next base: position 168,199 of record JBCCWC010000001.1, read on the forward strand.
AAAGTCGAGCACACGAGGTGGCGACTGCTCAGCCCACTCGAGCACCTCCTCGCCCGTCACCGGGCACGGCGGAGGGCGGCTATCGGTCAGAAGCTCGAAGAGCACGGCCCCCAAGCCGTAGATGTCGGTGCGAGGGGAGATCTTGCCCAGCGCGGGATGCAGCTGCTCGGGCGCCATGTAGGCCGGCGTTCCCCACACCGTCTCGGGAAGCGCCCCCTCGAAGTGCTGCAAGACCCGCGCGATCCCAAAGTCGGTCAGCTTGATCGCTCCACAGCGCGAGACCAGCACGTTGCGAGCAGATACGTCACAGTGCACCACCGACTCGGGGTTGGACGCGGACACCATGGTGTGGGCCGCATGGAGACCAGCGGCCACCGCGGCCGCGATCCGCAGCGCGTGTACGACGGGGAAGGGCCGTGACAGATCCTGGACCATCCCTCGCAGCTCGCGTAGGTCCCAACCGTCGACATACTCCATCGCGATGAAGTGGCGCCCGTCCCGACGCCCGAGGTTGAAGATCTGGACCACGTTGGGGTGCCCGATCCGAGCGGCCAGCCGAGCTTCGCGCAAGAACATCGTCACCGCCCCCTGATCGGCGGTGAGCTCTTCGTGCAGCTGCTTGATCACCACCAACTTGCTGAACCCTTCCTCACCCCGCAGGCGAGCCAAGGAGACCTCGGCCATCCCGCCACCCCCTAGGCGGTCGACGATCTCGTAGCGCTCGTAGAACCCAGAGGAGCCGGGGCTCAGGGTGGTCGTGGCCTTGGCGACGAGATCCTCCAGGTACCGCGTGAGCGGCTCCGGGACAGCGCGATCGACCCGGGCCATCGCCGTCTTCACGGCGGTTGGATCGAGCGTCGGGGCCTCGGGGCTCCCGCAGCTACGACACCGAAACCCCGGTGAGAGCACGCCATCCAGCGCCTGCGCTCCCACGACGAACTCCAGCTCGCCGTCGCACTCACAGCATCGAGCGGGGACCAGCACGCTGGCCACGCGCCACCGCCCGGTGTCGTCGTGCTCCGCCAGCTGCGTGGCGATCTGCGGGGTGACGTGGGCAAAGTATACGGGGATGTCGATCGGTTCCAGCGCTCGCTGCAGCTGCACCAGCCCCTCAGTGGTGCAGTCGGTCAACCCTCCCAGCAGCATCACCACGTCGCCCTCGACCCCGTCGACGACCCGACGCAGCCGCGCGCGCTCGTCCAGCGCGCCGGCCAGCCACACCGCGGTCACGGTGGTGCGCACCTCTTTTCGGATCGACAGCGGCGCGCGGAGCCGGCCCCCGATCGCGCAGGCGAGCACCCGCTGGATGTCCAGCGGCGGGTGAGGTTCCCCCTTCGACGTGACGTACGCAAAATAGGTCGAGGGGATGTCATCGAACTCGGCGACCTCGCGACAGCGAGGGCACTCCACCCGGGGCAGATTGCCAGCACGCACGTCCGCGCTACACACACGAAGATCGAGATGCTCTTCGATCTCTTCGCTGCACCGAGGGCACACGTACGGGGCGAACAAAGTGATCACGTCGCCGGAGCCGCCGAAGCCATGCACCGTGTTGAGCTGGGCCATGACCGTCGGCCGACAGCCGATCAGCCCCAGGTACGACGCGGTCATGTCGCGCAGCGCTCGGATCCACTCACGTACCCCGAACGAGGTGATCCGATGGACCTCGGCGAGATCGACGATGACCGCGCCATGACCCGCGAGCCGGACGAACTCCTCGGGATCGAAGCTCTCGTCGATGACCCCCGACACCCGCAGGAGGTTGCCCCCCTGGAACTGTTGGCAGCTCAGTGTGACGCCCCGGCCCTCCACTCGACCACCTACTCGGCCCTACTGGGCTGGGGTGACGTGCAAGAAGCCGAAGAACGACTCGGGCAGGTCGTCGAAGATCATCGCCTCACCGCAGCGGGGGCACGGCACGTCCTGGGGGAGGCGAGGCATCACCCCCGCGGCCACCTCGAGCGGCAGGGCGTGCTCCTGGTGGCAGGACTCGCAGTAGTACGGGGCCATCACCGACACCACCGTCGCGCGCCCCGACGCTCCGTCTACGAGGTTGAGCTGGTTGACGATCGACACCGAACAACGCGCGAGCGACACGTCCCGCCCGTCGCTGGCGCTCTGGATGAACTGGACCCACTCCCGGACCCCGGGCGACGTGATCCGCTCCACCCCGCTCAGATCGAGGGTCACGACCGGGGGCAGCTGCGCAATGGCATCGCACAGCCTCGCCGACTCGGTGATCGCACCGCGAAGACGAACAATGTCCTCACCGCGCTCCGTCCCCTCCACCCACCACGTCAGCGACATCGGTCGATGTCAGCATATCACGGCCACTCACAGCGGCGACCGTGCTCGGGGATCACCCGACTACGGATCCGCGCGGTCACCCGACTGTCGACACCGTCAGACTCCCTACCCTCCTGCCCGAGAGCCCGTGACGATCCGGTCTTGGCCCGGGCACGCGTGGTAGGCTGGTGAGGGCTCGCGCCGTGCCCACGCGCCAACAATCCGCTCGGGTCCCAACGCCCGATACTGTGCGATTGATGACGTGGCCGTTGGTGATCATCCTGGTCGCCAACTTCGCCCATTGGCTGAGCTTCGTGCTCCTGCTCCACTTGCCGGCGCAGCTGGCCGCCCGCGGGACCGACCCGACCGAGATCGGACTCGTCATGGGCGTGATGGCCCTCACCGCCGTCGCAGTACGTCCGACGGTGGGTCGGTGGCTCGACGTCTACGGGCGGCGCCCCGTGTTGCTGGTCGGCGGCGCGCTCAACATCGGCGCGTGCCTCTCCTACCAGTTGTCGGATCTCGTCTACCTGTCCCGCGCGCTCCACGGCGTCGCGCAGGGCACCCTATTCGCCGCTCTGTTCGCCACCGCCGCCGATATCGTCTCGGGGACTCAGCGCAGCCGAGGGTTGGGGCTGTTCACCCTCGCGGGCATGCTTCCCTTGCTGCTCGTCGGCCCCGTGGGTGACACCGCGATCGCGTGGCATGGCTTCTCCGCCCTGTTCATCGTCGCCGCCCTTGCCGCCTTTTTGGGGTCGCTCGTCTGCCTCGCCCTACGCGAGCCCCCTCGTCCGTCCTTTGGCCCCACTGGGACCACTGGGCCGCCCGGTGAGCCGCGAGGCTCGTTCTACGCGCCGCTACGACGTCGCGAGCTGCGGCCCCTGCTGTTCGCGATCTTCCTGGCTGCGTTCGCGATCGCCTCATACTTCACGTTCATGAAGAACTTCCTGGCCGAGCGCGCGCTGGGCTCGATGACGCTCTTCTTCGCCCCCTATACGGCGGCAGGGATCGTGCTGCGGGTGTTCTTCGCCGAGCTCCCCAACCGGCTCGGCGCCAAGCGGGTGCTCTTTGGCGGCTTCGCGTCGATGATCGCCGGCTTGCTCACCCTATGCGGCGCGAGCACCCCCGCCTCCGTCGTCGCCGCCGCCCTGCTCTGCGGCATCGCGCATGGCTATGTGTTCCTCGTGCTCGCGGGGCTGCTCGTGAACCGAACGCGGCACGATCAGCGCGGACGCTCGCTGGCCGTGTTCACCGCGTTGTTCGACGCGGGGATGCTGGTGGGGGCGGTCGGCTTGGGCACGGTGGTCGACGCGATCGGCCATCCCGCGATGTTCGGCGCGACCGCCCTGGTGGTGGGCTTGGGGGTCGTGCTCTTCGGCCTATGGGATCGCGAGGCCCGGATCGTGCTGCTGGCGCCGACCGATGAGCAGTCCACCCGGATCCTCCGGGCCCTCAAGGCGACCGGCGCCTCGGTCTGCCGGGTCGATGACGCCACGCAGCTGGCCAAGCAGCTGGCCACACAGCTGGCCACGCAGCCGGCCAAACAGTCACGCGCTCGCTCCCGGGGCATCGACCTGGTGGTGGCCGACCGAAGGCTCGTGACCGATCCGCTAGTCCCGGCGGGCGCCGGTGGCCCGCGGTGCCTGCTCTACTCGACGTCCTCGTCCTCGTCCTCGTCCTCGTCCTCGTCTCCGTTGGGGGCCCCGCCCAATGCGCGCCGCGGTCTCACCCCCGGAGGATCCACCGGGATCGTCAACTTCCTCGCCGGCGCTCCGCAGCTCGCTTCGGACGAGCTGTTCGCCACCGTCACCAAGCTGCTCTCGGACGACATCTTTGGCCTCGAGAAGTACTTCGCCTGGGGCAGCCCCACGATCGCCTGCTCGGTCCATGGCCCCAACCAACGAGATGCCGCCATCGACACGGTACTCGGGTTTGCGACGGCCCAGGGGGTCCACGAGCGTTGGTCTCGGCCGATCGCCAGCGTGGTCGACGAGTGGCTGATCAACGCCCTCGGTGCCGGCCCGAACACCCAGAGCCTGTTCGTACCCATCGAGGTGCAGGCGAGCTACGACGGCCGCCGCTTCGGGATCCGCGTCAGCGACCCCTTCGGCCGCTTCGACCCCGAGTCCGCCTCACGCTTCATCACCGCGTGGTTCCAGCACCAACAGCCGCGCTTGCCCCCACAAGAGCGCGGGATCGGGCTGCACCACGCCACGTCATGCCTGAGCCACCTGGTCATCAACCTCGCGCCGGGCCAGCGAACCGAGATGATCGGCCTGCTGGACGTCCGCACCAGCTACCGCGGCTTCGTGGGCAAGACCAAGTCGATGAACATCTTCGTTCAGCCCGCCCAGCCCGCCCAGCCCGCCCAAACCGCCCAGACAGAAGACAGGGACGGGGACGGGGACGGGGACGGGGACGGGAGGCGGACATGAGCATCAGCAAGGCCAATCCGGCCGCCGGCGAGCCCGCCTCCCTCGTGCGCCACAACTCGGACTTGGCTTCGGACTCGGCTTCGGACTCGGCTTCGGCGTCAGCTTCGGCCCCGCGAGCGCGCCGAAGCTCGATCCCCCGCTTCGTCGTCCCCCGCTGGCTGGAGGTGCTCGACGACCTTGAGCTTCGCCTTAGGCGGCGGCTACCCGGAGGCGAGCCCGCATCCTCCGGCGGCGAAGCCAACAACGCGGGTCGACTCCAACCGGGCAGCGTCGTCAAGCAACGGTACCGGGTAGAGTCGCTGATCGGGCGTGGGGGCATGGGACGGGTATGGCGCGCCATCGACCCCGTTCGCAACCGCGTCGTCGCGGTCAAGGAGCTCACGGCGCGATCGCAGTCGACCTTCGACGACTTCGACGACTTCAGCGCCAAGCAGCGGCTAGCCAGCTTTAGCCGCGAGTTCTACACCATGTCGAAGCTGCGACACCCGAGCATCGTCGAGGTCTTCGATTACGGGCTGCTCGGGGGCGGCTCCCGCTTCATCGTGATGGAGCTGGTCCCGGGCCAAGAGCTGCGAACCCTCGCGCGGGGCAAGAAGGTGCCGCTCTCGCAGGCTTTCAGCCTCGTCGAGCAGCTGGTGCGCGCGCTGGGCTTCATTCACTCGCGGCTCTACGTCCACTGCGACATCAAGAGCGCCAACATCCGCGTTCGCCCCGATGGATCGATCAAGCTGCTCGACTTCGGGCTGCTCCATCAGCTGGGTACACCGACCGGCGACAACATCAAGGGCACCCCCCAGTACATGGCCCCCGAGGTGATCCGAGGCGGCGTGATCGACGGACGGACCGATCTCTACTCGGTCGGGGTCCTCGCCTACGAGCTGACCTACGGGGAGATGCCCTTCGGTGGGACCTCGCTCTACGAGGTGCTGGGCAAGCATTGCAACGCCAGGCCGCCCCGGCTGGGATCCGACCCGAACATCCCCCGACCGTGGGCCGAGATCCTCCTACGCCTGCTACGCAAGGATCCCGCCGATCGCTTCGCTGACGCCTCGGCGCTGCTGCGGGCCTTGTGCCCACTGACCGGGAGCGCGGTCGAGCAGATCGACTCCCGGACCACCACCAGCTACCTGCGCACCGCCGAGCTGGTGGGACGCACCAACGAGGAGCGGCGGCTGTCCACGCTGCTCGGGGCCGTTCAAGAGCAGCGCGGCCACCCGCTATTCGTCTCCGGCGCGGCCGGGGTGGGTAAGACCCGGCTCCTGCAAGAGTTCCGGCTGAGCGCCAAGCTGGCCGGGGTCGAGACGATCGTGACCCGGTGCCACCCCGAGGCGTCGGCCCTCGCCCCCATCGGCGAGCTCGCCGCCCGCCTCAGCTTGCTCAGCAGCAACGAGATCCGGGCTCGCTACGCGCCACGCCTGGCGGGGCTGTTCCCCGGCCTCTTGGGGGGCTCGTCGCCCGCCCGGAGCGGCTCGATGCTCCAGTACCAGCAATCCCTGACCCAGTGGGCCCGGGAGTTCGCCGACCAGCTGCGCTTCATCCTCTTCGTGGAGGATCTGCACTGGGCCGACGCGGGCACGATCGACATGCTCAACGCCCTACTCCGGGCCCTGCACGGCACCGGCGGCGCCGTCATCGGCACCTTCCGCGGCGACGAGGTCGATCGGCTGTCCGGGCTGTTCGAGACGGTCGACGACGGCCTCACCGAGGTGATGACCCTTGAGCCGCTGAGCGCCGACCACACCCACGAGCTCGTCTGCGCCACCATGGGCACCCGGCAGGGCCAAGAGCAGTGGCCCACGCTGCTCGAGCGGATCCACGAGGTCACCGCCGGTAATGCCTTCTTCATCACCGAGCTGTTGCGCGTGCTCATCGAAGAGGGAGCGTTCTGCATCGTCGGGGCGCAGTGGGTGCTGCAGACCGCCCCCGCCCGGCTCGAGCTCCCCCAGACCATCGCCGACGCCGTGTCGCGCCGCGTACGAACCCTCCGCGGAGACGCGGCCGCGCTGTGCCGTCGCCTGGCTCCGCTGGGCCGCGTGCTGCCGATGGGCCTGGTCCGCGAGCTCGCCGAGGGGAGCGACGAAGATCTCTTCTCGCTCCTCGACGAGCTGGTCGAGCGCCAGTTCCTCAACGAAGGCGGCGCCACCATGACCTTCGCGCACGACACCGTGTGGCAGAGCATCGCGGATACGATGGGCGCCGAAGACCTCGCGCATGCCCACATGGCGGTCGCGCGGGCGCTGGACCGCAGCGAGCGCGAGCGCAAAGACGCGGCGCGCCTCGCCTATCACTTCGAACGCGGCGGCGATCACACCCGTGCCGTCGCCTGTTACCGCCGAGCAGGCGACGACGCCGACCGACGGCACATGAACCGGCAGGCGGCCGAGCACTATGCGCGCGCGGCCGATCTGGTCGAGGCCGAGGGCGCCGACGGCCGCGAAAAGACGCTCTTCGAGCTGTGGCGACGGGCGATCGATGCCGGCTACACCGGCTACCCCGGGCTCGCCGTACGCTACACACAGAAGCTCCACGCGCTGTGGGAGCGCTACCTGGGCCAAGATCCGGCGCTGCTGAGCGCGGACTACTACGCCAAGATCAGCCGCCTTCGCACCCGCCGGGGGCCGCTGACCCGGTGGAAGCTCAAGCGGGCCTGGCGTGACCGCACGATCGAGATCTCCGAGCGCGACCCCCTTCGGATCGTCCCCCAGATGGCGATCTATCGCAGCATGCAGGGCACGGTCTACGCCTCGGAGGGCAAGCTCGCCGAGCTGGCCAAGGTCTCCGACCTCGTCCGCCGTCATCACGCCGAGGGGCCGCTGCTCGCCGCTGGCTTGCTCGGTGAGATCGGGGCCAACCTACACCTGGGCAAGTGGCGCGACCTGGAGAAGTTCTCGCGTGACGCCTGCGGCTGGTACGAGGACCACCTGGCGCGGGTCGGGGTCATGCCCCGCTACCTGTGGAAGGCCTATGTCTTCACCCAACACTTTGCCGTGATCGGCCAGGCGATGTCCGGTCGCCCGCTCGACGAGCAGATCCTCGAGTCGGGGCTAGAGCTGAGCGAGCGCTTCGACTTCCCCGATCTAGCGTGGCTGCTCGAGTCCAACCGGGCGATCCGCGCCGCGGTGCTCGCCGATCCCGAGCCGATGAAGGCCAGCTACGACGCGCTGGTCACCGCCCTGCGCAAGCTGGGCAGCCCCCGCATGCTCGCGCGTCTGCTCCCCGCCTGGGTCGGTATGTACTGGATCCAGCGAAGGGAGCGCGAGCAGAGCGAGGCGGTGTGCACTCAGCTGGAAGGCTGGCGCAACAAGCACCCCGGCAACCTCTGGATGCAGCTCTACGCCACCGCGTTTCGGGGGTTCTACGAGGCCGAGTTCGGCGAGCCCGAAGCGGCGACCCGAGCCCTCGACACCGCCCTCGACGCCAGCGGCCACCATGGGTTTCGCTTTCGGGCCCAGCTTTTGTGTGCCAGCGCGCGGCACCAGCATCGCCTGGGTCAGCTCGACCAGGCCCAGGCCCTCGCTCGTCAGGCCCTCGAGATGTCGCGCGACCCGGCGACCGCGTCGCCCTGGGACGAGCTGGTCGCCCTTCGAACCCTCGCCCAGGCCCTCGGCCCCGACGGGATCGACGTGGCCCGTGAGCAGATCGACGCGGCCCGTCGCTACCAGATGCCCTTCCACGAAGGGCTCGGCCAGCTGTGCCTCGCTTCCGCCCAGGAGGACGCAGGGTCGGATCCCTCCGCGGCCACCACCAGTCGCCGCCAGGGCGAGGCGATCCTGCAAAAGCTGCGGTGTACCGAGTGGCTCCGCCGAGCCGCTCAGTAGATCGGGTGCGGCGCCCGATGCAGTCCCGGCCGCGCTCCCGGCCAATCGGCGTGCATACGGGGGCTACCCAGCGCCATCGCGCGACGCGACGGGGCCAGCGGGAACAAGCCCGGCACGATCACGCGGCACACCTCCAGCCCCGCCGCGTCCGCGACCGCCCCCGTCAGGCGGACCACCAACCACCGGTGACCACGCTCCCGAAACCATCGCTCCAGCAGGCGGTAGCGGGCACTCGGCGTGGTCGCGCGGTAGCTCGGCCGGTGCTCGAAGCGAGCCGAGTCCGCGCCAGGCAAGAACGCGTGGGCGCCAGCGTTGGCCGGGTCGAGGTAGCGCGCCATCAACGGCCAAAACCGTACCGAGCGGGCCAAAGAGCGCACGGCCGCCGGATCGAGGGGATCCTTGCTGGGGTGGTGATGGACGAGCAGCGAGACACACTGGGCGCAGCCCAGCTTCAGCGCATGGCGTAGTGCCTCGGTCGGACAAAAGCCGCCCCCTGGGATCAGCAGCGAGCCTCCGCGCGGCCAATTGCCCCGGCTGCGACGGGCGGTCAGGCGCAGCAAGACCATCGGAAGGGGGAGCTCTAGCGTCAGCTCGAACAGCTCCACATCGAGGTGATGCCCGCGTAGGTAGTCGAGCCGACGACGGATCTCCGCGGTCGGGCGCCGCGGCAAAGTCAGCCGGGTGAGCGATCGACGGCGGTACCACGAGATCACGAACGCGTCCCGCTCGAGCAGCTCCACGGTGGCGTGCACCACCGCCTGGCGTAGCGTGCGGTGCGATGCACCTCCCGTGTAGAAAGGATCGCGATGCCGTACCCCCGGCGTGAGTCCTGGGGGTGGGTCGACAGCGACCGCCTCGTAGGGCACCAAGGCGGCCGATCCGGTGGTGAGCTCCAGCGCCGCACAGTACGAGCGTCGACCCGTCCGCGTCGCGCCGGCCGGCGATGGCGGGAGCTCACGCTCGATCACCGGGATCCCCCCGGGGCCTCGACGCGCGCCCGCGGGCAGCCACACATGGGGTCGCGCCGCGCGTAGCTCATAGCGCTCGACCCCCTCGCTCACCGCCAACAACCGGCACATCGGCTCGTCGGGGGCGTTGGCATAGATCCCCCCGTTGGTGGAGCGATCGATGATCGTCCCCCCATCGGCACGGACCATGCGGACGCTCCCCCACACGAAGGGTACATCCAGGGGATAGCGACCCTGCGGGCCACCGATCACCTCGATCTCCATCGGCGACAGGGGATCGTCGGCCACGCTCAGATCGAGGCGACGGGCGCGTCGCGAGGGCAGCAGCGCCTGTCTGGTCTCCTGCAGTACCTCGGCCACCGTCGCGCGACGCCTCAAGCCACCGCCGGGACCACAGCGGGGGCAATCGTCATGGGCGATCACCCGGCCGCGCACGAGGCCCTCGCCTCGGTGGACGGCGAGGAGCTCTCCGGGACCCAGCGGTCGCTCCTGCGCGTGGTGCCAGGTCTCCGCCAGCAAGGCTCGCATGTCTCGCCCCGACAGCGAGCTGCCAAGCGCCCACGGGTCGCTACCGCCCGCACGGGGCCCCCACCGCCCTAGCGCTCGCAACAGCGCGCAGCCGAGACAGACCTCGGCGCCCGCGAGCAGCACCATGCGGCCTATCGCCAGCGCCATCTGCCGAGCGGGGCGCCGAGCCGTCTGCCGAGCCGTCTGCCGAGTGGGGCGACCGGCCCGGGCAGGCCACCGGAGCGGGCAACTCAGCGCCGGCAGCTGCCAACCTCCCCGCGCGGCCAGCCAGCGCGCATGCTCGGCCAGTGGACCACGCCCGAAGATCTGGGGGCCCGACGGCGGCTCGATGGCGCGGAGTACATGATGCGCTGCGAGTGCACGACGTACCGACATGCTTTGGCGACCGAACGCCTCAGAGATCCGGGCTACGAGTTCTTCTTCGCTCGACCCGTTGCGCAAAGACCGGGCGAGGCGCTTCACCGCGGCCTCGTCGACCCCGTCGGCCTCGAGCCACGTATCGTCGGCCGGGCGATGAGCAACGAGCCGGCGGCCCCGGGCAGTCAGCACCCAGCGCGCGGCCGCCCGTATCCGTCGCTGCTGCCGAGCCGCCTCGCTCATACGGGTGCTCATGACGTGCTCATGGAGCATATCCAAAGCCCGCGAAGAACGGCGCGAGGACCTGCTCGATCTGGCTCGCCTGCGCTGAGGTCAACACGTCGCGCCACCAGCCGGTTCGACCGTCTGTAATGTGATTGCGGTGCAAGAGCGTCTCTCGCTCGTGGGGGAAGCGTTCCTCAAAATCCTCCTCGGTCAGCTTGGAGGCCCGGGCCCGTGTTTTTTCGATGCCCAGCGCATCCGCTAGGGCCTTCAGCTGTTCGGAGCTTCGGGGGTGCCCTACGTAGTCTGCGATCCGTCGCGCGCCGACCAAGTCGTCGGCCACGGCCTGCGCGTAGGGAACACACAGTGTCGGGCCCTCGACATAGGCGAGGTATGTCGATTGATGCATCTCCAAGACGGCCAAGATCTGCTCGAAGCTCTCGACTATGCCGACTTGGAGGGCAGAGGCGGCGGCATCGCGTGGATCTCGATGGGTGAATATATTACGGATCGCTCCTTCGAAGATCGCGGCTCGTGTCCGAGGCCCGGGCTGATGACACTTGATGATCACATCATGTTCGCGGCTCTCAGTGAGCAGATCATCGAGGCCATCATCCATTTCGTCGGGTTCGTGGATATATCCACACCGATCCGGGAGGAGTCGACCGTGGTCCCTCAACAACGCATGCGCAACTCGATAGGACCATGTCGAGGCGCTACGGGGCATTCCGCTACACAAGACGAACATCGTGGGGCAGCTGAGTTTTCTCCCACCATGGGTGGTCGAGGCAGTACGTTTTCTCCTGGTACAAAGATAGGCCGCTATCTTTGTAAATAACTATTATTAATAACCCATAAAACATCCAAAGCCTACTAAATTCGGTCCTGAGCCTAGGATTTTCCCTGACGCTGATGACTCGATCTCGAGCGCCTAAATGGCCGTGAGTGCCGTTCACGGCCGGTTTATGACCCAAAAGCATCATCGCGAAAAACGCGCAGTGCCCAAATTTAGTAATAACCCTTACAAGTTGACAAGGCAATGAACGCCTGCAATGTTTCGACTCGAAACTCAACACGTCAGGCACTCAGCGCCTGCGCTGGCTCATCATCGGTCTCAATAGGACGTTGAGATCGGCGGTGGTCAGTTTCGTACATTTCAGGGGGAAACAATGAAAGCACGCAAGAAGATCAAGAAAGTCAAAAAGGTCGCCATTGTTGCCGGAGTCTGATCTCCCGCGGCGCCAACCTTTTCCACGAGGTGGCGGCTCGTGATCGAGCAGCCACTGACACAATGGAATACCGCAATGATGTCTTCGGAGACCCAGAAGCTCCGGATCGATGTCGACGTGGTCCCATGCCCGGGCGGGTTCGAGTTACACGATCGACGTACTGGACTCGAGCTCGAGGTCGAGGTCGAGCCCGGCGTCCTCGATGAACACGGGGTCGTACTACCGGGCCGACACGAGCAGGCCGTTCGTGACTTTCTCGCGAGCGTCGGGTTGCTCGACGAGGGACTCGACGACCAAGCGATCCGGACCCGACAGCGACAGTACCTACGCTCGACCCGTGAAGATCGCCTGATCGAGTCGATCAACGCCGCTCTCGCCTTTGCCCGCGACTCGATCCCGTACTATCGCAACACCCATACCCGGCGTAACCACCCCGATCTCGCCTCGTTCGGCGAGGCCCCGCTCATGCGCAAGCGGGACGTACGCCTGCGCCTCTACGATCTGCTCCCCGACTCGCTCGAGCTCGACCGGGGCTTGAGCGAGGGGGATCTGGAGTGGACCGCGACCAGCGGGACCACCGACGAGCGCCTCCAGGTCGTGTGCTCCATGGCGGAGGTCGGTCTACCCGAAGACTGTGCCTCCTTGTGGGGGCTCCAGCTGCCCCCGACCCCTCGCACCGCGGTGCTGACCTCACCCACCTGCATGGGTACCGAGTGTCACCTGGGGCACGCCCCCTATGAGGCCCGAATACGGGGGCAGAACACGCTCTACCTCAACTCCGCGACCGATCTCTTCTCGATCTCGGACGACCGGGTCCGCAACATCATCGAGGAGATCGTGCAGTTCGAGCCCGACCTGCTCGTGGTCAACCCCGTCTACCTGCACTGGGTCTTGCTGCGCGCCCGCGCGCTGGCGCTGCCCATGCCTAGGGTCAGCGCGGTGATCTCCACCTATCAGTACCTCGCCCAGGTCCAGCGGCGGGCCATCGAGCACGCCCTGCGGGTGCCCGTGCTCTCGATGTACACCGCCACCGAGCTCGCGGGCACGCGGGTCGCGCTCTCGTGCGCCCGCGGGCGCCTCCACGTGCTCGAGGACAACGTCCACGTCGAGGTCGTACCCAGCGCCTACAACCTGCCCAACGGGGTCGGACACCTGGCGATCACCACCCATTCGAACCGGGTAATGCCGCTGTTTCGCTACCTGGTGGGCGATGTGGGGCGACTGGTGCCCCATGACTGCGATTGCTCCTACGGACACCACCCGATCCTCGAGATCCACGGGCGAGCCAAGGACATCATCTCGGTGGGCGAGCGCCACGTGACCACGCGGATGCTCGACGAGGCGATCGGCACGCCGCCGGGCGTCGAGCTCTATCAGTGCGCGCAGATCGGTCGTCGCTCGATCGAGCTGCGAGTGGTCCCCTCGTGGGGCGAGCGCTTCGACGAGGTCGCGCTCCGCGAGCAAGTCGCCGAGCTCTGCGGAGCCCGGATCCGGCTGCTCGAGGTCCGCCGCTTGGATCCGGCGCCATCCTTGAAATTCCCGCTCTCCGAGAACGCGGGCTTCGGCAAGGCGGCCGGCCCATGAACGTTGCGCTGCGGGATCACTTCCCCTTGCTCCGGCGTCGGATCGACGACCGCCGCATCATCTACCTCGACAGCGCCGCCACCTCGCTCAAGCCCGCCTCGGTGCTGGCCGCCGAGCAAGCGTACTCGACCGAGTTCACCGCCAACGTCCACCGCGGCAAGCACACCTTGAGCGAGGAGGCCTCGCAGGCCTACGAGCACACGCGCCGACGAGTGGCCCGCTTCATCAACGCCGATCCCGATTGCGTAGTGTTCACCGCCAACGCGACCGAGGCGCTCAACCTCGTCGCGCAAGGGCTACCGCTGCCCCCCACCGCCCGGGTGGTCGCGCCCCGACACGAGCACCACGCCAACCTCGTGCCCTGGTTTCGCACCGCCGAGGTGATCGTGCTGCCCACCGAGCCCACGATCCCCCTCGATCTGAACCAGCTGGAGGATCTGCTTCGCTCGGCCTCCCCGTCGGTGCTCACCCTCGCCCATGCCTCGAACGTGACCGGGGTGATCCACCCCGTCGCCGAGATCTGTGCGCTCGCGCGCCGCCTGGGGATCGTGTCCGTCGTCGACGCGGCACAGAGCGCGCCCCACCTCGCGCTCGACGTGGAGCAGCTGGGCTGTGACTTCCTCGCCTTCAGCGGGCACAAGATGCTGGGGCCCACCGGGGTCGGGGTGCTCTGGGGGCAGCGGGATCAGCTCACCCGGCTCGACCCGCTCGTGCTCGGGGGAGGCGCCGTCGACCGAGTGACCTCGACCGGGTTCACGCTCAAGGCAGTCCCCCACCGATTCGAAACCGGGACCCCCAACATCAGCGGGGTGATCGGGTTGGGACGCGCGATCGATCTGCTCGACGAGATCGGGATGTCGACGGTGACGGCGCACGACGCCGTGCTGGCCGCCGCGCTCGAGGAGCAGCTGCGCGACATGCCCGGCGTCGACGTGCTCATGGCCCGTCGCGAGCCCCGGCTGGCGATCGCGACCGTGGTGCCGCGGACCTCGCGGATCACCCCCGATCACCTGGCGTACTACCTCTCCGAGACCCACAAGATCATGGTGCGCTCGGGGCATCACTGCGCACATCCGCTGTTCGACTCGATCGGCGCCGAGGCGGGCGGGGTCCGGGCCTCCGCGTATCTCTATAACGAGGTCGAGGAGATCCAGGCCATGGGCGCGGCGCTGCGCGAGCTGCTCGGTCGAGTCGTAGGGAGATGAGCCCCGGTGAGCTCGGATGAGCCCAGACGAGCTCGGATGAGCTCGTCACGCCAGCGGCGCGTCGGCCAGCAGCACCCGCACCTGAGCGAAGTGGCGGTGGCCCGCGGGCGAGCCGTGGAACCCGTAGCCGCTCTGCTTGGCGCCAACCCACGGCGTGTCCCGAGCACCGGTCACCGGTCGGTTGATCCCGATCATGCCCACGTCGAGCCGGCGAGCCACCCGCTCGGCCCGTGACCGGTCGCCCCCAAAGACCACCGCGCTCAGGCCGTAGTCGCCCTCGTTGGCCTTGGCCACCGCGTCGTCTTCACCGTGCACGGTGATGATGTTCGCCACCGGGCCGAAGGTCTCCTCGTGGAAGATCTTCATGCCCGGAGTGACCCCGCGCAGGATCGTCGGGGGAAAGAACAGGCCCTCGGCCTGCCGGGGGCCTCCCAGCACCACCTCGGCCCCGCGCTCGCATGCGTCGGTCACGTGGGCCGCGACGCGATCGAATTGACCCTGGTGGATCAGCGGGCCGAGGTCGACCCCCTCGGTGAGTCCGTGACCCATGCGCAGCCGCTGCGCCCGCTCGCGCAGCAGCTCGACGAACTTGGCTTCGACCCGTGCATCCACCAGCATGCGCTCCGACGAGACGCAGACCTGGCCCGAGTTGAAGAATGCACTGCGGCAGGCGAAGTCGGCGGCGGCGGCCAGATCGGCATCGTCGAGCACGATCAGCACGTCTTTGCCCCCCAGCTCCATGATCACCCGGGTCAGCCGCTCGCTCGCGCTTCGCAGGATGCTCTTGCCCGTCGCCCGCGAGCCGGTGAACGCGACCAGCTGCACCCGAGCGGCGACGAGCGCCTCGCCGACCCCGGGCCCGCCGACCACCGAGGTCAGCACCCCGGGCGGCAGGCTCGCCGCCAGCGTTCGCGCGTAGGCATCCCCCACCAGCGGCGTGTTTTCCGACGGCTTGAGCACCACCGTGTTTCCGGCGCACAGCGCCGGGACCACCATGCAGTGAGCGAGCCACACCGGGAAATTCCAGGGGGCGAGCACGGCACAGACGCCATAGGGATCGTAGACGGTCCGGGCGACCAGATCGCCTTGGCGACTCGACACCGAACGTAGGGCCTCGGCGGCCGACGTGGCCATCGCGGCGGTGGCCGCCGCCGCTTGCTTCACCTCGCCGATCGCCACCGGCAGCGGCTTACCCGTCTCGAGGCACGACGTGCGCCCCAGCGTCGCAGCGGCGTCGCCCAGCGCTTCGGCGGCGGTCGTGATGGCCTGCGCCCGCTCGTCGAGGGTCATGGCCGACCAGCGATCGCCGGCGTTGGCTGATCGCGCCACGACATCGCCGATCGCGTCACGTGGAGTGCACCGCAGCTCGCCGACCACCTCACCCGAGCAGGGATTTCGGGAAGCGAGCACCTCCGCCATCAAAATCGACGGTACCACGCGCTCGCCGACGTTTGACAGCCAAGGTCGCGTCGTCGAGACTCCAAAGCCCTCGATCGGCCCGAGCAGGAGCGCGCGCATGTCCACCTTCGTTCTCGTTCACGGCGCCTATCTCAGCAGTGCGTACTGGGATGACGTCGCCAAGATCCTCCGCTCGAACGGCCACGACGTGTTCGCGCCCTCGCTGACCGGCTCGGGCGAGCGCGCCCACCAGCTGACCCCCTCGGTCAGCCTGCGTACCCACGTGACCGACATCCGGAGCTTGCTCGAGTATCGCGACCTGAACGACGTGATCCTCGTTGGGCACAGCTACTCCGGCTACGTCGTGACCGGGGCCGCCCTCGAGGCTCGCGAGCGGGTCGGTCGGCTGGTCTACGCCGACGCGGTGGTGCCCGAGCCGGGCAAGACCTGCGCCGACGTGCTCGGCGACCCCTTCGGGGGCTTCGTGAACGCGGCCAATAAGAACGGCGACGGCTGGCGGATGCCGCTCATCGAAGGCCTCGACGTGAAGGTCGGGGTCGAGGGCGAGGTCCGTGCGCGGTTCAACCGGCTCATCACCCCGTTCTCGCTGCTGTGCTTCAAGCAGCGGATCGAGGCGCTGTCGGAGGGGATGGGAGTGCTCGACGAGTTCGCGCCGGTGTACATCTTCGCCACTAAGGACTATCCCAACAAGGTGCTGATGCAGAGCTCCGCGGATCGGGCCCGGGAGTACGGGTGGACCGTTGAGGAGATCGACGCCGCGCACATGAGCGCGCTCGAAGTGCCGGCCGTCGTGGCGCAGCGACTGCTGGCGCTGGCGTAAGAGGTGGATAAGGAGGGAGCAGTGCGCCCGACCAGTCATTCTCTACAACGGCGTATACTCACCTTCCAGAACTAGCGCCAGATTCGTCGTTCGGCATCTTGGCTTCTTGTCAAGCAGAATGAGACAATAGCCAAATGCCTGGTACTCACAACTGGACAATATTCCAGCGAAAAGCAGGATCAAGCTCTTCGACATACAGAGCTGCTCCCTCTAAATACTCACAAATAGTGCCGGATACCTAGTCGAATCCGATTAGTAAGGTCGGGATCTACAACCCGTGTGTGCAAGAACCGCTCAAGATAGATTTTTTCAAGCGACTTCATAGCTTCCTCATAATGATCTTTCAAGCATTGTTTCTTGACCGCTTCCGCTAGCAGCCGACATGTTTCATTAACATCATATCCACGACCTGATGCAGGCACATGTGTCACCTCGTCGAACAGAACCTCCAACATTTCTTGATCAATCGCCATGAGCAGCACAAATGACCAGGCCGAACCTGCAAGTCCACTTTACCCGCAGGTCGCCATTTTAATTATCTCAGACGTCGCCCCCGCTTCGGGTGAACATTCCTCTGCTGCAAACACTCTATCCGTCAATCGTGAAAGTGTAGACCAGATTTCATCGTGAATATCACCGATCGAATTTCTGCCATCAAGAACAAAACTGTTAACATCGTCAACATCCAATTTGAGAAAAATATCCCGCGCCAGCGCCAGCTCTTCCTCCTTCTCGAAGAGATCAGCCGAATCGCCTCGCTCTCGAATACGACGAAGCCCTGTTGCGGGATCCACATCGAGGATAACCAGGACATCAGGAGAGGGTGCGAACGAATTTTTCTCAAGAATCTCTTCGGGATTCATCCCTCGAGCGCCTTGATAAGCAACTGTTGAAAAATAGTAGCGGTCGATAAGAACTATCTTTCCTTCTTGGAGCGCAGGAGCAATCACCTTCTGCACATGCTCACGCCTGTCATTAATAAAGGCAGCAAGCTCTTCATCTATTGTCATGCGTCTGGTCTGAGCAGACTCCCTAATCTTGCTCCCCCAAAATCCATCCGTCGGCTCCTTCGTCACAACATGAGGAACCCCGCAAGTCGTTAGCCGCTGCTCTAGCAGTCGGATCTGCGTCGTCTTGCCCGCCCCGTCGATACCCTCCATGGCTAGGAGGACCCCTCGCGTGCTCTTATGCCTGGCCAACGCCCTCCTTGATACAACAATCCCGACAACCGTGCTTCGTGCCTGAAAAACCGAACAATATTGAATATTTGTTCACTATGCCAAAACGTTTCAAAATCTCTCAGAGAACACGCTAGTGAAAATGCGCGATATGCGCAGGTCGCCCAGAGGTGGCATCGTGTCCACGGTGCGCAGATAACACAATCAAGAGCGTGTGGCACGCGCCGTGCGCAAAATCCGCCGCGCTCAAAAGCGATTTCAAGGTTCCCTTGACGAACGATCTAGTCATTATATCGAGAGTCATGCTTTAGTTCGAGTACAGTACCGGCCCATCAAAATGGAACCCTCACTACAGACCCTGTCAGAGCTCATAAAGGCTGCACGTGAAGAAAAAGGTTATACATCGCAGAAAGAGCTCGCACTAGCACTTGATCCTCCGACTAATCGATCTGCAATCGCGCATTTGGAACAAGCGCGGAGACTTCCACCTGAACGCACACTGAGGTCAATCTGCGAGCACCTAAGTATACCCAGTGCGGCATGGCGACCTCTGCTAGAGCCAGAAGTTGCAGAACGGGTAAAGTTTGAGAGCGCTTTGTCCGAACTCGTCGGAAAAACGGTATCACTACGACAACACGATCACCACTCATCCAAAGTCGCTCATAAATGGGTGCTGAACCTATTTGGCACTGGGAACACAAAAGAGCAGCTCTACGACGCATTCTGTTCCGTATTAATATTCTATGGAGTTAATAAGCCAAGCAAAGCTTTCTTTCAACACTACCTACCGCCAACAGCATTTCGAACAATTGCAATGTTCGAGAAGCATATTGAGCGCTACCAAGTTGAAGCGATTCGGTTGTTTGCATCATTCGAGGAAGCATACCTTACGACTTCTCAAGCTGACGAAAAAGAGCTGGTTAAGATCCGTAAACCGTTACTTCCTCGACCTGACGATCAATACAGAGAAAGAACTGAATGGAATGAGATAGAGGAAATACCAGAAAAGAAACTACCCGATCTAGGATACATATCCGCCAGCAGAATCAAGAAAGAACAAGCTGAGCGCAGATCGCTAAGTCAGTTCTTAGAGCAATTAGCAGAGAAAATTGAAGTAAACGGAAGGTTGGCTGTCGATGAATATCCAGAGAAACGCCGCCGAAAAATTGGATCTTTGTTGCGAAAATTCAAATCCCTGCTCGCCCACGATCTATTGTCGCCGCTTTTTGCAGCTGACCCCGATGAGATCCGACGTGAAGCTAAACGACTCGCACCAAAAGAAGTAGGAGATCTTCGCCGTATGGAAGAAACTCAAGCAACTGGACAGAGAAATCTATCATGCTACCTTTCCGCTGATCATCTAGATGTGTATGTCGCCACATCAATGAGATCTGACGCAGATTTCGTATCGGTCAATGCATTTGCCCGTAGTCTTTTCAGCCACGAGTCGATCAAGCCGCTCAAGCTTCGTTATTTCAACCCCACGCAATCATGGATAGAAGATCGCGTTGCCAAGGGCTTGGTCGAAGCTCTAATGCTCCGCAGAGCTGACTTTACTATCTACATGGCCCAGAAAAGCGATACTTTTGGAAAAGACTCGGAAGCATCAGTTGCATTAGGGTAAGGGAAACCTGTCATTGTCTATGTCCCACGATTGCATGTACCAGAGGTTGATCTCGACTCGGAATTACTAGGACTGATGACACGGGGAGATCTACAGCATCTTGTAGAGAGTGCGGCGAAAGGTGACGACGCAGACGTAGATGAAACCACAGATCAACAAGCTCTATTGTCCCAAATTTTGCAGATAAAGCTCTCTTCCGCAAGCGATGACGCTCTCAGAGGCGCAGTTCGTATACATTGGGCGGACTTCGATTTATATGGGGAAGCATCTCGAATCGAAGATGCACCGCTTAGAGCACAGTATCGGGCGTGGCTTGATACTGTCACGAACAACGACGTCTCAGAGCCCGTGCCCGTCGGGATTCGCGACCAACTAGTTGGTATCCTCGTGGCGGTCGCGACCAATTTCGAGAAACGTGCAAAAATTTTCAGAGAAATACATCCTCTTGCATTGCAGGTAATCCTCAGCACCGGCGTACTAAACGGCATACTAGTTGCAAGATCCCTGGATGCGTGCGCGAACATCCTTGCATCACTACTGAGAAATGACCTTGACCTAAAGCTAGATCCAGGTGACGACAACTACAGACTGATTGAGAGCAGCACCAGATCGACCATACGTGTCATTTCAAGACACAAGCTAATCACGAATGCATTCTCAACCTTTTACCAGCGCGGCTAGAGTCTTGACTAGACCACTATTTATGAACCCACCTAATGGAGGAATCGAAAGAGCCGTTCTCAGTCTCCCCACCCAAAGTCGGTGATCGCCACCGAGGCCCGCAGGTTCGCCGCCCCGCTCGCCCGCTTGGAGACCTTCTGTGGCAGCTCCCCGAGCTGCTCCAAGAGCCCCACCAGGTTCGCCCGAAAATACCCGGCGATGATGAGATCGTCCTGGAGCACGTTCATCGTGATCCCGGTGATCCGCGTCGGCTTCCCGGTCGGCGCGATCCCCCGCCAGGGCGCGGTATGCCGCCCGTCCTCCGTCCAGCGGTAGGCCACCACGTTCCCCTCGCCGATCATCTCGTGGATCGTCAGCGAGAAATCCGTCTGCAGCCGATCCCTCGTGATCGCCTTGATGTACGCATCGAGCCCCAAGACCTCGCCCGGCGCGTGAGCCCGGAAATCCGGGTGCAGGTATCGGCGAGCCGCCTCGGGGTCGTTGTTCACCCAGACCTCGTCCAGGTAGGCGCGCACGATCTGCTTGGCGTCACTCATGAGGACCCAGTCATCGTCCAGCGCCGCAAGCTCGTCAAGCCCCGCCCTCCGCCATCAGGTCACGTATGAGCCCCGCCGCATCCCCTCGGGCCATGGTCTCCCGCAGCTCAACCCGCAGCGCCTCCGCTCGGTGGGGGTAGGGCGACTCCGGCGCCAGCACACGCTCGAGCGCGTCTTGCAGCGAGTCCTCGTCGAGGTCGTCGTAGTCAAGCGCGATCCCAACACCGCATGCCTCGCACAGCTCGGCCACCTGCGGCTGATCCAGCGCGAGCGGCGTGAGCACCGAGGGGATCCCGTGCGCCAGCGCGCGCCCGACCGTCCCCCAACCACCGTGGCTGATCATCAGGTCGACCTTGGGCAACAGCAGCGCGTGCGGAACGAAGGGAAGCACGATCAGATCCTCGCTCGCCGGCACGTCGAGCTCAGCGACCGCGTTGCCGGGGACGCTTATCAACGCCTGCACCTCGAGATCGGCCAGCACGGAGATCGCCACCTCGCGGATGTACGCCCCGCAGCCCTCGAGGGCCTCCACCGCCACGCTGCTCGTCGACAAGAGCACCGTAGGACGCGCTGGATCCAGCGCGTCGAGCTCGGCCGGTGGCTCGGTCGTCCCCGGGGGCCGCAGAAAAAGCGGCCCGATGTGTCGCGCCTGCGCCGGAACGAGCGCCGCGTCGAAGCTCGCCGACCACGTGCACAGCACCAACCAAGGCGACAAGATCTGCTCGGCGGTCGTCACCGCCGAGGGCGGTAGCCCAAGCTGCCCCCGAAGGGGCACCGACGAGGCCAAGAACTGCGCCCCGGCCCCTCGCACCGCCGGCGTGTGCTCGGCGGGGGTGGTCGACAGGCTCGCCCACGCCCGTCCCGAGCGCTCGGCGGCCAGCGCTGCGCCCAGGCTGGTCGAGTCGGTGATCACGGCCCCCACGTCGTCCCGACGCAGCACCCCGAGCAGATCCGGCGCGAGGCGGTGATCGAGCGCCGCGTACACGGCGGTCACATCTTCGGTAGAGGTCGCCCGATAGAACGCATCCGCCGCCCCGTCGGTCGGCGCCTCGACGAATTCGCACCCGACGGCCTCGGCCCGCGCTCGGGCCCATGCGTCCGCGTAGAAGATCACCGACAGCCCGGCATCGAGCAGCACCTGGGCCAACGCGAGGTGCTCGAAGACATGCCCGGCAAATAAAAAGGACGCGATGACGACCTTCATCGAGGGGTCCTCACTCTCACGTTCCAGCATAGTCTCCCACCACGACCCAGCGGAGGACCAGCGGATCTCGGGTTCGGTGGGCAGCAACCCCCCGAGGGTCGGCGTACCATGGTAGCGGGCCCTCGGTCATGATGTCGCTCGTTCCCGCTCCCATTGCGACCGCACTCGAAGGGATGCTCGTGTCCGTGCCGGCCGCTCCCACGCCTTCGGCCACCACCGCGACAGCGACGCGCGCCTATCGACTTGGCTGTCGCGGTCGACGAGCAACGGGCGAACGCCATCTGCTGGCGCTGCTCGACCACGCCGACGCCCCCGATGGCTACACGCGACTGTTGCTGGGCATGCTCTATCGAGGCGGTTGCCAGCTGGCCAAGGCGACCGCGCAGCTCGATCGGGCGATCACCAGCGGGAAGCTGGCCGGTCAGGCGCTGACGCTGGCCTGCACGATGCTCGTCGACACGCTGGCGCAGCAAGGCGAGCTGGCCGCCGCTCGCGTGGTGCTTACCCGGGCTCCGCCCGACGAGCCGCTCGTGCGTGCGGTCTTCGAGCTGGCCCAAGGAGAGCTCGACGCTGCCGCCGATCGCCTGCGCCTGGCGGCCGCTCGGGCCGCGGCCAAGCACCGATGCCAGCGGCTGTGGGCCCTGTTGCTGCTGAGCAACGTGCTCCTCGACCAACAGGATCTCCCCGGAGCGGCCAACGCCCTCGAGCGCGCGTCCGACTTGCTGCCCCGTCGCGGCCGATTTGAAGAGACCTACGTGCTCGCGCTGACCTCGTGGCTGCGCCTGGAGGCGCTCCGGGCACAGACGCAGCCGGCCGACGGATCATCGCTGCGACGCGCTCAGAAGTCCGCGGCCATATACACCACGTACTACCCGCGCTACCGGCGACTATGTGACGCCTTCATCGCGCTAGAGCAGAGCCGTCGCGGTCGACCCCCCAGCCTGGAGGCGGCCGAGAAGCTCGTGGCGGATCTCGAGTCGTTGGGCTGCGTCCTCGATGCGGGGCGAATCGCCGCGCAGTGGGTGCGACGGGTCGACGGAGAAGCGGAGCGGTTCAACCACGCCCTGCGGCCCCGCGCCATCGACCTGCTGCGACGGGCCGGCGCCGCCGGCTGGCTCGAGACGATCGAGCGACGCGATCGATCGTCGTCGATCGACCCACCCACCGTGGCTCTCGCGCGCAAGACATCGAGCTCTTCCTCCGATGGACAGTCGTACGACGCTCCCACCGTGACCATCAATCGCGGGGCCGAGACCTCGCGTTCCGGCGAGCAGGCCAACGACCCACCGACCGTCACCTTTCGCCGGCACGAGGTCGACGTATCGGCCCTGGTCACCCCGACCAAGATCACCCGAGCCGGGGATCCGCTCGCCGGGCACGACCCCGCCCCGAGCGATTCGCTCACCGTGAGCATCGACCGCGGATCCGCCCCTGGCCATCGTGACCAGGTGGCGATCGAGACCCTCTTCGCCGTCAATCGGGCGATCTCGGCGAAGCTGAACATCGACGAACTCCTACAGGAGCTGCTGACTCGGGTCAGCGACGTGCTCCGAGCCGAGCGCGGCGCGGTGTTCTGGTACGAGGGCGAGCGCTTCCGCAGCGTGGCTTCCCGGGGATTCGGTGAGTCCGGTGAGTTCGGTGAGTTCGGTGAGTTCAGTGAGTCCGGCGAGTCCGATGCGGTCGAGCTCGCGGTGTCCCAAACCGTGCTGCACGACGCGATCGAGAAGCGGCGAGTCGTGCGGACCGACGATGCCATGCACGACCAGCGCTTCCGCGACGCGGCGTCGATCATCGCGCCGGGCGTGCGCTCGGTCTTGTGCGCCCCGCTGGCCACCCCCAAGCGTGTCTACGGCGCCCTCTATATCGACACGATTGCGCGCGTGCGGGCCTTTACCGATCTGCACCGGCGCTTGCTCGAGGTGTTCGCCAACCAGGCCGCAGTCGCCATGGAGAACGCGGTCGCTTTTCGCGAGATCGCCGAGCTCAACGCCGACCTCGAGCACAGGGTGGAGCAACGCACCGCCGATCTTGTCCGCGCCAACGAGCGGCTGCAAGACACGCTCACGACCCTCGAGCAGACCGAGCTCCAGCTGCTCTCGGCCCGCAAGGAAGCGCTCGAGGCTGAGATGCGCACGGCCGCCTCCTTGCAGCAAGCGATCATCCCCGGGCGCGAGATCATCCGGGAAGCCGGGGTCGCCTTCGTGGGCATCACCGAACCCGCGTCGATGGTCGGCGGAGACTTTTGGACCTACCGTCGCTTCGGCAGCGATCGGGTGCTGCTATTGATCGCGGACGTCTCGGGCCACGGGGTGGGCCCCGGAATGCTCACGAGCTTCGTGGGAGGGTGCTTGACGACCCGGTCGCAGCTCGGATCCGACATCGGCCCCAGCGAGCTGCTCGAACACCTCTCGGCATCGATCCACGAGGCGGCCGACGGTCAGCTGTGGATGACTGCACTGGCGTGCTTGTACGATCGCGCGACCCGGACCCTCCGCGCCGCGAGCGGGGGGCACGTGCGGGGGTTCTTGCTGCCCGCCAACGAAGACTCGCCCCAGGCGGTCGGCCAGGTCGGCACCGTGCTCGGGCTCGACGAGCCGCCGAGCTTCCAGACGGTCACGTTCGAGGTGAGCGCGGGGTCCCGCCTGCTGCTCTACACCGACGGCGTGGTGGAGTGCGAGAACGATCGAGGTCGGCCCTACGGCGCCCGGCGGCTGGTCAAGAGCCTGGTTCAACGTCGCGGTGAGCCGCTCGATGACACGGTCCGCGGGATCATCTCGGACTGCAAAGCATACTGCGGCGACATCGCACAGGAGGACGATCTCTCGGTCGTCCTCACCGAGTTCGAGTAGACCGAGGACGCAGGAGCACACATGAACTCGGGACCCCACCGCCTGACCAAGGCCATGACCTGGACGCTCGAAGAACGCGTCGAGGCGACGTGGGTGCGACTGAGCGGGGCGGTAACCGGACAGGCGGACTTCGAGACGCTCTTGGCCCAGCTCGGTCCGGGGCCGGTGATCGTCGATCTGTCCGGCGTGACGCGCCTCAACTCCATCGGGATCCGCCATTGGGTGGACTTCGCGACTCGGCTGTGTAGGGGGCGTCGCGTCGAGCTGCGGGATTGCTCACCGGCGTTCGTGGAGCAACTCATGCTCATCGAGCACATGCAGGGGAACACCGAGATCCGTTCGATCCAACTGCCTTTTTCGTGCGAGGCCTGCGATCACGGGTACGACCAGACTCTGGCCATCACCGAGCTGACCGAGCTCCCCTCCACGACCCCATGTCCCCGATGTGCGACCCCTAGCGAGCTCGACGACTTGCCCGAACGCTACGTCCCACTTTTGCACCGTCTATCGAAGGAGCGTTGAGGCGAGGCGTCGTCCCGACAACGCCCATCGTCGAGCCGCGAGACTGCCCTCGCTCCTACACCGCCCGCGGTAGAATCCCACCGGGTGAGCTGCTAGGGTCGCGGGGTGATCCTCGTTGTTGGAGCTACAGGGTTGGTGGGAAGCGAGGTCTGCTCGATTCTCTCCGGAGGCGGACACCAGGTGCGTGCGCTGACGCGCTCCACGTCGGATCCCGGCAAGAAGGAGCGCCTGACCCAGCTGGGGGCCACCTGTGTGGAGGGTGATCTCAAAGATCCCGACTCACTCACCCGGGCCTGCGAAGGCGTCGAGGCCGTCGTGACGACCGCCTCGGCTACGCTCGACCGCCAAGACGGCGACTCGCTGCAAACCGTAGATCATGAGGGGCAGCTCGCTCTGGTGGGCGCGGCCATCGGAACCGGCGTTAAGAAGTTCGTCCACGTGTCGGTGCCGCTATTCGAAGGCCTCGACATCCCGCTTGGCACGGCCAAGCGCGCGGTCGAAGATCGCCTGTACGAAAGCTCGCTGGACTACACCGTCCTTCGCCCCAACTACTTCATGGAGGTTTGGCTGGGCGCGGCCCTGGGCTTCGACCACAGCAACGCCAAGGTCACGATCTACGGCGAGGGCAACAACCCGCTGAGCTGGGTCTCGTTTCGGGATGTCGCCGCCGTCGCGGCCAAGGCCGTCTCCCACGAGTACTGCCGCAAGGGCACCTTCGACCTGGGTGGTGATCCGATCTCGCCCAACGACGTGATCGCCACCTTCGAGCGGGTGAGCGGCCGCACCTTCGAGGTCACCCGCATGCCGCACGCCGATCTGAAGGCGCAGTTCGAACAGGCCGAAGATCCCCTCCAAAAGACCTTCTGCGGCCTGATGTACGCCTATTCCCAAGGGGTCCCGATGGACAGCGCGGGGCTGCTCGAAGCGCTCGGCCACACGCTGACCACCGTCGAGGACTACGCCCGGGCCGCCAGCACGGCCTCGTGAAGCTGGTGAATGGCGTGCTTTTGGGCGATCGCTCCGAGCTCGAGACCCGGGGGATCGTGTTTCCCCTCCGGCTGCTGCCCGCGACAGAAGGCAGGGGCGACTATCTGGCCGAGTACGAGGAGTTTCAGGCCCAAGCGCGGCAGCGGCGGGGTCGCGAGATCTTCGTCAAGGCCCACCTGGTCTCGCGGTTCTTCGACGATCTCGTACACCACGAAGGGCTGCTCGACTTCGTGGAGGCCGTACTCGGCCCAGACATCGTGCTGTGGGAATCGGACTTCTTCGAAAAAGCGCCGCACACCGAAAAGTACGTGGGCTGGCATCAAGACACGCCCTACTACAACCTGTCGACCGAGCGCGTGCTGAGCGTCAACCTGGCCCTCACGTCGTCGGATCGCAACAACGGGTGCCTGAAGGTCGTGGCGGGGACGCACGGGCGGGGGACGATCGGCTCGATCCCCGGCGCTAGAGACGACATTCTGGGTCAACTCGCCCAGACCGACGAGCGCGACACGCCGCCGGACAACATGCTCCGGCTCGGCCAAGCATTGGACTTCGAGATCACTCCTTCCATGGAAGAGCTCGTCGAGCTGCGCCCCGGTGAGGCTTCGGTCCACTTTTCTGGGCTACTCCATGCGTCGGGGCCCAATCGTTCCGATCGCAAGCGCGTGTGCTACGTGATGCGCTTCATCTCGGGGGATACCTACTGCAAGAGCGGGAAGGACTCGGCCATGCTCGTGCGGGGGCGAGTGCACCACGATCGCTTCGAGCTCGAGCCTCGACCGAAGGCGAGCTTCGACGACGAAGCCCTGGCCGCCCTGGAGCGAGCGGTGAGCTTTCCCAGCGGGTTTGCAGACGCCGGGATCAAACGGCGCTTGGAGACGGCGGCCGCGGAGACCGCCACGACCGCGACCGCGACCGCGAGCACGACCGAGCGCTGACTCGACGAGCGGACAGTCTCACGAGCGCCCGGCCTCGACCGTTCGTTCCAGCAAGATCGCGGCCATCGTTGCCCCATCGGTCTTCGCATCGAGCGCCGCGATCTCCCTCGCCCGCGCCCGCGTGGGCTCTGAGAGCAGGCGACGAACCCGGGGCTCGACCGTCTCGGCGGTGATCGAGCCCGGCTCGACCATCATCTCGGCGACCCCGAGCTGCTCCATCCGCTGGCCGTTGTCGTTTTGATCGAAGCCCTCGGGAACGATGAGCTGGGGGAGCCCCGAACGGAGCGCCTGCGTGGTCGTGCCCCAGCCGCCGTGGCTGACCATCAGGTCGACGTGCTGCATGCTGTCCCACAAGGGCGCGAAGCGAATGAGGGTCACGGGACCCTCACGCTGGATCGGATCGCTCAGCGAAGGATCGCAGATGAACAGCCGCAGCCCGAGCGAAGGAGCAAGCGCGCGCAACACGTCGACCACCCGCTGCTGGGCCTCGTTGAGCCCGCCGGTGCCGAACGACACGAGGGCCTTGGGGTGATCCGTAGCGAGCTCGGCCTCCGGCAACGGCGTGGCTCCGAGCACCTCGACATCGAGCGCTCGGCGGGTCGGCTGCGACAGGTGAGGGAAACCGCCGGCTGCGATCCCTTCAGTGAGCACGATGCCGAGCTCGTCGAGCACGTCGCCGCTGAGCTGCGCCAAATTCAGCCAGGGCGAGAGCAGCTGGCCGGCGACGTATCGCGG
This sequence comes from Myxococcota bacterium, assembly GCA_039194325.1. Lineage (GTDB taxonomy): Bacteria > Myxococcota_A > Polyangia > Nannocystales > Nannocystaceae > Paraliomyxa. The sequence goes on from JBCCWC010000001.1 coordinate 196,324, forward strand.
GAAAGGGAGATCATAGCGGCCATAGAGCGCCGCAAAGCCGGGCCGGAGCGTCTCCCACATCGCGTCGCTCCATAGAGAGATCTCGGCGGTTCGGAACGCGCGCAGGCCCTGCATCTTGCACACGAAGGGGATCTTCTCGAGTGTGCAGGCGATCTGCAGCTGGGCGAGAAAGGGATCTTGGAGCACGCCGTCGATCGCATGCTCCCGTAGGAGCGACCGGACTTCATCGACCTGGTGGGGGACGACGGTGATGAGATCGCGTCGGATCGCGGCCGTGCGAACGTCGGAGTCCGGGGCGGGCTCGTCGTCGACCGGTGGGCGCACCGTGTGCAGCGCCGTTGCCCCGAAGCGCTCGGCGATCCGATCTGCGGCGATCCGGCGCTTGTTGTAGCCGTCGTCCTGCTGCCAGGGTAGCGAGAGCCAAAAGACCTCGTGACCCCGACGGCACAGCGCCTCAATCACGCCCACGAATGGCAGGGCGTGGCCAAACAGCGGCAGCGTCGAGAGCAAGAAGCGCCGTCGGGTTGGCGGTGGGGGATCCGAGGGCATGGTGGGACTCACGACCAAGGGACGGTACCACGATGCCCGGTAACCGGAAGATGAACTCGAAGCCCGGCGCCGGTCCTCACAAGATCGTGCTCTGCGAGTCTCGCCTAAGTCTCAGCCTAGATTGGGCGATCTACACAAACAAGAGCATGACCCCCATGACTAATTCTCGTCCCATCACCTCAACCGGCTCACATACACATAGTACGCCCCCAGATCACTCCCCTCCGCATCCAGCAGACACGTCCGCAGGTGCGTCGCCCCCACCGGCAGCTCCAGCTCGAAGCGCGCGTGCGGATCCCCGTCGCGCACCGTGACCTCCTCCCGTTGCCCGGCAATCTCGATCCACGCCCGCTCGATCGGAATCGCCCGCCCTCCCGTGGTCCAGTCGATCTCCCCGGGGATCCCCTCTGTCAACCCCCGGTCTTCCTCCAGCGGCCAGCGTCGCAGCTCGAACGCATACCGCCCCGCCACCACCACCTCGACCTCCCAGTACCCGTTGCACACCAGCCCTTGCCGCACCTGCCGCTGGTTCCACGCGCACGCGGAGTCCTCGTTGCGCCAGTCGTGCGTCGTCAGCAGGGTCACCTGCTCGGGCCCGGCCACCAGCGGGATCGGGATCTCCTCGTCGAACTGCGTCGAGACCTGCTCCCACCAGGCCTCGTAGTCCCGCCGCAGCGCCTCCACCACCTCGGGGTGTGCCCCGGCCACGTCGACCCGCTGCTCGGGATCCGCCGGGATATCGAACAGCTCACGCCCGTCGATCAGCCGCCACCGCTGCGTCATCGTGGAGCTCTGGCGCCACTTCACGGGACGGGCCAGCCGCTGCGAGTCGGTCACCACGGTCCGCTCGGGCCAGGGCTCGCCCCCACCATGCAAACCACCACGCAGCAGCGGCGCCAGGCTCACTCCGTCGAACGCCAGCCCCTCAGGGCACTCGAGCCCGCACAGCTCGACCATCGTGGGCAGGAAATCGACGTTGGCCGCCAGCTCGCCCACCCGACGCCCTTCACCGGCACCTCCGCCGATCCCTCCGCCCGGCCACCGCACGAAGAAGGGCACTCGATGCCCTCCTTCATAGGGTGAGCCCTTCTTGCCGCGCATCCCCGCGTTGAACCCATCGATCACGAACCCATCACCCCCGATCTCACACCCCTGCGCGGTCCCGTTGTCGCTCATGAACACCAGGATCGTCTGCTCCTCGAGCCCCAGCCGCGCCAGGTGCTGCCGCAGCAACGCGAAGTTCTCGTCGATGTTGGTGATCATCCCGTAGAACTTCGCGCGCTCCGAGGGCACGAGGCCGTGATACGGCGCCGCATATCGCTCGTCCACGAAGAACGGCCAGTGCGGCGCGTTGGTCGGGATATAACAAAAGAACGGGCGCTCGCGGTTCTCCTCGATGAAGCGCATCGCCTCGCCAAACCACACATCGGTGCAGTACCCCTCGAACTTCTTCGTACAACCATTGACGAAGTACGTATCGTCGAAATAGTCGTTCCCCCAGTAGTCCGGCGTCTGCGTGATCCCCCCGCCTCCGTGCACAATCGCCTCGCCAAACCCCCGATCATGCGGTCGATAGGGGTAGTTGTCGCCCAGGTGCCACTTGCCGAAGATCCCCGTGCGGTACCCATTGGCCGCGAACAGATCCGCGATGCTCACCTCGCCCTTGCGCAGCAAGGATCGCCCTCCGCAAGTGTGCCACACGCCGGTGCTGTTGCAATAGTGCCCAGTGAGCAGCCCCGCTCGCGTGGGCGCACACGTGGGACCCACATGGAAGTTGTCGAGCCGCACGCTCTGGTCGAAGAAGCGGTCGATGTGCGGAGTCTGGACCACCGGGTTTCCGTGGCAGCCCAGATCGCCATACCCCTGGTCGTCGGTCAGCACGAACACCAAATTCGGCGAGCTGGATGGATTCGGCGAGTTGGGTGGGCCAGGTGGTCGGACATCAGCTTCAGCCACGATCTCATCCCCCTCTCAGTGGCCCCAGCAGCCGCTCAGGAGTTCGCCCCGAGCTCCTGTGCCGCGGCCACCAGCGCGGCCTCGACCCGGGCCAGAAGATCAAGCAATTCGTCCTTGGTGATGCACAAAGGCGGCGCCATGATGATCCGATCGGCGGCAAGCATGAGCACCTCGTTGCGCTTGAGGTGCGCATCGAGGAGCCCCGCCAGCCGCGGCACCTGGGCTCGGGCAAAGTATGCCCCATCGGGCTGGACCAGCTGGATCGACCACAACAGCCCCATCCCTTGCACGTTGCCGACCAGCGCAAGTCGCTGGCGCAGCCCCTCGAGCTCATCGCCCAAAAGCTCCCCCAACCGCCGTGCATTGTCGACCAGCCCCTCTTGCTCGAGAATCTCGAGATTCGCGAGCGCGACCCGGCTGGCCACCGGCTGCCCTGCGAAGCTCGAGATCACCCCTAGCTGCTCCCCCATACCTTCGAATGCGGCGAACACCCGGTCGGACGCAATCGTCGCCCCCGCCGCCACGTGCCCCGAGGTCAGCCCCTTGGCGACCGCGATGAGATCCGGCGTCACCCCCAGCTGCTGCGAGGCAAACCACCGCCCTGTCCGCCCCAGCCCGGTCACCACTTCGTCGGCGACCAGCAGCACCCCGTGTCGATCGCAGATCTCCCGGATCGTCGGCCAGTACTCCGCCGGCGGCACCTGACCTCGATACGCGGTGTCGAGCGGCTCGGCGAGCACGGCCGCGACCGTCTGGGGCCCTTCGGACTCGATGATGGACTCGATATAGCGTGCGCAGAAGACCTCGCACTGCGGGTAGGTCCGCTCATACGAGCAGCGGTAGCAATCGAGGCCCGCCACCGGCAGCCCGCCCGCCCCCATCGGCTCTGAAGGCACGCGATCGCCCCGCAGCGACACATTGACCGCCAGCGCCCCTCCGGTCATCCCGTGATAGGAGCCATAGCGGGTCACCACCTTGTAGCGTCGACGTTCCCCTCGATTGTAGTGAAACTGACGAGCGATCCGCAGCGCCACTTCTATCGCTGTTGATCCGCTCGGGGTAAAGAAGACCCGATTCAGCTCGCCCGGCGCCAGCGCAGCCAGACGCCGCGCGAGCTCGGCCGTCGGAGCACAGACTCCCGCAACCGGGTTGTGATAGGCGAGCGCCTCCATCTGCTCGAGCGCCGCCTGCCGCAGCTCGGGCCGACCGTGCCCCACGTTGACCACACAAAGGCCCGCGCTCCCGTCGTAGTATCGACGCCCCTGATCGTCCCACACAAACACGCCCTCGCCACGCACCAGCTGGATCGGCCCCCGCTCCCGATCTCGGTACATCGCATACGGAAGTCGCGGGTACCACAGGTGCCGCGCCGCAACATCGAGAGCCTCGGTTTCATCCACCGTCTCATCCACCGTCCCACTCACCGTCACGACTCACCCTCCGCTAGTCCTCAAACGAGGGTAGGGGCGCTCGGGCCGGGCGAGCGGGCGAGCGACGGTCTGGCCCGCGTAGCCGGAAGGGGCCTCGTTGGCGGGTGGCGGAGCCTCGTCCTTGCACCCTGCGGTCATCACCAGTGATCCGACTACCAGCCAGGCACGAACGCCAGACCTCGAACCTCCACCCCACTTTGAGCTCCCCACGCTACTTCCGTACCGCGAGCGCCCATAGAGGCACAAGAGCGACGGTAGCGCCCCGGCACGACCGCACCACGTCCAGTTCCGCACGGTGTCTAGATCCAGCGCTCCACTGCAACCCGGCAGCCGCGTCCTATGAACAGGCGTCATTAGCGCGCGCGGCTGCTCACGCCCAATCGCTGCTACGCTACCGATGCAGTGGAGCTACCGCTCAGCCTCGGCCAGTCGTTACGCATTCATGCGCGACGAAAAGCTTGGACGCGCGCTCCTCGACACGGAGGCCCTGTGCAGGAAACGCTCCAACGCATCGTAGACGTGCTCGAGAAGCTCGGTATTCGATGGTGCCTGATAGGAGCGCACGCTGTAGGCGAGTACACCGAACCGCGCGCCACCGAAGACGTCGACCTGCTCGTCGATGATCGGCGCATGCCCAAGCTCCTCTCCACCCTAGGCGAAGCACTCGGAGATCTCGACATCGACGACATCGGCCCCGCCATCCGGCTACGCACAGTCGCCGTAGACCTGGTGCGAGCCTCCTCCAACGAGGTATTCCGACGCTCCCTCGCGGACGCGCGAGCGGCGAACGGCTGGCGATTCCCTCGCCCCGAGGCCCTGTTGGTGATGAAGTTCATGGCCGCAATCAGCCCGTTCCGTGGCCTCGATCGCCGCCGCCAAGACATGGTCGATCTCATCACGCTATACCGAAACATCGATCCCGACGATCTCGATCGCGAGTACGTCATCGAGCTCGCGGCCACGATCTTTGCCGGCGCCGAGACCGAGATGCTCGCACTGCTCGCCAAGATCGACGCGGACGAGCCGATCCCGATCTGAATTATCGACGCCGAGACCAGCTCGGATGCGCGACGGCTGTCGCGCCCGGCCTCGGTCTTGATTATCAATGCCGAGGCTGACTCGTCAGGGGTGGCTCTTGGTCCCTCGACGACCCCCCCCGGTCACAGTCGGCGGTCGAAGATCTCGCACCCGGGAAACGTGAACGAGAATCCGTACCAGCGCGTATAGAGCTGAAAGGGCCGCTCCTTGCCGTCGATGGGCTCGGCGGTGGGGACCTCGTCGTCCAGGCCCAAGCCGACCCGCAGGCGACGACCTCCCAGCTCCACCGCGATCGGCCGGATCAACCGCTCGCTGGGATAGAAGCACGCCGACTCGTCCACGATCACGCCCAGGCCCTGCGTGCGCTCGGGTAGGCGCTCGTCGAGCGAGCCCATCGTCCCGCGGAAACCGGGCGGGAAGAACCCTCTGGTGCCCACCATCCGCCGCGACAAGAACCGCCCGTAGATCGTGCCGAGGATCCCCGGCTCGGAGAGGATCACCTCCAGCGCCGGATAGCGAGCCAGCGCTCCCTTGGTCGTGGTGTGTCGGATCGGAAACCGACGCAGGCGCGTACCGGCCAGATCGCCATGGAGGGCCTCGCCCGAGATGTGGTCCCAGTAGGTGCGGGTCTCGTCATCGATGAGGATCACCAACCCGTTGTAAAGGCCGCCGGCGCTGAGGTTCAGCGGTCGCTCGTGGACATGCGGGATCAGACCGACCCCGCTGTTGCATACGCTTCAAAAACTGACCACGTAGGGCTGACGCGCCAGCACCCCCTGGATCACGTGATGCCAGCCGGCCTGCCGCATGAGAAACGCGCGACGCTGCCCACCGCGCTCCACGATGAGTAGCTCTTCATGGTCGGCCAAGCCCAGCGAGGACAGCAGCTGCCCCTTGGCGGGAGCGCGAAAGCGGGGAAAGAAATCCGGCTTCTTGAGCCAAGCGCGGGACGGGTCGAAGGTCGCCATGGGTGGGTGGGTCGAGCATAGCGACCCCAGCCGCCCCGCGACCCCAGCCGTTCACTCGAGGTCGGGACTCGGCCCGAGCAGACCGGCAAGCGCCCCCAGCAAGATCGATCCCAGCAACCCCGTGCCCGCCAGCAGGACCAGCTGGGGATGCGCGTGGATATCGGGATCCATCAAGAAGGCCACCAGGCACCCCAAGCCAATGGAAAAAAAGATCCACTTGACTCCGGTAAGAACCCGCGTTTCCTGCCCTGGGTCAACCATACCCCGAAACCATGCCTGGCCTCCGCTCGACCGGCAAGCCATTAGGCCCTCGACGCGCGTGGTGGCGGGAAATCCCACCACGGACCCCGTCCTGCGTGACGCGCCAACACCGAACCCCAACACCGAACCCCAACACCGACCTATAGTCGCGATGGCCGAGGCCGGCCTTGGCTGGCCTCACCCCAGCCACGGCAGACAGAACAGCGCCACCGTGCACAAGAAGCCGATCACCCAGACCGCCGAGCGCAGATAGTCCTGGTTGGCGAGGTAGGCGGCCACGTAGAGAGCGCGAGCCACCACGAAGGCCACACATAAGATCGCCGCCCGATGATCATGACTGCCGGCGAGATCGCTGATGATCACCGCGGCGGCGAACCCGGGGAAGGTCTCGAACCCGTTGTAGTGGGCCGCTGCCGCCCGAGCGCCGAACCCATCGAGCTTGGACTGCTGCTGGCGAGGGTGCTTGTTGTCGTAGCCCCCCGGCTGCCGCGCCATCGCCATCGCCAGCGGCAGCTTGGGCAAGTAGATGAGCACAAAGGCGACTAGCACGCAGATGAATGGCGTCGTCATCGTCGTGTCCTGAGCACCCCGAGCATAATCCGTCGCTCGTTTTCCCCCCACGCACCCCGACGATCCGACAGGAGGTGACCGGACGCCTCTGGGGGCGTCGCGATTCACGCACGTCATAAATTACCGGAATCATGAAGCATTTTCGACCTGTGAATCACCGCTGACCAGACCGGGTCGAAACGGCCGGACGCTCGCCCACCGGTGCTAGCGTGCCCCCGTTCGACATGCGCCGCCCGTATCGTTTGCTCGCCCTGTGTGCCCTGTCTGTCAGCCTCGTCCCCGCGAGCGGCTGTAAGCGAACCCGATCCTCCGAGTCTTCTCCGGGCTCCACCGGGAGCGTCGACGATGCCCCGGCCCGACCCAAGCGGGTGCGCCGCAAGCCCGGCCTACCCCGTCCGCTGCGGCTGCCCGCCCAGGCCCCGCTCATCGTGCACATCCAGCAGCCGGGCGACGCGATCGCGGGGCTGCGCGCGTACTCGCCCCAGCTGCCCGGGGCCCGCGAGCTCCTCACCCAGGCCGTCACCCAGGTGCCGGGGGCGGGCGAGTTCGAGTCTGCGCTCGCCGAGGCCGCCGACCTCGAGCGCTCGTGGGACGCGGTCAGCATCGACGGCGAGCTCATCGTGCACGTGCCGATCATCGCCAGCCAGGTCGAGCGGGTGGCCGGCCTGCTCGCCAACAAGCCGCCGGTTGGCCGCTTCGGCGCCGTCGACCTGCAGCGAAGCACCGGGCCCGCGCCCAAGCTCGCCTGGCTCGATCGCGAGGCCAAGGCCCTCACCCTCGCCAACAGTGAGCGAGGCCTGGCCACCGGCCGCCAGCTCGCCCGCGAGTACGGCAAGGAGCACCGCCTACGTCTGACGCTGAGCGGAGCCGAGGCGCGCAAGTACGCCCCGGCCTTCGCTCTGGAGCAGCTCGACCTCGAGGGCGCGGGTCCCCACCGCTTCGAGCTCACCGCCAAGGGGGTCCCGCCCGAGGTCTTCGCCCAGCTCGACAAGCTCGACGCCGGGGCGCTCACCGGCCTGCTCGAGTCGCCTCGGATCGCGCTGGGGGCCAGCTCCAAGTATGCCAACTACGACCAGGACGTGCGCCGGATCCTCGGCAACGTCAAGCGCCAGGTCGATCGTCAGAACTTCCTGGTCAAGGGTACCTTGCAGGATCTCTCGCGCCGGCTGGGCTCGGTGATGCGCAGCTGGAACGGCCGCACCATGGTCGGCGTGGGGCCCAAGAGCCACGTACTGCTGGGCCTAGGCGCGGAGGATCCCAAGCGCATGGGCGGCGCCCTCTTTCACCTGACCACCGGGGTCATCGACAACCTCAGCTTGGCCCGATCGATCGGGGTAAGCGTCCCCAAGATCCGATTCCAGCGCAACAAGAACGCGGCCGCGGGCAGCAACATCTCCGTCATCGCGCTGGAGAGCGCTCGCAAGTACCTCCCGCCCGAAGCCGCGGCCTTGGTCAACGATCGAGGTGACCTCCGCATCGCGGTGGCCTTTCCCTCTCGGGCCGGAGCAGGGCTGGTAGTGCTCGGACCCGATTGCCACAACGTGATGGCGCGATGGCTCGAAGACATCGCCGAAGCGACCCCAGCCGCCGATAGCGCCCAGGATTTCATCGCCGCCACCGCGGCCGTCGATCCCAAGGCCCTCGAGCCGCTGCTGCAGCCGGGCGGGAACGTGGCGAGCCTGCTTGGTCTCGATGCGTCTCGCGAGCCCACCCGGCTTCGAGTGACCCGCGACGGAGATACCGTGACGATGCACGTGGAAGGGCCTCGGGCCGCGCCTCGGGTTCGAAGATTCGGCGCCCGCCGAACGGGTCACCGGAGCCGTACGCCGACCCAGCCCTCCGCGAGCGGCAAGCCAGCGCGGATCGTATCCGGCAAGAGCAAGCCGATCCGCTGACCTTAGAACACATCGGCCCCTACCACGAGCAAGTGCGGATCGACATAGTCCGTTGGGGGCTCGGAGCCCCCCGCGCGGTTGATGCGCTGCCGATCGATCTCGGGTCGGATCAGCCCGAAGCGGTCGCGGTTGTTCCTGGCAACGTGACATTCACCTCGGGCGATCGATCGACACGGGTCCGCTCGCAGCCCTCACGATTGACCACGCTTCACAGAAGCGATGCAAAGGTACGGGTCACGCCCGCGGAGGTTCGCCTCCGTGGGTGAGTCGCTTACCCCGGATTTCGTAAAACCAGTCAACGGCCTCGGGTCGTCGTACGGCACGACCTACCGATAGATCGTGCGTTGACACCCCAACGCCGCCCCCTAGACTCGTCCTCGATTCCCGAGGGCTGTCACGCTGGTGCACGAGTGCGCCCTCGCGAGCGAAAGGACATGCCCACATGAAGGCGCTCGTACACGGGCTAGAGGGAACCGTGTTGACCGAAACCCGGCTGTCCATGGTCGACAGCCAGCAGGGCAAGTTCGTGCTCGGAGGGTTTCCGGTCGAGACGCTCGCCCCCCGGGCGCACTACGAAGAGGCGCTGTTCTTGCTCTGGCACGGGCACCTGCCCACGGCCTCGGCGCTGAGCGAGCTACGAGCCGAGCTGGCCGAAGCCGCGTCGTTGCCAGGCGAGACGATCGATCTGCTCAGAGCGGCCGCCGAGCGCAAGCTCCCCCCCATGGACGCGCTGAGCATGGGCTTGGCCACGGTTGGACTGCACCACCGTAACACCAACGTGGTGAGGCTCGTCGAGGCAGACACCGCCGCCAACCGGCAGCGCGCCCTGAAGGTCGTAGCAGCGGTCCCCGCAATCATCGGGGCCTACCATCGATTGCGCGCCAACCTACCGCCCGTGCCTCCCGATCCGAAGCTCGGCCACGCGGCCAATTACTTGTACATGCTGGGCGGTGAGATCCCGTCGGCCACCCACGTAAGCGCCCTCGATGCCTACCTCAACGTCGCGATCGATCATGGCGTGAACGACTCCACCTTCGCCGCCCGGGTCATCGCCAGCACCTGCACCGACGTGGTCTCGGCCGTGCTCGGAGCCCTCGGTGCGCTCAAAGATCCGCAGCGCAGCAAGATCCCGGGGCCCGGGCTCGAGATGGTCACCGCGCTCGAGATGGTCTTCGCGCTCGTGGCCCAGGCCGAGCGTCAGGATCGCCCCCTCGCCGAGGTGACCGAGGCCCACGTGCGCCACGCGGTCCGCAGCGACAGTCGGCTCATGGGCTTTGGTCACCGTGCCTACCGGTCTCGGGATCCCCGGGCCGAGGTACTCAGCCAGGTCCTGCAGCGGTTGTTTCCTTCCGAGGGCGACAACCCCTTGGTCGATGCGGCGCGGGTGATCGAGTGGGTCGTGCTGCGGGTGCTCGCCGAGCTCGAGCCTCACCGGCCGCTGGCGACCAACGTGGAGTTCTACACGGCGCTGCTGCTTCACTCGCTCGGGCTGCCCACCGCCGCCTTCACGCCGACCTTCGCGGTCGCCCGGGTAGGCGGCTGGACGGCACACGTGCTCGAGCAAGTTCAAGAGGATCGGCTGATCCGTCCCCGCTCGACCTATGTGGGCGTGATCGATCGCGCATGGGTGCCGATGGGCGAGCGCAGCTCCACCATCGCTTGCCACCATAGCCTGAAAGATCGCTAGCCCAGCTCACCACTCGCGGTGCGGGTAAAACATCGGCCGGGGGCCGGGGGCCGGGGGCCCCGCTACCGCGGGACGTGCCACGGGAGCTCGGCGGCGCAGGTTACTGGACCTCGGTCAGCAACTTGACACCGCGACCCCGGCCGGGCGTCCCGAACATTGATTTCGACTCGAAACGGCCACTTCGAGCGAATCAGCGACGTGCGACGCGGGCGAGCGATCATCGACGCGGCCGGGGTGAAATTCTCGTTGAAGAAGCGGACGGCCCCGATCGTGACAGGGGCGTACTCCGTTCGTCACTCGCCCCGCTCGACCCCCCGTCGAGCAACCTGGAGAGAACTGAATGCCGAAATACGCCGATTTCCACGACCGGGCTGGAAACAAGATGACCTTTCTCGAGATCCTCGACCTGTGCAAGCAGTCGTACAACGACTTGCAGAACCAGCGAAAGGTACAGATCGCCGGGCAGGAAATGAGCGTCGAGAACAACAGGGTCAGCGGGGGCTTTGCCGCCTACAAGATCAAAAAGCCCAACGGCTGGACGGCGATCGTATTCCGCGGCAGCGATGACTGGCGAGACTGGGTGCTCAACAACGTCCCGGGCGCCGTGCTGCCCGTGCCCCCGCCGCAGTACGGGACGGGTCGCCAGTTCGCCAAGCAGCACGACGACAACTGCGTGCTGGTCGGGCACTCGCTGGGCGGAGGCATCGCGAGCTACGCGGCCGCGCAGAACGGCCAGCACGCCGCCACGATCTTTCCCGCCCCGATCAACCCAGTGTGGCTGACCTTCCCGCTCCCCGTGTGGCCGGCCAAGGGCACCACCGTCCAGAACTACGTGTGCTCGGGCGAGGTGCTCACCGTGGCGGCAGCGGCGTCCCTCAAGATGCGCCGCTACGGGACCGATGTCTGGGTCGAGTCGACCGGGGGCGGTCCGATCGAGAAGCACGCGCTCACTGCGATCAAGACCTGATCGACGACTCGGGCGCACCCGACCGGTCGGCTGCACCCCACCAACGACGGAGACACCCCGAAGCGATCAGCCCGCCGGGGCGTCGCCGGGCGTGTCACCTTCGCCCTGCGGCGTGAAGACCCGCGCTCGCTCGCTCTCGTTGAGCGCGTCGTTGAGGATCACCTCGACCTTCGCGGTCTCCCACTTGCCGTCTACGGTGGAGACCTGCACCCGGTACTGCCGGCCGTGGATCACCAGCCGCGCCTCCGAGTTGAACCAGCTCCAGACGGTGACCCCCTCTTGGGGGTTGTCGAGCTTGGCCACGCCCGGCAAGGTCAAGCCCACCTTCTGGAGCGCCTGCTTGGGCGCAAACGTGCCCGCACCGGGGATCTTCTCGAACGCTACCGCCGTGGACTTGCCATCCTCGTAGGTCACCTGGACCACCCCGAACGTCTCGGTCTTGTCGGAGTAGCGCTGCCAGGCGTGCTGGCACCGAAACCACGTGCGCTCCGGTAGGAAGCGCACGCACGACTTGCGCATGCCACCCTTTTGGTCGGGCAAGGGCGGGCCCAGCAGCGTCTCGACCTTGGTCGGAGGTTGGCCCAACAGCTCGACCAGGGGTAGCGCCTTGCCCTCGAGGACCCTCGCTAGAGGCTTGCCGTCGTCGTGCCGGGTCGGCACGGCCGGGATCTTCTTGCCCTGGCCCGATGGGTCGCCCCCCGGAGCCTTCGCGTCCGCCTTTGCCGGCGCCTTGGTCGGGGCGGTCTTGACCTGAGCGGTCTTGGCCGCGGCGCTTGGGTCCTTTGGATCGGCGCCTGGAGCCGCCGCGCTATAGGGGTCACCTGAGCAGGCGAGCACCAGAGCTCCCCAGACGATCAGCGGCCAGTGGCTCATGCGGCGGGCTCGCACCATGGCGCGCAGAGTACCGCGACGCCCGCGTCCGTCCCACGTGCTACCATTCGGACTCGCGCGAGCCTGGCGGAATTGGTAGACGCGCTGGATTTAGGTTCCAGTGCCGCAAGGTGTGGGGGTTCAAGTCCCCCGGCTCGCACTCGTGGTTGGCCTGGCCCGCTCTGGTCGTGGTGGTGAGCCCACCCGCGACGAAGCACCTGGACGAGGAGAGAGGCTCTGGGGCTGCTACCGCGGCACAACAGAGATCCCGAGCGTCTGCGACTGCTGCGACCAGTCGGAGACGAAATCGACTAGCCAGGTGCAGCGCGCCAGCGTGAAGTTCAGCTCCTCGCTCATCGTCGCCGTGATCGTGAAGCCGGTCTCCAGCTGCGGGTCCTGGAGGTCGTCCGGATGACAGTCGTGGCCCAGTAGCGAGATCGAGCCCGAGGTTCCGCTGAGCCAGACCGTGACCGGGCTGGGCTCGTCTGTCGTGAAGCACACACCGGTCGGCGCGCTGACGACGTAGGAACCGAAGTGGCCGAGGGTACCGGCATCGCTGCAGTCCAAAGTGGCCTCTGCATCGAAACCGGCGCCCAGCGGTACCAGCTCATGACAAGGGGGGAGCGTGGTGTACCGCGTCTCCCAGGTCCCCTTGCGCCAGCGCTCATCGAGCTGCTCAAGTGACTCGCCCAGGTGAGCTTCGAAGAGATCGCTCAACGCACTGGGGTAGCCCGGATCGGAAAGCACCGTAAGTACCGGGGCCTGCCCGTACTCGTCCATCAGGAACGAGAGGAAGTGCGCCCCGTAGGCGTAACGCTCCACTCCGACTTCTTCGGGTGAGAGCTCAAGAAGCTCGAGCATGCTACGCGGCTCGAGGGTCGACACGCCGATGCTCTGACCACGTGAAGGGCGTTCGTTGCCCAAGATCACCGCCAATCCCTCCTCGAGTATGGAGGGACCGCGGATACCATGAAGTTGGCGGATCGCATGGACCAACTCGTGGACCTGCACCGCGTAGGAGGTGCTCATCCGAGTCTCGCAGCCGTAGCCCCGGACGCAGCCGCCTTCCAGGGAGCCCTGATCGTACTCGCACGCCTCGATCGCGGCCGATACACCGTAGTCGACGATGAACGGAGCCTCGATCGGCAGCCCCATGAGGCCGACGAGGCGCTCGACTTCGGTATCGAGCATGTCTAGAGTTCCCGCACAGACCGGGCCACCGGTGTGGTTGACGAGCCGCAGGTACCGGGTCTGGTAGTCGACCGTGATCCCGTCCTCGGTGCACATGGGCCAGGCATCGACCGGATGAGGGGAGTCGTCCCCCGAGGACATGGCCTCGGGGGACGCGCAGGCCGCCGCCAGTAGCATGACCGGAAGCCATGCCCGGACGGAGCTCACTGGCAAGACCTCAGATAGTTCATGGCAGTCGCGGTCCGACCGCTCGCGTCGACGGTCATCAGCAGCACGGCGTGGCTCCCGGCCGGGAGCACGGCCTCGACGGTGTCGCTGCTGCCGAGCGTGAACGGGGGAAGCCACCACTGATACGATACCGGTTCTTCAGTCGCCGCGAAGAAGACCACCGGCTCGTTGCAATCGAGCGACGCCTCCGTTTGTTTAATGCAATGGTCCGGTCGGGACCCCCGCATGACCAGGTTGGAGACGAAGGCATTCCTCGACCGGCTCGACCGCGAGCGCAAAGCCATGGGCACCCCGTCCGAGGCCGGAATCCGGACCGACTTCTCACACGACCGCACTGGCTGCGCCGTGGTCTACGGTAGTTGCTCCGTGGGCCGGATCGATGCCGTGATCCGCAAGGAGGTGGCTCGTGCCGACGCTCAGGGGTACGCGATAGACTGGAAGGTCTACGGGCACGACCAACCGAATGACCTCCGGGAACGGCTCATGGCTGCGGGTTTCGAGCCAGAGCCGGAGGAACAGGTACTCGTGCTGGCATTGGATCCCGATGCACTGGTCCAGTTCCCGGAGTCCGCGGTGGTGGTCGAGCAAGTCGTGGGGCGTACCGGCCTGGACGACGTAGCCGAGATCTCACGCGAGATCGGACGAACCCATGTGGAGCAAGAAAGGGAGGGCTTCGCGAGGCTCATGGCGACCCGACCCGACCATATGACCATCTTCATCGCCCGTGTGGACGACGTTCCAGCCGCTTGCGGACGCATCTACTTCTACGACGCGGGCGGATTCGCCGAGCTGTGTGGCGGCCGCACCAAGACGACGTTTCGGAACCGCGGGCTATACCTTGCCATCGTTCGCGCCCGGCTGGCCGAGGCCCTGCGGCGAGGTTACTCCTATGTCCCAGTAGATGCCCTGCCCACGTCGGAGCCACTGCTCCGCAAGCGAGGCTTCGAGCAGGTCACCTGGACCCAGCCGCTAGTCTACCGACCCGCCAAGGCCAGCTCGATCGACCCATGAACCAGCATCGACCCACCTGACGGAGAATCACCGCTAGACGACGCTCTCCCGACCACGCTGTCGGCGACGGGCTGCCTCAGCGTCCCCCCGCGAGCGTTCCAACATCTCGCAGCGGCACCCCAGCCCGATGAAGCTCCAGGTCCAGGCTGAACAGGTGCTCGTCGACCGTGAACACCAGGCGGTATCCATCGGTGTCTACACGGGTCAGCAGCCCCTGGCTGCTCACGTGCACGCGACGACGTGGCGTGCGTCGCCACCAGTCGTGCTGTCGACTATGCACCGTCAGCTCGTGCTCCAAGGTCAGCGGCGGCGGGGCCTTCTTGCGGCGCGACACCTCGGCCACCCGGGGGGTCGCGTGCAGCACCAGGTCCACCTCGAGATCGCCGCCATCGAGCCGAAGCGTCTGATCCACGGTAGCGTTCATCCCCAGCAGCGTGGTCACCACCGGCTGCGAGAGCAGCTTGCTCTGCGCGTCGACGTCGGGATCGGGCGCCCCGACCGGCTGCTCGTTGTCTGGATGCAGCCGCAAGGTCGCGCGGAGCTGGACCGCCTGCGGGTTGGCCAGCTCAGCCGAGAACTCCTGGGGCGGCGCATCACCCACCAGTTGGGCCACGTCGCCCTTGCCCACCCGAACCTCCGGCGGCGGCGAGAAATCGACCGCCTCGGTCACCACCAGCACTGCGCCAGCGGCCAGCGCCAGGTAGGCATTGCGCCGCAACCATCCCAGACTACGCCCTAGCCAGGCGGCAGCGGCCGACGCACGCGTAGGATCTTCGACGCTATCGTCCACCGCGCGTGAGGGCTCTTCGGGCACCCGCCGACGCTGGCACGCCGGCTCCGGTACCGCAAAAAATCGACGAAACCGCTCGACCTCGCCGCTCGACCTACCGCCGCTCGACCTACCGCCACTCGCCGCTCACAGCCGCTCGATGACCACCTCGTAGACCCGGCTGCACAGCGCGGTCTGCTGGGTCCACTCAACCTCGACCAGAGGACACTCGGACGAGACCGTGAATTCCAGCTCGTCGACGAACAGCCCGTCGTAGGCGACCGACTCCTGCGCCAGGATCTCCCCGGACTCCAGGCGCACCGCGACCAGGTAATCGATCATCCCGCTAGCTCCGCCATTGATCGTCAGCCGATACGCCCCAGCCGGCAGACGCTCGAGCGGCCCCGCCACGGCCAGGCACGGCTCGCACCCGCACCAATCGGTGTCGCACGACTCGCCGCACTCGTGCGTGAAGCGAGGATCGTTGCCCTCCAGGACCAGTGGATCCGCGAGGTTCGTCTCTGGGCAGTTGCCTGACTCACCCCCAGCCGAGGACTCGGCATCCACCGAGCCGTTCGTCGTGCCCCCCACGGTACTACTGTGCACGGCGCCATCGGTGCCCTCGCCGCTCGACGTCCGAGTCACCTCCGTGAAGATCGTCCCGTCCACGGAGCCGCACGCGACCAGGCCCCCCAGGCTCGCCAGCCATAGCCAGCGCCCCGTGGGAGGCCTGATCACGTGCTCAATGGTCACCCGCAACGAGAACACGATGAACCTTGTCGACCCGCGGCCCCTGAGGGTAGCGCGACACGTAGTCACGAGCGAGGCGCTGGGCACGAGCTTCGTCACCGGCCGCCGCCCAAGCCTCGACCTCGCGGGCGAGCGCATGCTCCACCAACGAGGTCTCGCCCATCTCGCGCACGCGAGCAAAGTGCTTGGCGGCCTTGCGGTAGCGACCCCGACCAAACTCGATCCGCCCGATCGTAAAGGCGGCGAGCGGCGCTCGCGAGTCGGCGGGGTGCTCCTCCACGACACGCCGCAAGTAGGGGAGCGCGGCCGCGGGATGCCCCGCCTTGCGAGCCACGTCGGCCGCGAGCATCAGCTCCTCGGCGCGGTTGGCCACCGCCTCACCCGCCCGCAGTGCCTCGTAGGCCGCGGTCGCCTCCCCCTTGCGCGCGAGCCGGCGCCAGCGAGCACCCGAGCTCGACGCCGGGGCTCGTCGCTCGGGTGAAGGCTCGGCCGCCACCGGAGGAAACACGCCCGACTCTCCGCGCCGCAGGAGCGAAGAACCACCGGGCCACGACACCGAGACCCGACCTCGGATCACCTCGACGGTCACTCGACCATCCTGCCGAAGACAGTGGAATTCCGTCCCCAGCACATCGACGGTCACCAGCCCCATCTCCACTCGAAACTGACGATCTAGCCGCGGTGTCACATCGAAGCGCGCCCCTCCGCGTCTCAGCTCGACCCGGGTCAGATCCGCTCCGGCCTCGGCGATCACCAAGTCGCTCCCTTCGTCGTCCGGTATGACCGCGCTCCCGTCCCGGAACTGCAGCGGGGTCACCACCGGCGCCGTTCGGGGAGGTGTCGAGGGACTCGACTGCAACGGATCTGCGACCTGCGGCCGAGCGTCGACGATCGGGCCGTCCGGCGAGGGATCGAGCGAAAGCACGGGCACCGCCGCGTCGCCGCCGCTCCGCCACACACCGCTCCACCACACCAGGATCAGGGCCGCCGCCGCCATGGTCACCGCCGAGATCGCGATCCACCGGACCGCACGCGGGCGCTCGGCTTGCTGCAATCGCCGAAGCACCGCGTCCTCTCGCTGTGCGGTCCAGTCCGGGGTCGTCAAGGCCCGCAGGCGATCGGGATCGAGCATCATCGAGCAACCTCCCCGAGCGTGCGATCGGCGGCCGAGATCCTCCGCTTCGCCGTCGCCAGCGAGCAGCCACACATCTGCGCCACCGCGTCGAGCTGCGCCCCGTGAATGCGACGCAGGATCCACGCGATCCGCTCCTCGGTGCGCAGTGTCGAGAGCCGCGAGTATGCACCGTGCACATAGTCGTAGTCGTCGGGGGACAGCGACGACGTGGGCACATGATCGGCCTCGACGGCTCCGAGCCCGACCAGCCGCCGGAACCGGGCTCGGTGCAGCGCGCGGCGGGTCACCCGAACGGTGATCGTGCCCAACCAGCCCTCGATCGCCCGCGGGTCGCGGAGCTTGGGCAGCGAGCGGCGAGCCTGTAGGAAGGTGTCGTGCACGATGTCGTCGACGTCGTCGGGCTTGCCGAGCAGGCGTAGGGCGATGGTGGCCACGTACCGGGCGTAACGCCGATAGACGGCCTCGAAGGAGGGAATGCGTGGCTCGACCGGCTCGACCGGCTCGACCGGCTCGACCGGCTCGCTCTCGTGGATGATGCGCAGCGTCGCGCTGCGGGCCTGGCTGCTCGTTGCCGTAGGTGCGTCGTCCTCTCGCCCAGTAGGTTGCCACCCGAGGGCAAAAACGGCTCATCGCCCCAGCCGAATACCCCCGCCCAAACTCACACCGAACCACGGGCCACCTGAGGTGAACACCAGATCATCCCCCGAGAACCCGCGGATCTCCCGCAATGTCCAGCCCGCATCGAGATGGGTCGCGATCACGCCTCGCTGCCCGATCGGCCCCACCACCCCGAACGAGACCAACGGCGACCACGTGAGGCCGCGATGGCGACCACCGAGCACATCGGAGCGCCCGGGAATTCCGCGGATCCACCGCTCGCCGACCCGAGCCCCCGCGCCGATCTCGAGCATGACCGCACCTACATCGAAGGTCGCCAGCGCAGCCCCGGCGCCTCCGACGAAGCCGAGACGAACGAGATCGGCACCGATCCGGCGCGCACCCCCCAGACCCATGAGCTCGGCCCGCAGACTCAGCCAACGCCAGATCCGCCCCCCGACCACAACGCCGCCCCCTCCGGCAGGTAGCCCCGGCTGGCCACCGAGCTCGAACCGTGGGCCCACCGTGACCCAACCCGAAGGCCACATTGGCGCGGCCGATGCTTCCTCGGCGGGATCGCTCGCCCTCGCGGGAGCATTCGCAGAAGACGGACTGGCCGGCGACTCGGGGGCACTTGCCGGATCCATCGAGCTCTCGACCAGCTCCGCGAGCTCGACCGCGAGATAGCGCTCGGGTGCGTCTCCCACCGCGGCCGTCCGTAGTGAGCGCTGCACCGGCGCTCGCCCGTCCTCGGCATGAACGGTGACCACAAAGACCTCGGGCTCACATCGGATCGTCGCCGTGCGAGCACTGATCGGCCGCGACAGCTCGAGCGCGGTCAGCTCCCGCAGCGCCTGCTCATCGAGCCCCGGGCAGTCTTCCAGCCGCAACCATGGATCCGGAGCCACGATCAGCAACGCCAGGACCGCCCCCTTCACCACGCTCGCCAGGGTGAACGACCGGTGCCACCGTCGTCAATGGCCCCGGAACGTCCACTACCGGCTCGCCAGGTAGTCACACATCGGACCGGCTGCTCCGGGGACGAGCTCTTGGGGCCGTAGATCGAAATCACCGAACTCGAAGCTCGCCAACCACTGCGCCCGCGCTTCGCCCCGTAGCTCGAACCAGTGGTCGACCCACTCCGAGCGCGTAGGCTCGATGGCCTCCAGCGCCACCGCCATCTGCGGATCGTCTCGGGCGATCTGGTCGATCACGCGGAAGATCACCACATCGATGAGGCCAGTGCTGCCCTGGTTCCAGCCGAACTGCTCGTAGTCGCTGCCGGTGAGCGCATCGAACACGGGGCCGTCCAGCTGGAAATCGTTGGCACCATCCAGGCCCAGCTGGCGCATGATGTTGTAGGCCGAAGCGGTCCCGCACCAAAAACCCTCCACGAGATCGTAGCGACGTGTCGACCAGCCGCTGGCCTGACTCATACGAGTGACGAGCCCATCGGCCTGAGCCACGACCAGCTCGAAGTTGAACGAGGTGTTGGCGTAGCCGTACGCGCGGCTGGGAAGGTAGAACGTGCGGTTGTTGGCGACCTCGTGGACCCCGGGGAGCTGCAGGTGGTGATAGCGATCGGTCTGCGCCTGCGTGTCCATCAGCTCCAGCAAGACCGAGGCCTGCGCGGTAGTCAGATCGTTCTCGTCGGCTCCGAACGCCCCGGGCCAGTCCGGATAGTTGCCCCAGATCGGGCGAACCGGGCTCCCGTGACACCCCTGGCAGCTCTCGTCGCTCGCCCCGAGTGCGGGCGGATCCTGGCCAAAGTCTAGCGCTCGGAAGATCCACTGGCCGGTCTCGGCGTCGAGCTCGGCCATCTCGATCACCTCGTATAGGGGATCCTCGGGCACGCCCCCGGCCGACATCAAGAAGCGAGCATCGAGACCATACATGATGAGGCGAGGGTGCTCGAGGTCGGCCATGTGCCGCGAGCGCGTGTCCTCCATCAGCACGTAGCTGCCGCCCATCGAGCCGGGCAGCGCGCTGAGCAGATCGCGTACGTTGTCGATCTCGTTGTCGATGACGTGCTGGTAGATCCCCTTGACGGTGAGCAGCTCGTAAGTCTGACCATCGTCGTCTCCTTGCGGGTCTCCGTCTCCGTCTCCGTCTCCGTCTCCGTCCTCGTCCGCGTCCGCGTCTTCGTCCCCGGGCTCGTCCTCGTCGTCGACGACACCATCACCGTCGATGTCGCTACCGGCGGACAAAGCCCCCATAATCTCCTCCGGCCCCTCGGAGCACCCGGCCACCACAGCCAGCATGAGCATCCCCGTCGTCGTTCGCTTCAGCATGATCCGGTCTCCTGGATATGAGGTGACCGCGATCCCCTCGATTCGGCTCACGCGTTCCGCCCCAAAGCGTCCGGCTCGGTCCCATGCTCGACCCTGTGCGTGATTTGGAGATCTCTTGGTGACGGCGGCCACCGAATGTGGGCGACATCCTCTGTTGGAGCGCGACACCGACCCTGCGCGCCACTGATTCTGCGCGACACCGATTCTGCGCGTCGCCCTGTGGCTGCTACCGAAAGTAGGCGGTCATGCCTCCGTCGACGATGATGGACGCGCCGTTGACGTAGCGGCTGTCCGCAGAGCACAGCCACGCGATCGTTCCGGCCGCGTCCTCGGGATCGCCGATCCGTTGCGCTGGCACCATGGCGAGGAACTGCCGGCGCATCGCCTCGAGCCGCTCGGCGTCGCCGCCCGCGGCCTTTTCCCACGCCTCGGCCAGCATCGGGGTGTCGAACGCACCAGCGACCACCGCGTTCGCGCGGATCCCCCGGGCTCCGTAGTCCAGGGCAATGCTCTTGGTCAGCGACAGCATCGCCGCCTTCATCGCCGAGTAGAGCGGGTTGCGCGGAGCCGCACCCAGGCCGTTGATCGACGAGACGTTGACGATGCTGATCGGGTGATCGGCTTCGAGGGCCGCAACAAGCTCAGCGCGCATGCACATGAAGTCGAGCCGGGTCCCTCCGACGAAGGCGTGTTCGAATCTCTCGTCGTCGATCTCGCCCAGCGGGGCCGGCTCCTTGCCGACCTCGGCGGCCGCGTTGACAGCCGCGTCCAACGGGCCGGACTCCAGTGCCGCCCTCACCACCAACTCGACGACCCCGGGCTGGCGTAGATCGCCCGGCACGAAGCGGGCACGGGAGCCCGCCGCCAACTCGATCTCGGCTCCCCGCTGCTCGTTGCGGCCCACGAAGGTCACGAAGGCCCCGTCTTTCGCCAAGCGGAGCACGGTAGCGCGGCCGATCCCCGAGGTTCCTCCGGTCACGAAGATATTCGTCATGGGATCGATCATTGCCCGCGAGCCCCGCCCGGCGTAGATCCGAAAGTACGAATGATGAGCTCGTCCGTCCTTTCTCTGGCGCGACCTCGGGTGACGACGTCCCAGCTCGGCGCCCCCTGGGGAGTGGTGGCCCCCGGATGTGGTCAGCCCGGCATGTACCTGATGCGCGACGGTCGGGCGCGATTCGAGTGCGCTGCGGGGCGATTCGCTCTTCGGCCCCGCGACATCGTGATCCTGCCCGCGAGCCCCGACCACCGCATACGAGACGGGGGTAGCGACGTGCTGATGTCCATAGACGAGCTTCGCACCGCCGCGACGGTCGACACCGACGGGTTTCGCTACGACGCCGGTGGCGAGCAGACCAACCTCTATACCCTGAACTTCGAGTCGTCGGATCCCGCGCGGCGATTGCTGCCGGTGCTGGTGCTGGCCCGCGAACGGGTCGACCGACCGATCCAGCTGGTGATGGACGCGCTATTCGAGGCCTGCGCCGCGGGCTCCGACGACGAGATCGTGACCGGGCTCAGCGAGATCCTCTGGTCGCACGCCCTGCGCTCGCACGGGCGCAACATCGACGCGCGGGTGCTACGCGCGGCGACCTCGGTGCTGGCAAACCCCGGCGCGCCCCACTGCATCGTGGACCTCGCCCGCATCGCCGGGTTGTCGCGCTCGCGCTTCATCGAGCGCTTTGTCGCCGCGCTCGGCGAGCCACCCATGCGCTTTGTGGCCCGCGCTCGCATGCAGCGGGCCAAGGAACTGCTCATGGCCGGGCACAGCGTGGCCTGGGTGGCCGAGCAGGTCGGGTATCGGTCGGAGCCCGCCTTTCGGCGGGCGTTCCGGCGGCTCATCGGGCAGGGGCCACGCGCTCGCTGACGAGGTTCAACCGGCCGCTCACGTAATCAGAGGTTACTCGCGCTTCCAGCACGCAAGGATCATTCGGATCGGAGGTAAAGATAGCGGCACCCGAGGGCAAAGCAGCCAGTCGAGCAGGCCGACCAGGGCCGGGTGCCTTGACGGCGCGAATGCGTGGCGTATGCATGGGTCGCCATGGACTACCAGCTCCGCGACCGCCTAGTGCTCGTGACCGGCTCCTCTGCCGGTATCGGGCGTGCCATTGCTCGCGCCTTCGTTCAGGAGGGTGCACGGGTCATCCTGAACGCACGCACGCACGATCGCCTCGAGGCCCTGCGCACCGAGCTCGACGCACCGGACCGCACATTCATCGTGACTGGGGACATCAGCGACACCGAGTCTGCTCGCGCGCTGACGGCTGCGGTCGATGCAATTGGTCCTCTGGACATCCTCGTCAACAACGTCGGAATCTTCGGCGTCAAGCCGTTCGCCGAGATCACGGACGAGGAATGGCTGCATTTCTACAATGTCAACGTAGTCGGCAATGTACGCATGATCCGGGCCTTCTTGCCCGGCATGCTCGAGCGAGACTTCGGTCGCATCGTGAACATATCGAGTGAGTGTGGCGTACGTGGCTTCGGCGCGATGGCGCACTATGCCACGACCAAGGCGGCGCAGCTGGGCCTCACTCAGAGCGTGGCCGCCTTGACCAAAGGAACGGGGGTGACCGTCAACAGCGTCCTCCCCGGCCCCACCTGGACCGAGGGGGTCGAGGAGTACATCAAGGGGGTTGCCCAGCAGCAGGGGATCACGCCGGAGCAGGCCGCCAAGGACTACTTCGTCAGCGTGGAGCCCACGTCGCTACTCCAGCGATTCATCGAGCCCAAAGAAGTCGCGCAGGTCGTGCTGATGGCGGCAGCGAACCCCGCCATCAATGGATCATCCCTGCGTGTAGAAGGCGGTCTGATCCGCGCCCTCTAGCTTCGTACCGAGGTTCGGGCCATCGACACCTGGAGCGAGGCGAAGCAAAACGGCTCCGTCTCGCCCGCGCATTGAGCGCTCGCTCTTGGCGGCGGCGAAGACCTCCTCGTGGTCTTGCGCAGTGCAGACCTCGAACCATCAAGCGTGCGAGATCCGGGCGAAAACCGTGGATGGTGCGGCTCGACCGGGTCGCATCAAGTCGGCGGCGTTAGCGCGCCGCACACAGCCTGGTCGAAGGGTGCATATTTTTGCCAACACTTTGGTGCTCGGCGGCATCTCGCAGGATCGATGCAGACTTCCGTGACCGACCCGGGTCTCGCGCCCGACCTCGCCCCCGGCCTGATGCGCCTCGCGTCGCGGCTGGCCGGGTCGTCCGACGCCGAGGATCTGGTGCAGTCCACTTGGGTGCGCGCCCTGGAGCACCGCGGCCCGGTCCGCGACCGCCGGCCCTGGCTGCGCCGGGTGATGGTCAACGAGCAGCGCATGCAGCTGCGCGGGCGAAAGCGACGAGACGAGCGCGAGCAGGCGCAGCACGAGCTGCGGGAGGTGCCGGCCGATGTGGACGAGCTCGTGCATTGCCTGGAGGTCGCGCGGATCGTCGATGGGCTGCTCGATGAGCTCGATGAAGACCTCCAGCTGGTCGTGCGCGAGCGGTATTTTGGCGGGAGCTCAGCCGCTGAGATCGCGCGACGGCATCAGATCCCCGCGGGCACGGTGCGATGGCGGCTCAAGTCGGGGCTCGATCGCCTGCGTACTCAGCTGGACTCGCGCTATGGCGGGCGTCGAGCGCTGTGGGCTGGTGGCTTCATGCCAGTCGCGGTTCAGCCAACACTTTGTTCCTCGGCGGCATCTCAAGCCTCGACCGCGGGCGGCACATTGACCGCCGCGGGGAAAGGACTGAGTGCCATGAGTGTGAAGATCTTGATGGCGGCGGGGCTTGTGGCTACCGCCGGTGGAGTCGCCTGGGTTGCTTCGGCCGATTCGGAGCCTGTTTCTGTTGCAGCCACGGAGTCGGCCGAGGTGGAGCCCTCCGCGGCCCCGGACTCGACCGTGGCTGCGGCCGTTGCTCCCGAGGCAACCCTGAGCCGCGCCACGCCGGAGGCAGTCGACAAACGGGCCCGATGGGCCAAGCGACGCGCTGCGATCCAGGCCGCACAGGCGGCCAGCGCCGCGGACCCTGCTCCTGCGGAAGGCATGACCTGGCATGCAGCCGGGGCCGACGACGCGCAAGAGCTCCCCGAAGGTGAGCACGGGTTTTGTGCCCACAACGAGAACTGCTTTGGCCAGCTCGCCCAGGAGGTCATGGGGCTGGTCGATGGGTGCCAAGAGTTCATGGACGGCATCGATCCGAGCGTGACCCTCAATGCTCATGTGATCGGAGCGCCCGATATCGGCACGATCGTCGACAGCGTGGAGCTGTCGTCTCACGACGGCGCATCCGAGGAGCTCTTGGAGTGCTTGACCGAGTCGATGTATGCGATGGATCTCGGCGCGACCGAGCAGAACATCGACGCGCCTATGACCCTGTCGCTCAGTAGCGCTTCAGATGGTCTGGGGGCACTCGCTGGCGCCGAGGTCGACGCAGAGACCCGCGCCGCTCTGGAAGAGGCCCTCGCCCACGCCAAGGAGAACGGTGAGGAGGTGAGCTTCATGTTCGGCGGGGATTCGGAGGGGCTGAAGGGCGGCGAACTCGACGAACAAGCCCGCGCCGCTCTGGCAGAGGCCCTCGCCCACGCCAAGGAGAATGGCGGTCAGGTGCGGGTGCTGCACTTGGGCGAAGACACAGGCAGCGAGCGACGGAAGAAGACGTCAGACGGCGAGTGAGGGGGCGTCGGCGTTGTACATGCCGCGCACGAGCTCGTGCGCGGCTCGGGTTTCTTTACTGCTTAACCGCGGGTGATGTGCGCGAACCACGCTCGCTCCGCTCGCGGGCTCGGGGTCGGGGCTTCGCCCTTCTCCCCTTGCCCATCTCATCACGATGCATCGTGCTACTCTGCGATACGATTCAGAGATCGGAAGCTGCGGCCATGATTCGCTTTGGCCTGGTGCCTGTGGAGGTCCAGAGCATGAAGCGGTGTTGGACCAAGGTTTCGCCATACTCGATCAGAAAAGGTGAAGTAGTGAAGAAGATCAGAGGATAGCCTGGACGGGGCGGACGCCCACGTAGCGGACGCGGAGGCGTGGGCGGTTCCCGTTGCGGTTGGCCGAGCGCGCGTAGCGAGCCTTGAAGTTGAAGCCGCCGCCGCGTAACACCCGGTTGGCATCGCCGACTGGTTGTCCTCTTAAACCATCACTAGGCCGAACCGCAGTTCTGTAGCTCACGAACGCGTCCAGACACCACTCCCACACATTGCCGTGCATGTCATAGAGCCCAAACGCATTAGGCTCCTTCTTGCCCACCTCATGCAGTCGAAAATCTGAATTACCCAAGTACCATCCAACCCTTGCCAGCTCATCCTCGTAATCCCCCGAGTAATATCTCGTAGTTGTTCCGGCTCGACATGCATATTCCCATTGTGCTTCCGTGGGCAACGTCATGCCTGCCCACTCACAGTATTCCTTGGCGTCGTACCAAGAAACCCCCGTCACTGGGTGGTCTGGCCATTCAGACAGGTCATCGCTCCAACCTGCAGGCTTGAACACCCCAGGATTTTCATCAAGAAATCGAGCATACTGCGCATTCGTCACCGGCGTCTTTGCCAGGCGAAAGCTCATCAGCTCTACCCCGTGCCGTGGGTGCTCGTCGTCATCACCAACTCCCGCTGATGAACCCATGAGAAAACTTCCTGCCGGAATCTGCACTAGCTCTATACCGCTCTTGGATGATACAATAATCTGGCCACCGCTCTTGGCCTGTTCTCCACTTTCGTTCAAACGATCTTGACTCTGGTCATCCCGCTCTTCATTCACTCCATACGTGCTTGCACCTGGCTCATAAGGGAGCTTACCTACTTCCGAGCCATTAGAACTCAACATTGACCCATCAGCCAGACCTTCTTGTCCTTCTCCTTTGTCGGTTCGAACACGCAAAATCAGGCCACCAACGGCTAGACCACCAACCACGGTGCTGCCAACAACTACCTTACGACGGCTCAACCACGGCCTCTTGTTCTCCGACCGGCCGTCGGATACTTCTGCGCGGCTCATCGGTTCATCAGGAAGCGCCTCCGCGGCAGCATCAGACTTTCGCGCCAATTGCTCTGGCTGCTCTGGCCCGCGCCGTGCAGCCGCCAACGCCACACGAAAGCGCGCTATAGTCTCGAATCGTTCGCCACTTCGCAGCGCCACTGCTCGCTGCAGCACCACGAAGAGTGCAACTTCGCACCTCAGCCTGGCCAAGAACGCACTCCGTTCGAACATTACCGTCTGCGGCAGCCTCTTGCCATAGATACAGAATATTGCGGTCATCCCCAGACTGTAGATATCGACTCGATAATCTACTCGGCTCGCATCCTCGTTCTGCTCGGGTGCCGCGTAGATCACCGTCCCCAGCGCGCCCGTACGTGTACCCCCAGTTGTATCCGTGGTCTGCACCAGATCGAAATCCGTGAGGGCCGGCGTCCCGTCCTCGTGTAGCAGGATGTTTTGCGGCTTCACGTCCCGGTGCACCAATCCCCGTGAATGCGCAACCTCAAGAACACCCGCGATTTTCTCAACCACATCGAGCGCTTGCTCGGTGTCGATCTTCTTGCCGGCGATCGCTTGGTAGAGATCCCCACCAGCGACGTACTCCATCACGTAGTAGTAGAAACCTTGCTCCTCACCTTCCGGCACCAGCACCCGCACGACATTCGGATGCTGGAGATCCGCCATCATCCGCGCCCCGCGAAATAGTCGCTCCCGACGGCTAGCGACCTGAGCGAACTGACCATGGAGCACCTTGATCGCCACGAACCGGCGTAGCTTTTTGTCGTAGGCCTTCCACACGGTGGCGAACCCGCCCTGGCCCACAACCTCGACGAGTCGAAAGCGACCGTCGCCTAGAAACTCACCCGCGTGGAGCGTGGGCCCGTGCCGTTGCTCCCGGCGAAGATCGAGAATTTCCGCGTCTATCTGCGTCGTATCTGCACCCGCGAGCGTGAGCTCTTCGCGGTGCGAGTAAGCAGCATCGAGCCGTGCGGTGACCGAGCCCGGAGTCGGCGTAACACCATCTTCGATAGCCCACAGTCGCCCCCCCAACAGCCGCGTGTATAGAACCGGCATCCACCAGTCGTGATGATCGCGGATCCTTCCCCGAGCCACCGCCAGCGCGCGGTCGATCCGACCGTCACGTTGCAACTCGGTAAGGAGCACCGGCATCATGGCCTCCACTGTGGCCATGGTGATCAAACCCTGCATCGCGAGCACCGCAGGCGCTCCAGCCTCCGCCAGGCGACCCGCGAGCGTAGCCTGCGGCGTGGTGCCCAACCCGGCCACACTTGATGCTCCGTCACCCGCGCTCTGGCATGAGACCAGCACCACCAGTCGCGGTCGCTCCCGTAGCTCCTCGATGCGAACGGCGAGATCGTGGCCCTTCATCGCTTGGGCCACCCCCGTCTCGTCTTGCAAGATGAGCGCCGGGGCACCTGTACGGCGACCAAACATCCCATGGCAGACGAGATAGAGAATGTCGACCCCATCGCGCAATGGCTCAAGTAGCCGATCTATGGTCAAGGGAGAACCCGGCCCTCCGAGGACGCGGATCTCGATCCCATCGAGCGCCGCGCGAGCCCGCCCCACCTCGCCCTCGTAGTCCACCGGGGCAAGCTTCATACGCTGCAACGACTCGATGCTAGGCGCCGAGACAGCGACCACCGCGGTCAGCTCCGTCCGAGTCCGAAGCGCCACTGGTCGCGCATCGTGCGAGACCATGAAGCGGGACAGCACGACCCTCTCCGAGGTACTGAAAACCGCACCTGAGCGAGGATGACGCAACAGCTCCCAGCGCAGCCCATGCAGTTCCTGCGCCGAGGAATCGATGTACAGCAGGATCCGCAAGAAGCGATCCGACGCTTGCGCCGCCCTCTCCACCTCAAGGAACCGCCGTTCGACCTCTGGGTCGGCCAGCAGCTGTCTGGTGAGCGCCTTGCCGTAGTCTTCGTGAGCCCCCTTCAACTCCAACAGTACGTCCAGGTCGAACGCCACCTCACCACGCACAGGAGCAACCTGCGCCTGACTACGCGGGTCGCTATATGACAGCTCGACCCGGTAAGCCTGCGCGACCTTGTCGATCGCAATGCGCAGTGTGAAGTCGTCGTCCACCACGGCTCTCCGTACTGCACTCCTTTTTCACCATGATGTTCGGCAACCCGTCAAACGAGCCCGCGCGGGGCCCCGAAGCACCCTCCTCTGCCGCGCCTCTACCGCGCCGCCATCGCACCGCTACTGCGCGATCAGGGCCACCAAGCTCCGCGGTGCGACCCAGTACGACCCCTCGATCACCGGGCCATTGTCCTCCACGTACCCAAAATCCTCCCCTTGCTCACTCGTATCGATCGCCCGGATCCAGCTGGTCCCCGGCGGAGGCGCCGGAAGGGCGGCGAGGATCGAGCCCTCCCAGCCGTTGTAGGCGAAGTAGATCGACGCCGACGTGTCGCCCAGCTCATCCCCGTCGAGCTGCCAGGCGATGAAGTGGTTGCTGTCGCTGTCGAGATACCCGTCGTCGACGAAGTTCCCGTCGTCCTGGAACCACCGCACCTGGGTCAGGCCATCGCCGTCACCATCACCGAACGCCTCCCACGAGCTCGCGGGTCGTAGCGCGGCGTGGGCAGCCCGAAATGCCCACAGCCGTGTGTTGAACTCCGCGAGCACCTCGTCGTACTCGGGATCTCCCGGCCAGCGCAGCCAGTTGGCCTCACTATCGAGGTTGTACGGGTTGTTGTTGGCCCGCAGGCTACGGCCGTACTCGTCGCCGCCGTTGACCATCGGCACGCCGGCCGACACCGCGAGCAGGGCGGTCGCCGTCCGGGTGGCGGTGGCCTGCTGCACCGGGTCGCCCCCATGGTCCCACGCAAGGTTGTAGGTCGACCCCCCGTCCGAGGGCCCGTAGGGCCAGGGCTGGTCGTTGTCCCGATCGTTGTAGCGAAACAGATCGTGCAGCGTGAACCCGTCGTGCGCGATGACGAAGTTGACCGACGCCGCCGGAGGGCGACCGGTCGCCTCGTAAATGTCGGGGCTCCCGCTGATCCGGCGAGCGAAAGTCCGCAGCGTGACCGTCTCCACCCCCAACCGGTTCAGATCGCGACGCATCGTGTCGCGATACTGGTCGTTCCACTCCGACCACCCCACCGGGAAATTGCCAACTTGATAGGTACCGCCCACCGCTCCCCAGGGCTCGGCAATCAGATCCACCCCCTCACCCCCATCGGCATCACGCCCCAGCTCGGTGGCGATCCGCTCGGGCAGCGCAGGGTCATAGCTATAGCACCCCGCACTACAGCCGTTGGCCATCACCGAGGCCAGGTCGAAGCGATACCCATCGAACCCCAGCTGCTCGTGCCAGTAGCGCAGCGACGCGACCACCAGGTCGGCCACCATCGGCTCAGACGTATTGACGTCGGGCCCTACGCCGTTGCTGTTGATGTACTCGTCGGGCTCGTTGCCCAGCACGTAGAACAGCGCATTGTCGAGACCACGCAACGAGAAGATCGTGGCCGCACCACCAGAGGCACCGCCCTCCGAGGTGTGATTATAGACGGCGTCCAGGTACACCTTGATCCCCTCGGCATGGAACGCCTCCACCATGGCCCTAAGCTCCCGGGTGGGCCCGCCTGCCGAGCGATCGGCGGCGTAACGCCTGTCCGGAGCAAAATACGACAGCGTGGAGTACCCCCAGTAGTTGTCACCGCTAGCATCGGGGCTCAACTCGTTCTGATCGTTGGGCGTCTCGTGCAGGGGCAAGAACTCGATGGCCGTGACCCCCAGCGCACTTAGCTGCGCCGCTTTACGCCCAGCCCCCGCATAGGTCCCGCGCTCGGCCTCGGGCACGGTGGGATCGGACATGGTCAGCCCCCGCAGGTGAACCTCGTAGACCACCTCATCGCGAAACGCACGCGTGGGTCCCGGGTCCACCGACGCGCACTCGATGACGACCCCTTTGGGCGCAGAGGGCCCCGAGTCACGCAGCCGGTTGTCCTCGTCGGTGCGAAACACCGACCAGTCGAGCTGCTCGGGGTTGACCGGATCGTGGCTCTGCTCGAGCGCATAGGGGTCGAGCAAGAGCTTGTTGGGATTCATGCGGTTGCCCCGATCGTCGACGTCGGCCACTCGACCGAGCTCGCTGCCCGGCGCCCACGCCTCGTCGTACTCCCAGTTGGGGCCCCACACCCGCAGGCCGTAGTAGAGATCGCCAGATAGCTCCGCCTCGGCGAGCGCCTCGGCCTCGACCCGCAGCTGCCAACGGCCATCGACCTGCTCCATCGGCAGCCGCAACGCGTCGGCCTGCCCCAAAACCTCGGAGAAGAACGCGACCTCGATCCGGGTGGCCCGCAGCGCTTCGACCCGAACCTCCACAGCCCCATCGGAGAACCGCCGAGCACCCAGTGCAGGCCCGCACGCCCAGGGATCATCGGTCTCGACCCCACCCGATCCCGTGGTGTTCGCGGAATCCGACCCACTATCGGCATCCAGACCCGAGGAACCACCGGTCGCCTCACCAGACTCGCCCACCGGAATCGTGGTCGACGACATCGTCTCGCCCGTGGAGCCGGTGGCGGTGGAATCCGCCGAGCCTCCTCCGCCACAGCCGACCACCATCGACATCACAACCCAGCGCCCCGGGCTCCAGAGCTTCCCGAGTCCCCTGCTGACCTCCCGCTCGTCCATCACGGGCGAACGTTAGGTCAGCGGATGCGATCCCGTCCAGCGATGACCCACTGCCATCAGAGTCGATCACCACCGACCATTCGTGGCATTGGCCAAACCGAGGATCGGCGCTCACCCTCACCTCGGCCAATCCGAGGATCGGCCATCACCCGGTCCGGCCGAGTCCAAGATAGCCCCTCACCCTCGGCTCGGCCGAGCCGAGGGTGGGCCCTCATTCCCACCCTCGGGTTCGGCCGAGCCAAGGGGATGGGACTCCAACGCTGGCACCCTCCAAGTACCCGCGCTGAACCCCGATCTCATCGCCCCCGGCAACCTCACGCCAAGATCTCGCTCAACACCGCGTTGGGCGTGCCGTTGCGATCATCGCCAAACGAGTCGACCCCCACGTCGAAGTACTCGTTGAGGATCGTGTAATGAAGATCCCGTATCTGCCGATCATCAGGATACGCGGGCAGCACCACGTTCTGATCGTGCCGGAACGTGCTCCCGCCCCCGATCAGCACGATCGGCAGCTCGGCCGCGTCGTGGTCGTCGCTGTGCATGCCGCTGCCAAAGAGGATCAGCGTGTTATCCAGCATGGTCCCCTCCCCCTCGGGGATCGCGTCCAGCATCATCGCCAGCTCGGCGGTCTTCTGGGTCATCCACTGGGTAATGCTGGCATACGCGTTATTAAGCGGGTCGGCGTTGTGCTGCGCGCCATCATGGTAGTTGAGGCTGCCCTCGGATCCACCAAAATCCTCGATCGTCACGTGACTATAATTGAAGGCACTCCGCGCGTCATCCAGCATATAGCTGACCACCCGCGTCAGATCGCACTGAAACGCCATCGCGATCAGCTGATTGATGACGTCGGCGTGCGCCTCCCGCTGATACTCCACTCCATTGATCACCACGCCGTTCTGGCTGGCCTCGCCGACCAGCTCTTGGTCCGAATCAGACACATGAAAGGCAAGGCCGTCGTCGATCGGCACACACCCCGGCGTCACGTTCCCCATGTCCATCTCCCCGGTGAGGATCTCCAGCTCGCGCACCCGGGTCTCGAACTGCTCGACCACGAGGGAGTCCGACCGGCTGAGCCTCTGCTTGAGCGCCGCACTCTCCACCAAGAACTCATCGAGAATACTCTCCCGAAACCGCGGATCGACGGGATCGGTGCCAGGGTCGCTCGGCTCGGCCCACGGGATCAGCTCCTCGAAGATCTCGCGCGGGCTGATCACCCGCCGCAGCGGCTCGGTCGGATAGGCGCCGTCGCTGGCCCGCCACGAGATCGACTGGTTGTAGTGCCACGGCCGCCCGTCAAAGAACCCAGGGAGCGTGCCGAGCCCGACCTGCAACGAGTCGATCGGCGTCTCGAACCCACCCTGCTCGACCAGAACCTGATCGACCGACACGCCGTTGCGCCAGTCGCTGGCGTCCGCATCTACACACGTCAGGTACGAGGCACTACAGCGCGCGTGGCTCGGCTCGACCTGCCGATTGTCCTGCATCGACGTGTAGTTCCCCAGGTTGCGAATGTGGGTGACCTTCGACTTGAGGGGCTGGAGCGGCGACAACACCGGCGAGAGCGACCACTGGTCGCCGACCCCGGACACATCGAGCCCAGTCCACCAGTGCCGAGACGCGCCGTTAGGAAAGTAGATCGGCAAGAACCGCTTGGCGGGCGCCCCCCCGGTCGCCGCGGAGCCTCGCGACGGCATGCTAGCCAAAAAGGGCAGCGCCAGGCAGGCCCCCGAGGACGCTCGCAGCACATTGCGCCGCGACATGAGCATGCGGCGGGCGTGTCGACGCTTGATCTGCTTGTTGCGCTTCATGACTCAGTCCTCCTCCGCCTGACTGATCCCTCGACGGAACCGAAAGGCATCGCTGGTGACGACGAGCTTGACCAGGTCGCGGATCGACCCCACCCCCCAGTCCTCGCTGATCTCTTCGGCAAACTCCCGGTCGTCGCCCTGCGGCGGGCGCCGAAGCGCATAGGACAACACCTTCTCGCTCGGGCAGCGCATGAAGCCGGGCTCCAGGCTGACCTGCTCCGCGAGCTCGATGAGGCCCTCGATCGGCTGGCCGCGATAGTCCACCGCCGCGTCGATCTCATAGTCGTTGCGGTAGTGATCCCGCCAAGCGCCGATCGCGTCGTAGTTCTCGAGGCTCAGGCCGATCGGGTCGAGCAGCACGTGACACCCCGCGCACTCGGGAGACTTCCGGTGCTCCTCCAGGCGCTCGCGGATCGTCGGGAACTCGGTCTCGCCTCCTTCGTCGGACTCGTCGAGCTCGGGCACGTCGGGGGGGATCGCCAGCGTCGTGCACTGGAGCGACTCGAGCACGATCTTGCCCCGCAGCGTCGGCGCGGTGCGATCGGCCCGCGAGGTGTACGTCAAGAAGCCCGCGAGCCCCAGGTACCCGACCCGCGAGTCGGGGTAGTTATCGACACGAACGAGCTGCTCACCGCCGGCGGGCGGCTCCATGCCGTAGTGCGCGGCCAGCAAAGGCGTGACGTAGTTGATGTCGGCGGTCAGGAAGGACGACCAGGGCAGCTCGGCGTCGGTGAACTCCCGCAGGTAGGCCTCGATCTCGGCCCGCATGTCCTGCCCAAGAGCCGCCGACCACTGCGGATAGACCTCCGTGTCCACGGACAACGCCTTGGAATCGAGCAGCGGCAGGTGGACCCAGTCGTGCAGAAACCCGCGCTGGAATCGCTCGGCCCGCGGGTCGTCGAGCATACGGTCGACCTGGGCGAGCAAGACCTCGTCGTCGTGCAGCGCGTCGCTGGCCGCCAGCGACCGCAGCTCGTCGTCGGGTAGCGAGCTCCATAGAGTGTACGACAGACGATTGGCCAGCTCGAACGCACCCAGCCGGTGGGGCGTGGGGTCGTTGGGATCAGGGTCGAGCTCGATATGAAAGACGAAGTTGGGCGAGCTAAGGAACATGCGCACGAGGTGCTCGAGCGCACCGTCATGGGTCGCGCCGAAGCTCCGCGCATCGACGTACCGCCCCTCGAGCCGCGAGATCTCCTCGGGCGTCAAGGGTCGGCGCCAGGCCGCGAGCCCAAAGGACTCGATCATCTCCACGGCACACGCGGTGTCCGAATCGTCGACCGGCACACAATCGGTCACGCGACTACGCAGCGCCGGATCGGCGAAGACCTGCTCGGCCACGTCTTGGGCGTGCTCGATGTAGCCCTCGGCCAGATCGTCCGAGATGTCGCGCAGCAGATCGGCCTCGTTGGCAAACCCCACGCCGGTCCCTCCCCGGATGAAATCGGCGTCGGCAAACGTGCCCCCGAATAGATCCGCGAGCGTGTTCTCGTACTCGGCTCGGGTCAGCCGGTGCAGCGCGATCCGACCGACGTCGTGCTCGGACGAGGGCCTGTCGTCGATCCCGCCGCCGCTCGAGTCTTCACCGCCCGAGTCTTCGCCGCCCGAGTCGGCCGCGGCGTGGTCAGCCGTGCCGCCGTAGCAGCCGAGACCAGTCGGCATGCCAATGTACAAGGCGACGAGCAACGCTCGTCTCGCGTCTAGAATCGACATCATGTCCGCTCCCGTCCGTCCGCTTGTGGACATCGCACCGCAGTGGATCGTCCGCTCAAGGGAGTCACTGCACGCGCCGTGCCTACTTGGCCGGCCACGCCCGCTCTTGTTCCCCCGGCGTCCGAGAACGGCTCAGGGTTTCGCCGATCTAATTTCTCGGGCCGGGTGACGTGCCTGCCCACCATGACGGCAAAACGCCGCCGCACCTGGGGACGCTCAGCCTCACCGCTCGGAATTAGACCTTGTTGGGGTCAGCTAACCCCAACAGCCCCAATGATTAGGGCCCTTGGGGTCAACTGGCCCCAACGATGCCCAATCTTTAGGCTCCGCCGACGTCACCGACCCCCCCAACGCCCAATCTTTAGGCTCCGCAGACGTCACCGACCCCCCCGACGCCCAATCTTTAGGCTTTGCAGACGTCACCGACCCCTCCGACGCCCAATCTTTAGGCTCCGCCGAGGTCACCGACCCCCCCGACGCCCAATCTTTGGGCTCCGCAGACGTCACCGACCCCCCCAACGCCCAAGCTTTAGGCTCTGCCGAGCCGCACCCCTCGATGCCACCCCGAAACGCCGCAGACTCCGACCTACTGCACCGTCTTACCGTGGACCCGGATCTTGACCGGGATCACCTGCACGGTGACCTTCACGTCCTCATCGGCATAGACGACGACCCGCGAGCGAGGCCGGGCTTCCATGGCGCGGTCGACGACCTTGGAGCCGTGCAGCGCGTAGTGCACGCCAAGGTGGCTCCGGTCGGTGAGCGCCAGGTCGAGCTCGTGTCCCCCGAGATCGAACTGCGCCTGCTCCCCCCATGCAGTGGCCTTGGTCTCCCGAAAGACCTGGCCGTCGTCCTGCTGGATCGTGACCCGAACCACGGCCATCTCCTGCTCGACTCCGCGCGGGGTGTTGGCGTGAACCTGCCGAGGTGCGGCAAGTCCGCAGATCAGCATGGCCATCAACCCCAAGAGCACGCGTCGCATCGATTCCATCAGTCCGGGCCTTCGTCCTACAATGTACGACACCGCAGGGACTTTGGATTCCGGACCGTTGAACCTTTTTGGTTCGACGAGAGGACCCACGGTTGGCCTCCTTGCACCCCAGTTGGCCTCCAAAACGAATTCTGAGCTCTGCGGGCCAAGCAACACCCACCCGCGCGATCCCGCCCGTTCGCGCAGACCACCCGGATGACCGGCGAGCGCTACGGTGCAGCCGGACACGACGCATGACGCATAGCGACGCCGCACCCGGCCCCAGCTCACGGCATCTGCGAGCCCATCCAAGTGCCGATACAGCCGAAGTTCGGGCAATTCCACGTGCCGGTCACGTCGCCCATCATGTCGATCTGGCCGTCGAAAGTGCACGCCCCCCCGAGCATGGCCATGACGTTGGCGGCCACGACCCCCATGTCGTCGACCGTGCCGCTCATGGGGCCGTTGTCGAAGCCGGCGATCGTGCCGCTCAAGATCCCGTCCATCGCCACGTCGAACATGAAGGTGCCGTTGACCGCCCCGATCCCGGGGCACATGCCCTCCCAGATGCCGTCGTAGCTGCCTTCGTAGACATTGCCCGCCGGTCCGGTCGAGCTCGAGCCTCCGCTGCTGCTGCCGGTGTCGCTGCTGCCCGAGCTGCTGCCGGTGTCCGAGCTGCCCGAGTCCGTCCCCGTGCTGCCCGTGCTGCCCGTGCCCGTGCTGCCCGAGTCCGCCACCGGATCCGTGTCGCCCGAGTCCGTCCCCGTGCTCGACCCCGGCTCCGCGCCGCTCGAGCTGCCAAGGCCCGAAGCGGTCGACTCACCCGTATCGTCACCCGTCCCCTCCAGGTCACCCGAGCTGTCGGGCAAGGGAACCGTCCCCCCTCCCATGGTCGACGGGTTGGCGGATGTCGCGACCCCCGACGACGAGCTCGACCCCGCGATCGGTGCCAGCCCATCGTCGCTACACCCCGTACCCACGAAGCACGCCGTCAAGAACGCTAAAGTCGAGAATCCAGTCCACGTGGTCATATCGATCAGACTACCAGCCCAAGCGGGCCAACACCCTACACCATGCCCATTGTGGGACGAGCCGCGTGCACGCGCTCGGATCGATACCCCACCCGAGACACGTCATCCGCCAACCGAGTTGGCCGCCGACACGACACACGCCGCCCCGCCGTCGTCGGTCGGTTTGGCTCTACGAGTGTTCAGAGGGTGGCAGAGGCTCTCACATACGCCGGCGACGTACGGCTCCGAGCACCATCAACACGGTCAGCCCGCCCCACCCACCCGATGGTCCCTGCCCCGGAGCACGACAGCCGCACCCCCCGTCGCCATCACCATCACCGCCATCGGCCCCCGCCGAGCCCGCCGAGCCCGCCGAGCCCATGGTCCCGCCACCTTCACCCGCCGAGCCCTCGCCCGCCGTGTCATCTTGCCCGCCTCCAGTGCCCTGGGTCTCACCGTCGCCCGAACCATCGCCAGAGTCCTCGCCCCCGGTAGCGCCCCCCCCATCGTCGGGAAAGTCCTTGAACTGCTCGGCGATGGTCCACCCGGGATTGCCCTCGGGATCGAACCGGTAGGCACCCACGTCGGCCTCCCCGTCGCGGGCGAGGGTGTTGAAGTCGTCGTCGACCACGTGGGCCGGGTCGCCGGCGCCGACCAGCGCGCCCCCCACGGCCGGAAATACGTCGATCGGAGGCGCCCCCCCGAAGTGACCGTCGACGAAGTCGGCCATCAGATCGCCGTCGACATAGCCGCCCCCTCCGCCGCCCGAGACACCCCCCTGGCCGACGTTCCCCGCCAAGGTCAGCATCGAGATATCTCCGCTGCCGATGAAGATCGCGCTGCCGCCCTGCGCATAGACGGCATTGTTGGCGATGGTCACCGCGCCCACGGCGTTGCGCAGCGAGATCCCGTTGTTGGTGCTCTGCAAGATCGTGTTGTGCACCACCACGAGGTTCTGGGGGTTGCCTGACTGGTGCTGCTGCATGGCGATCCCATCCTGGCCCGCCGAGAGGATGATGTTGTTGCGGATCGTCGCGTCGGCCGCCGACTGGATCGCATGATCGCCACAGTTCCACATCACGTTGCGCTCGATGATGTTGGCCGCCCCGTTATTCACCGCGCTGTAGGTGAGGATGCAGGGATAGTTGGTGTCGTGGATCACGTTGTCGCGGATGATGTTGCCGTAGCTGCCCTCCTTGAGCTCGATGCCGTCCCCCTGGTCCACCGAGGGCTGATTGGTGTGGTGAACATAGTTGCGCTCGATGATGCTGTTGGCGACCTGGCACTCGTTGTCGTTGCAGCCCAGGTACATCCCCTCCCCAGTGTCGTTGGTGTGGTGAATGTGATTGTTCACGATGTGCAACGACTCGTAGAGCACCCCGCCGTCGTTGGCCCGTAGGGCCACGTCGCCCGTGTCGTGGATCTCGCAATCGGCGATCGTCAGGTGGTCGGCCCGGCTTATCCGAACCCCGGCCGAGCCCCCGGAGAACTCGATCCCTCGGATCTCCACCCAGGCGGCGCCGTCGATGTCGATGATGTTCTGGTTGGCATTGGGCCGGTGCAGGTGTGGCTGAGCACCGTCGGCGGCGCGAATGATGATCGGCTGGGCCTCGGTGCCCGCAATATCGATCCCGAAGCGCTCCGTCAGCGTGTAGTCGCCGTCGAGCAGCACGATCTGGTCACCTGGCTGGGCGGCGTTGATCGCCGCTTCGACGTCCTGCCCCGGCCCGACCTCCACGGTCGCCGCGAAAGCCGGCATCGCCACGAGCCACGCCGATAGACCCCATCCACTCCAACCCATGCTCTTCATGCCAACCAGGGTAGCCGGTCGCCCCCTGCCACGGCAGGGTCGGTGACCCCCACCGAAAAGCATGTCGCTTGCCTGACCAAACCGCCGCCGAGATCGCTCTGGACTCGAGCGCCGCACGACCCTCACACGACCCTCACACGACCACCACACGACCACCACACGACCACCACACGGTACAGGCAGAACCGCGCGCGGTATCGCGTCATCCCCCCGAGCCAAAGCGCAGCCAGTAGGCCGCCACCCCCAGGGTGACCGAGACATTGAGGGAGTCCTTGTGGCCGAGCATCGGCAAGTGCAGCACTCGCTCGCACTGATCGACGATCCGCGGGTCGACGCCGGAGACCTCGTGCCCGAGCACCAGCACCAGACCCTGCCCCTTTTCCCGCAGCTCGGTGCACGCGGTGGCTACCTGGGGATCGAACAGCGAGGTCGAGCGCGGCCCTCCTTCGAGCGCCCACAGCCGGCGACCTCGCGCCCGCAGATCGGCCGCCGCGGCGCAGGCGTCGGGCGCTCGCGACCAGGGCACGCTTCGCTCCGCGCCCAGCGAGGTCTTGGCCAGCTTGGGGTGCTCGGGCGTGGGTGTGATGCCGCCTAGGTGCAAGTGCGCGACTCCAGCCCCGTCGGCGGTGCGAAACATCGAGCCCACATTGCGCAAGCTTCGAACGTTGTCGAGGAGGACCTCGACCCGCAACCCACCGGGCGATCCCGAAACCGATCCACAGACCGATCCGACAGCGAGTCCAGGGGGATGGTCCGATACGGTCCGCACGCCATGGGTGAGATAGGGCTCGCCGGTCGCCTCGGTGGGTGCCCCGCATGCGGGACAGCGATCGCCCAGAGCGCTTCCCTCCGCGACCGGGAAGCACAGACCACAGCGAGTCGAGGAGCATCGCAAAGAACGGTAGCGAGTGGTGGCAGACGGCATCGCGAGGACGCGACGAATGCTACCCTGACCTCGTGGCCTACCGTGATGACCGGCAAGCGCTGGAGCTCCAGCTCGCCGAGCTCGAGCGGGAGAACGAAGAGCTCCGCGACCAGCTCCAAGATGCACGCGCCAAAGCGATCGCCGCTCGGGCCGAAGATCGCGATCGACGCCACGAGTCGGCCATGCGCAAGTGTACGGTGTGCGGAGGCGCCCTACTGCCGGTGGCCGTGTTCGCGGGCCGTAACGACCGGTCGCCGCTCCCTCTACGCATGAGCACGCTCCGCTTCGTCAACCCGACCGGTGGCTTCACCCACTCGGCGCCGATCCTCGCCAAGGCGTGCAGCAGCTGCGGGTTCATCCATCACTTCATCGACATGCGTGACCGCGAGGGCACCGACACCAAGGCCGCCTGGCCGCCCCCCGAGATGACCCCCACCAAGGACGAAGGCAATCCCTCCGACGAGCCGTGACCGGCCATGGCGAGCCACGATGATGGGCAAGGGCGTAGCCGAAGAGCGCAGGTGCTCGACTCATGATCGGGCGCTCGACGCCTCCCGGTCGCCCACGCCCGGCTCGTCGCCCCGATCGCGCTCCTGCCCCGGCTCCCCCCCCGACTTCAGCTCGCCGGGGGGCCCTTCGCTCAGCGCCCTGTCGCGACGCATCACCGGGCACATCTGCTGGATCGCCACCACGTCGGCCGCCTCTCCCACCATGCCCAAGCGCTCGGCGAGCTGCCGCGCGTGATCGAGATGCCGAGCCGAGGCGGTGGTGTTGCCCCGAGAGTGCTCCCAGGCCGCGAGCCCGGCGAGATAGGAGGGCCGCGCGAAGAGCATGAGCGACGAGTACCGACGCCCCGCGGTGATCGCCCGGCGGACATCCTTGCGCAACCCCCGGTCGAGCGGAGATCTGGCGTTGGCCATCGCCGCGGCCACGAGGAACGCACCATGCAGCGTGACCGTGGGATTGCGCAGCTTCTTGTCGATGAGGGTGACAACCCCGGCCCGCCCCTGCTCGAGCGCCTCGTCCACGTGCCCCGCGAGGGCCAGCGCGAGCACCCAGCGACCCAAGGCGGCGCTTCCGTTGGCCAGATCACCGGTCTCGGCGTTCAGCTGGGCCCCGTCGCGTAGCTTGTCGAGCCCTCCGACCCGATCGCCCTTGCGCCACCGAGCGTGCCCCTCGATGTACCGAGCCCAGCCCAGCGCCCGACGGTCGTCGAGCTCGAGGGCCAGGCGCTCCAGCCCACGGCTGGTGTTGAGCGTCTGATCGTAACGACCCAGACAATTGAGGGCCTCGCCGTGGATCGTCCAGGCCTGACGCACGCGCAGGGGCTCCGCCGAGCGCTGGAGCAGCGCCTCGGCTCGGCCAGTGTGGAGCACCGCGTTGCCGGGATCGCCCTGGCATTGATAGGCCATGGCCCGCATGATCGCTTCCCACGCGGCCTCTACGGGGGTCGCGGCGGTTCGAGCCGCCTCCTCGGCGCGCTCGAGGTAGCGAAAGCCCCGCTTGTACTGGCCGAAGGTCGACACGATGAACCCCGCCTGAGCCCCACCAACGGCCAGCTCGGGGCTGGGGCCGACCTTCTCGGCCGTGTTGATCGATGACGCCTGGTAGTAGACGGCCCGGTTGAAATCGCTGAAGTAGTAGGCCTCGGTCAGGGAGGCGCAGGTGCTGGAGATCATGGCCAGCCTCCGCTTCTGCTCCTCGTCTTGCACCTGCTCAGGGGCGCGCAACCAGCTGAGCACCAATGCGCTGCCCTGACGCGCGATCCCCAGGCCGACCGAAGACGCCGTCCGCGGCACGGAGAAGCCCAAGGAGATCAGCAGCTGCTCGAGTCGCTCGCGGGCCCGCACCATGTCGGGTCGACGAAACTCCACGTCGGCCGACTTGCGCAGCAGCTCGGCCCGCCGCACGGGGTCCTCGGTCTGCTCGATGCACTCAGAAAACGCGGCGTTGGCATCGTCGTAGCGGCCGGCCTGCAAGCAGGCGGTCCCAAAGCGCTCTCGCAAGCCGAGCGAGACATCGTGGCCCGACGCCTCGCGATAGCGCACCGCGTCCTGGTAAAGAGCGGCGGCGCGCGAGAACGCATAGCTGGCCATGGCATCGTGGGCGGCGATCCGGCCGTAGCGGAAGGCGTCCTCGAAGTTGCGCGCCTGGGCGCAGTGGTGGGCGATGGTGGAAGGGTCGTCCCCCCGACGGTTGACGATGAGGTGCTCGGCGGCCCGCGCGTGGAGGCTGCGCAGCACGTCGTCGGGGAGCTCGTCGAGGATCGCGTCGCGCAGCCGACTGTGCGAGAACATGTAGGCGCCCGGCGAGACCTCCTCGAGGAACTTGGCCCGGATCGCCTCGTCGACGCAATCGAGCAGCAGCGCCTCATCGACCCGCGTCACGTGGCGTAGCGACTCGAGGTCGCTGACCCGCCCGAGCACGGCCGCGGAGGCCAGCGCTCGCTTGGTGTCGGCCGAGAACCGTGCGGCCCGATCCCCGATCGCGCTCTGGACCCGCTTTTGTACGTCGGCATCTTCCAGGCTGACATCCGCCAGGGCCCAGTCGGATCCCCGGCGGACCAGCTTGCCGTGGGCCACCAGAGAGTAGAGCGCCTGGGTGACGTCGAGGGGCTTGGATCCCACGCAGTCGATCAACCGCTCGACAAAGTGCTCCAGCACGTCGTCCCGAGACCGCATGAGGACCGAGGCGACCAGCTCGGCGGTGGCGCTGCGCGCCAGCGGCTCGAGCTCGATCTTCTCGAAGCCCCCGAGCTCTTCGGCGACCTCGTGGAGCCACCCGAGCGCAGACGGAAAGGGCGAGGGCCGGTGGGTGACGATCACGGCCCAGCGCACGGGCTTGTCGCCGGTCGAGACGGCGTGCGCGGCACGGAGCAGGAACACCAGCAGCTCCAGCGGCGCCGCATCGGCCCAGTGCACGTCTTCGACGAGCACCACGCGAGGGGTGTCCTCGGCCAACGACCGCAGCCCCTCGGCAACCTCGCGCTGGAACTGCCACAGCTGGTTGACCTGGGCGTCGACGTCGAGGCGCGGCTCGAACTCAGAGGCAGAGCCGCTACGCATACGATCGGGGTTCTGACCGCTGGAGACCGCGGCCGTGCGGGCAGAAGTGGAGACGAACGCGGTGGTCGCCAGGGTGGCGGGGGCGTCCTTGACCACGTCGGACTCGGCCGTCGAGCGCGGCGGAGCATCGGTCTTGGAACGCTCCGCCTCGGCCGCCTCCTCCGAGCGCACCCGCCGGTCGACCGCACCCAAGAAGTAGCGCAGCGGATCGTAGGCGGCGCCCCCCTCGGCCCGGCAGGTACCCGCATAGAGCTCGCCCCCGAGTCCTCGCACCATGCCCGGCAGCTGGGCGGCGAGCTTGGACTTGCCCACCCCAGCCTCGCCACAGATCACGAACAAACCGCCCCCCGGGGACGAATCTCCCAGCTGCCGCTCGAGGAAGCGCTGCATCCGCTCGACCTCGTCATCACGACCCACCAGCCGAGGGACCGCGAGGTACGAGGCCCGCGCCAGAGGCGGCAGCTGGGGCATCGAGATCGCACCGGCGGCCGACTCGACGGCCTCCTTGAGCGCCTCGTAGGCCGCCACGGCGGTCGACGGCCGCCGGGATGGATCGCGGTCGAGCATGCGATCGACGAGCGCGATTAGTTTGTCGGGCAGCTGCGGCGCGACCTCCCGCAGCGGGCGGGCGTCATCGGAGATCTTCAGACGACACCACTCGGTGATGCTGGGACGAAAGGCATCGGCCTGGCCGGCGGGGGTCAGCGGATGGACACCGGTCAGCGCCAGGTAGAGCACCACCCCCAGCGAGTAGAGATCGCTGCGGGGATCCACCTGAGACTGTGCCGCCTGCTCGGGCGCCATGTAGGGCAGCGACCCCATAAAAGAGCCCACGGTGGGCTGCTCGTCCATGTCGGCGAGCTTGGAGATCCCGAAATCGGTGAGCTTGAGCAGCGGCGGCTCGCCCTCGCGATCGACGACCAGCATGTTGTGAGGCTTGATGTCACGATGGACGATCTGCTGGGCGTGGATGTGATCGAGCGCGGCGAGGGCCTGAAGCCCGAGGCTGGCCACGACCCGAAGATCGCGAGCTCGTCCTCCCCGAACGTCGAGCGCCCGCCCGGGGACATACTCCATGGTGAATAACCACCGATCCCCGTCTCGATCGAGGTCGTAGACCTGGACGCACGAAGGGTGGTGCAGGCGAGACGCGGAGCGAAACTCCCGCTTGAAGCGCACCACGGCCGCGCCGTCGGTGACGGCGGCGGTCAATAGCTTGAGCGCGACCTCGTGGCCTTCG
Organism: Myxococcota bacterium; assembly: GCA_039194325.1. Lineage (GTDB taxonomy): Bacteria > Myxococcota_A > Polyangia > Nannocystales > Nannocystaceae > Paraliomyxa. The sequence goes on from JBCCWC010000001.1 coordinate 239,661, forward strand.
CGACGGTCGTGCGCGCGGTAGACCGACCCCATGCCCCCGCGACCGATGTGCTCGAGCACTTGGTAACGATCGCAGAGGATCTCACCCGGCTCGAGCTCCGCTGAGGTGTTACGGGGCACCGGACGGCTCGCCGAGCTCTTCGTACGCGGTGGCGTGGGTGTGGGTCGCTCCGCGGATCTGATGGAGATATCGGCACCCAGTGTGATCGGTCTGGGTCGACAGGGTCGCGGTGTCGAAGATGAACATCGGTCGCGTCAGCTCGGCGACGAACCGGCGCAGGGGAGTCCCCAGCGCGACCCGAGCCCTTGGATCGTCACCAGCCGTCAGCCCCCACGTCTCCCGCGCATCGGCGACGATGCGAGGGAGCTCGGCGAACAACCACTGATCGGCAGCCTCGCAGTGACCTCGGTGTACCCGCAGCGCCGACGAGGCCGCAGGCGACCACGAAACATCCCGGATGTTGGAGCCAAGCACGCGTGGCACACTACCGTCGAAGCGCTCATCGGGATCAAAGCGGTCCAGGAGCGACCCTGGAAGCACGCCAGGGCGAGCTGCGAGCGTCCCCCCCTCGGGGATGCGCACGATGCGACCCACCAGTCGCACGCACGCCACCGCCCTCCCGCGCGCGTCGACCTCGGCGCATAGTCGCAGCAGATCCCCCGCCTCGCGGACCCGAACCGTATATGCGACCTGGAGCGCGTCGGCGTCGAAGAAGGTGAGCGGCCCGAGATACTCGAGCTCGATGCCCACGATGACCACCCCGGTGCCGTGATCGCGGACCAGGGCGGGAAACGAGACCAAGTGCTCACGCAGCCAGTGGGCCCACCCTCGCATCCCGAACCCGGCCAGCGTCCACGGATGGAGCTGCTGCGGCGAGAACATCGCGGTGTCGAGCGGAACGTCGAAGGTGGTCACCCGCACCACTGGCGTCACCCCCCCGCGATGGCAGTGAGCACCTCGAGCACGTCGGCGCGACCGACCGGGCGCTCGAGGCCGTTGCGACCGACCTGCTCCCCATTGACGAATAGCTGGTGCGTCGTTCGAACGGCACCGCTCCCATCACGCAGCACGTTGCGAAGCGCGTCGTGGCGCGCTTCGACCGCGTTGATGGCCTCACCCACGGTGCGAGCTTCTACCTCGATCTCGCGCTCGTACCCCACGAAGCGCAACAGTGTTCCCGACAAGATGACCTTCATTGATTCAACTCCCGACAGTGGCGCCGCCCGAGCATGCTCGAGAGATAGGCGCCGAGATTGACCTCGAGTATGTCCTGGGCTCCCCCGCCCGCGATGCCCCCGTGGAAATCACGGAGGTACCGTTCATAATTGCTATGTCTCATGTATCCGCAGCCCCCGGTGACCCGCAGGGCACTGGTGGCCACGGTAATCGCTTGCTCGATCACGTAATACTTGGCGACGGCCATGTCCGGATCGAACACGGAGCTTCGATCGGCATGGCGAAAGCCGTGCAGCGCCCGGTGGGCCATGGCTCGCGCCGTCTCGACCGCGACGTGCATGCGGCCTAGCGTGGCCTGCACGCTAGTTAGCTCGCTCAGCGGACGGCCGTATCGCATGGTCTGCCCCACCGAGACGGCCACATCTTCCACGATGGCCCGCATGCGACCCAGCAGGCCGCAGACCAGTAGCCCCCGGCGATCGTTGAGGAACAGCTGAGCATGGCTGATGCCATCAAAAGGGACGAGCATGCGCTCCTCGGACAGCTCGACCCCCTCGAAGCGAAGTCGAGCCATGCCCGCAGCGCGGAACCCCGAGACCTCGACCGGCTCGATGGTGACCCCGGGATCATCGCGCTCGATGAGGAATACCGCCAGGTCGTCGTTGTCTTCACGACGTACGTAGGTCATGAAGACGTCGCCCTCGAGCCCACCGGTGACCATCTGCTTGTCACCGTCGAGCAGGTAGCGGTCGCCCTTCTTCTTCGCAGTCGAGCGAAAGGAAAATGCGTCGGTACCATCAGAGTAGGCAAAACAGGCAAAGCGCTCCCCTCGAACTAGAGGAGCCACTACCCGCTCGGCTACGGCTGGAGACGCGGCCTGGTGGATCGCGTTGGCCACCGCGGCGTGAAGACTTAGCACCAAAGGAAACGACCCGTCCTCGCAGTGGTATCCGAGCTCCTCGAGCACCACGCCCCACCGAAACAGATCGGCCCCACCACCCCCCAAAGCCCGAGGGATCGAGTAGTTCAGCAGGCCGAGCTCGGCGCTCTTGCGAAGCACCGTGCGAGGGATGCCAATGCCCTCGACATCGCGCTCGATTGCCCCCGGATTGACCTCTTCTCGGACAAAGCCGGCAAACCGCTCGCGCACATCTTCGGCGATCTCCGCCATCTCATCGCGCAACCACACCGATCCAGCGTACCGGAATTACCCTTAAGGGCCACCGTTTTCGAGTCGAAACTATAAATATCGAAACTATAATAAGACTAGATCACGAACGGAGAGGCGGACGGAAGGGCGACGGCATGCGCAAAGTCGAACAATGTCGACCCGCCGCCCCTCCAGAGTCTCAAAAACGCCCTCAGGGAATCGCTTGGGTCACCCCCAAGAGCGCAGCTGATGCTCGGGTTGAACAGCGAGCATCACTACACCCGGCCCAGCCAGTAAGTCCGGTCAAGTCCGGTCAAGTCCGGTCAACGCTCGCGAGCAACGACCGCTCAGGCTTGCTCGGCGAGCCAGCGCTCGGCGTCGATGGCCGCCATGCACCCAGTACCCGCAGCCGTGATCGCTTGCCGATAGACCTTGTCGGCCACGTCACCGCAGACGAACACGCCGTCGACCGTGGTGTAGCTGCTCCCGAGCTTTCCGATCTGGATGTAGCCCTGATCGTCCATCGCGAGCTTCCCGGCGAACGGCTTGGAGTTGGGCTCGTGGCCGATCGCGAGGAACATGCCAGTGACCTCGAGGGTCTGGTCGGGCCCACCGGTGGTGTCCTCGAGCAACAGACCGGTCACACCGTCGTCGCCGAGCACCTCCTTGACCTGCCGGTTCCAGTGCACAGTGATCTTGTCGTGCTCGAGCGCGCGCTTTTGCATGACCTTGCTGGCTCGGAACTGGTCGCGACGGTGAATGATGTGAACCGAGCGACACATACGGGTGAGGAACAACGCCTCCTCCATGGCAGTATCGCCCCCCCCGATCACGGCCACGTCTTGGTTGCGATAGAACGCACCGTCGCAGGTGGCGCATGCCGTGACGCCCTTGTTACGCAGCCGTTGCTCGCTGGGTAGACCCAGGTACTTGGCCGAGGCGCCGGTGGCGATGATCAGCGCATCCGCGGTGTAGACCCCGCTATCACCATGTACGGTAAAGGGGCGCTGAGTGAGCTCGACCTCGTTGGCCAGGTCGTAGACCACCTGGGTGCCGAAACGTTCAGCTTGCTGACGAAACTCATCCATCATCTCCGGGCCGCCGATCCCGCCCGGATAGCCGGGGTAGTTCTCGACGTCGGTGGTGGTGGTCAGCTGCCCACCTGGCTCGGGACCCGCCAGCACAACCGGCGAAAGCTCTGCTCGCGCGGCGTAGAGCGCGGCGGTGTATCCGGCGGGGCCGGCACCGAGGATGAGAACCTTGGAGTGCTTGGTCGAGTTGGTGTCGCTCATGGGAGAAGGTCGGGAGCATAAGTCCGGGCCTTCGCGGGAGCAACGGCGGCGGCCGAAACGCCGAACTGCCGAAACGAGCGAGCACGCAAAATCGCCGCCGCACGGGGCGCAGCCCTCCGGGGAAGGACGGAGGACGGACGACCGGAGGAACCGCCCCGTGCAGCAGCAGGCAGGAATCCGTGACGGACGGGGACCGGAGGATTCCGGACAATGACGCGTCTATCAAAGACGCGACACGACGGCGAAAAGTTCCCTGGTGGCCGCCTCGATGATCTCCCTAATGATCCCGCCAGCGATCCCGCCAGCTGTCCAAGGTCACGACGTGGGTCGCCCCATCCCGCTCGAATCGTAGCTCAAGCGACGAGCCCGCGCCGGTGAGGGCATCGGCCACATCGCTCGGGCGCCGCAGCGCCTGGCCATCGAGCGCTCGCAACCGGTCGCCAGGCTCGATCCCCATTGTCTGGGCCAGCGACCCCGGACGCACCTCGACCACCTCGAGGCCCCCGGGCGTCTCCCGGGCGCTCACCCCCAAACGAGGACCCTCAGCGGGAGCGCCCGGCGGCTTCGGCGGCTCCTCGGGTTCCTCGGAGGGATCGCCCAGGCCAAAGGGCAGCCGAAACGAGGGCGAATGGGGCGAACGGGTCGAGCGCTTCGACCCCCGCGAGGAGCGAAGCGCCTCCAGCGAAGATGACTCGGGCCGCGCGCCCAGAGTGACCCGCAGCTCGAGGACTTCGCCATCCCGTCGCACCAAGAGGGTCACCTCATCCCCCGGCTGCTTGGTCCCCACCCGGGCCCGCAGGGCCTCGAAGCTCTCCAGCGGCTCACCATCGAGCGCCTCGACCACGTCGCCCGATCGCAGACCCGCCCGCTCGGCGGGGGTGCCCTCGTAGACGCTACCGATCGTCGCGCCGGGCTCGGTGGCGCCGGGCACGTTGCCCGCCCCCAGCCAGCCCCGGACCACCTCGCCGCGATCGCGCAGCTGCTCGACGATTTGCCGCGCTTGGTCGACGGGGATCGCGAACCCGGGGCGCAAGCCCGAGCCGACCGCGGTGTTGATGCCCACCACCTCGCCCCGCAGGTTGAACAGGGGCCCGCCGCTGCTGCCTGGGGCGATGTCGGCGTCGGTCTGCAGGAAGTCGATGTAGCTGTCGCGGTAGAGCCCCAGACTCCCGCGCCCCTTGCCCGAGATGATCCCCACGGTGGCGGAGTGATCGAGCCCCATGGGGTTGCCCAGCGCGACCACCCAGTCGCCGACCTCGAGGGTCTTGCTCTGACCCAAGGTCACCGCGGGCAGGGCGTCGGCGTCCGAGAGGCCGTCCGAGAGATCTAGCAGGGCCAGATCGGTGGCGGGATCGCTGCCGACGACCTGAGCGTCGAAGCGCCGACCATCGGACAGGCGCACCTGCACCTGCGAAGCGCCGTCGATCACGTGATGGTTGGTGACCACCAAGCCCTCGGCATCGATGATGAAACCGCTGCCCATGCCCTGTACCGGGCGATCCGCGCCGAGGATCCCCGGCCCCGCGCGGCGTCCCCGAGCGTCTACCGCGACCACCGCCGGGCCAACCGCCTTGATCATGGGGGCGAGGCTCTGGCGAGGATCGTAGTGGGCGGGATCGAGGAGCGCGGCGGCAGCCGCAGCGACGGCTGCGCTTTCCGATGGATCGGCGGACGACTCGGCACCGTCGGCAGCCTCGGCCTCGCGACTGCATCCGGTGGAGGGCAACGTAAGCGCTGCGCCTACAAAACCTACAGCAGCCACCGTGAGCGGTGGCAGACGGCGAAGGAACCGGGCCCGGTGGCGATGCATGGGCGCGGCAACCTCGGGAAGGCGAGCGTCATTCCCGATCGGCTTCGTCTTTTTCGTCCTTGTCTTTGTCCTCGCCCTCGCCCTCGCCAAAGCCCATCTCGTAGAGCTCGGCGTAGAGCCCCTTGTTGGCCATCAGCTCCTCGTGGGTGCCCTGCTCGGCGACCCGCCCCTCGCTGAGCACGAGGATCCGGTCGGCCCGGCGCACGGTGCTGAGGCGATGGGCGATCACCAGCACGCTGCGCCCTTGCAGCAGCTGCTCGATGGCCGCCTGCACCTTTTGCTCGGTGAGGCTGTCGACGTTGGCGGTGGCCTCGTCGAGGATCAGCAGGGTGGGCTCGCGCGCGGCCACCCGGGCAAAGGCCAGCAGCTGGGCCTCGCCGGCCGAGAGGTTGTCACCCCGCTCGCCCACCGAGAACGACAGGCCCCCGCGAGCCTGGACGACCCCCTCGGCCTGGACGACCCGCAGCGCCCGGAGCAAGCGCTCGTCGTCGCCGGCGAGCCCGGCCTCGCCCAGCGAGACGTTGAAGCCCACGTCGTCGTTGAACAGGAACACGTCCTGCTGGACCATCAGCACGTGGCGACGCAGCTGCTCGGGCGGCACGTCGCGCAGCTCGACGGCCTTGGTCCCGGCTTCGCCGTGACCGGTGAGCCCGACCGAGCCGCGGTAGCCATCGTAAAACCGGGTGATCACGCGGCCCAAGCTCGACTTGCCCGAGCCGGTACGACCGACCACCGCCACCACTTCGCCGGGGGCCACATCGAAGGAGATCCCCCGCAAGACGTCGGGCCCGTCGTCTTTGTAGCGGAACTGGAGGTCGCGTACGTGAAGACCGCCCTTCCAGCGAGCGAGCGGGTCACGAGCGTCAGGCTCGGCCCGATCCTCGGCGGGCTCGTCGAGCAGACCATAGATCCGCTCCAGCGAGGCGGCGGCGCGCTGGATCGTGGCCAGCTTGCCCGAGAACTCCTTGATGGGGCCAAAGACCCGCTGTAGGTAGTCGACGAAGGCAAACAGCAAGCCCAGCGAGATCGCCCCGTTTTCCACGGCGACCTCGGGCGCGGCAAAGTAGAGCAGCAGCGCGATGGAGAAGGCGGAGATCCCGTCCATCAGGGCGTAGAGCAGGGCATCGAGCCAGTTGGCCCGCTTGGTGGCCCGCAGGTAGCGGCTGCCCAGCCTGGCATATTGGTTGCGAGCGTCGTCCTCGCGCCCGAACAGCTGCACCACGGTGACCCCGGCCAGCTGCTCGGCCAAAAACCCCGTCTGCCCCGCCTGAGCCTTGCGCACCTCGAGCTGCAGCCGTCGCAGGGCGGCGCCCACGTAGCGCACGAGGAAGAAGAGCACGGGGGCCACGGTGAAGCTGATGAGCGCCAGCTTGGGGCTGAGCACGAACATCGCCACGAGGATCGAGCCGATGATCACGATGTCGCTGAGGATCGTGAACACCCCAAACGACATGGTCTCGCTGAGCGCTTCCACGTCGGTGGTGGTGCGCGTCAGCAAGCTGCCCATGGCGTGGTTGTCGAAGAAGCGATTGGGCAGGCGCAGCACGTGGGCGAACACGGTGCGCCGCACGTCGTAGATCGTGGAGTAGCCGGCGCGCTGGAGCGCGTACATCTGGGTGGCCTGGCACAAGAACTCGGCGATGACCGCCCCCAAGAAGGCCATGGCGGTCAGGCGCAGACCCAGGGCGTCCCCCCCGGGGATGTCGACGTCGACGGCGTGCTTGACCAGCAGCGGCCGCAGGGTGGACATGCCGGCCACGATGGGGATCAGGGCGAGCCCGGACAAGAGCCACCGCCGGTGGGGCCGGGCGAAGCTCCAAAAGCGCCGCAGCAGGGAGATCGCGCTGGCCTGCCGGGCCGCGGTGGGACCCTCGTCGGGTCGGCTGGCCGGGGACTTGCTCGTGGCCGAGCTCGCGGAGCGGCGGTCGCTCATGAGGGCTCCCCCCCTTCGGACTCGCTGCCCTGGTGCAGGTGGGTCTCGGCATAGAGGCCACCCCGAGCCACCAGCTGGGCGTGCGTGCCCCGCTCGACCACGCGGCCATGGTCGAGCACGAGGATCTCATCGGCGTGCTCGAGCACGCTGGTGCGGTGCGAGACGATGACGGTGGTGGGGGACTCGTTGGTCAGGGTGCCGCCCCGTAGGTTGCGGATCGCCTCCACCAGCCGCGCCTCGGTGCCCTGGTCGACGGCCGAGAGCACGTCGTCGAGCAGCAGCAAGGGCCGCATGCGATAGAGCGCCCGGGCCAGCGAGGCCCGCTGCCGCTGCCCGCCCGAGAGCATGACCCCGCGCTCGCCGACCACGGTGGCCAGCCCGTCGGGCAGCTGACGCACGTCCTCTTCGAGGCAGGCCGCGGCGAGCACCTCGCGCAGGCGCGCGTCGTCGTCGTCTTGGGTCGCACGATCCGCCCATGGATCGGCCTCGGCCAGGCGTAGGTTCTCGCGCAGCGTGGTCGAGAACAGGAAGGGCGACTGAGGCACCACGGCGGTCGCCTCCCGCAGCACCCCCAGGTCCACCGAGGTCACGTCGCACTCGTCGACGAACACGCTGCCCGGGGGCGGGGTCTGGACCCGAGCGAGTAGGTTGATGAGCGTGGTCTTGCCCGAGCCGGTCTTGCCAAAGATCCCCAGCGTGGTGCCCGGCGCGACGTCAGCGGATACGTCGTAGAGGGCCGGCTCGTCGCCGTCGGCGTAGGTGAAGGTGAGGTTGCGCAGTGACAGCCGGGGAGGATCGGCGAGCGTGACCGCCTCCTCGACCGGCGGCAGATCGGCCGGGGTGTCGACCACCTTCTCGATGCGACCGAGCGACACGATCCCGCGCGAGATCGCGGCGAGCACCCAGGCCAACGCCATCAAGATCCCCACCAGCGACAGCAGCAACGCGGTGAAGGTGGCCAGGTTGCCCACCGGCATGAGTCCGTCGAGCACCCGCTGGCCGCCCACCCACAGCACGATGCCGGCCGCCACCATGCCCGAGACGCCCAAGATCGGCATGCCGAAGGCCCGGATCGCGGTCACCCGCAGCTGCAGGCGCAGGTACTCGCCGTTGCGCTCCTCGAAGCGGTCGAGCGCGGCCTGTTCGGCGGCGTGGGCCCGCACGGTCCCGATGCCGGTGTAGGTCTCGAGCACGCGATCGGACAGCCGCGCCAGCAGCTGCATGGACTCGCGGATCATCCCGAAGAAGCGCCGGACGGTCCACCGCATGTAGAGCGCCCCCAGCGTCACCGGGGCCAAGCACCACAGGGTGAGCACCGGGTCGGTGGCCCACATCTGGTAGAGGTGCAGGGGGATCGCGACCAACACGTTGCACACCTGTAGGCCGGCAAAGCCCACCAGCAAGCGAACGGCTTGGGTGTCGTTGCTCGCGATGCTCGTGAGCTCCCCGACCTTGTGCCGCATGTAGAAGGGCCGCTGCAGGCTCAGCAGGTGGCCGAAGATGTCGACCCCCAGGCGATACTCGATGTCGCGGCCGGGGTTGAAGAACAGCACCCGCGACAGGGTGCGCACCACCATGACCGTCAGGCCGAGTATCACCAGCTCGATGGCGAGGTTCTGGCTGTCGTGCAGGGCCTGGGAGCCCCCGATCTCCAGCACGTTGAGCGCCTCGCCGATGATCGCGGGGATCCGAACCACCACGTAGTTGGTAGCGAACAACATCACCCCGCCCAGCGCGTACTGGGGGATGTTCTGCCGCGCGTAGCGGTACAGGAAGCGGAAGACGCTGTTCACGGGGACGTGCGCGGGGCGCCGGCCCCGAACATACGTCGGTCGCGCCGACTTCGGGACGACACCGAGCGCGACCGGGTTACTAGGCCCGCAACAGGGGCATAGCCCGGTACCCGGCGGGGCGCGGGGCGCGGGGCGCCCCAGTCAACCAGGGCTTAACGGGGGCTCAACGGGGGCTCAACGGGGCTCAACGGGGGCTCAACGGGGACTCGGTGCTCACTTCTCGGGCTTGTAGTCCTCGTTGACCTTGAGGGTCTCGTCCTTATCGATGGCCTCGAGCTCCTTGTCGAGCTCGTCGAGCTGCTTGCGGATGTCCGCAAGCCCGGTCGCGAAGCCCTCCTCGGCGGAGATCTCGGGCCCAAGGTCGCCGTTGAGGTTCTGGAACGCGCGGTACATCCCCACCAGCTTGGCCTGGATGTCGATCTGCGATCCGCCCTCCATGAGCTTCTTATAGTCCTCGTCGAGGGCCTTGTTGTCCTCTTTGTACGTTTCGAAGAACTTGTCGAACGCCTTTTGGGCGTCCTTGGCCTTGGCCCACTTGGGCGCGTCCTTCTCGGCACGATCGAGCTGCTTGCGGATCGTCCCGAGCATCGCTCGGTGCTCGGCCAGCCGGGTCTTGACCCACTCGCGCTCGCCCTTGCGCATGGTGGCGATGTTCTCCTCGGCGAGCTCGTCCTTGTCCTTGAACCCCGCCTTGCGGCGAGCCTCGGCGAGCTCCTCGGGCGTCATCTTGGGCTTCTTGGGCTTATTGCTCTTGGGCGCCTTTTGGGGCTCGAGCTCGACCTTGGCTTGCCCGGTGTCGCAGGCGGTCAGCCCCAACACGAGCGCGGCGGCACAGACTAGCGATCGCATCTTGCTGCTCCCTCGAAGTGAAACGGACCTTACCCGAATCGCCCCGGAGGCCCAACCGGCAAGAGACAAGGCGTACGCCTCCCCGAGCCGGGCAATGCCAGGGTTTTCCATGAGAACGGCCGGTTAGGAGGGGTTCCGGCCTCAGGGTCGGTGCTGGGCTACCGCGAGGAACAACTCGGCCATTGCGGGGAAGCGGCCCTCGAACGCTGATCCGAGGGCCCTTCGAGGGAAGTCACTCGTGATGCCCGGGTTGCGAAACATCACGAGGATGGCCCCTCATCAAGTCATCCGATCGCTCGATCGCGGGGCGAGCCTCGGCGTTCCAGCAGCAGGCTCGGGCGAGGTCACGGCGGGGTCACCCCGACCTCCGGACCTCGGAGCACCGCGGGCTGCTAGAGGTTCTCCTGGCAAAAGTCCTCGACGGCGAACACGTAGGGCTGTAGGGCCGCCTCTTCCGCGGGAGTGTAGACCGGGGCCGCGGCGCACGAGGGCGAGGTCAGGATGTCCAGGGTGTAGTCAGCAAACGTGTCCAGCTGGCCCTGGCAGGCGCCCGCGTCGCCGTAGAGCTCGGAGAGCTCCCACTGATCGCCGTCGTACTCGAACCCGGCGGTGACCAGGTCGCCGAGCTGCAGCTCGATCTCCACATAGAAAAAGGACGTGCTGTCGGGATCGATGTCGGCCGCGACCGGAGCATCGCCGGCCTCACAGGTCCCTCCCCCTCCGCCCGGGCCGCCGCTGGGATCGACCGGAGGCGGCTGCCAGTCGTTGCAAGAGAACGACTGCGAGCGCAGCTGACCCAAGGTCGACGCGAAGCTCGAGATCGACTCCGAGCTCAGCAGGTTCCAGGTGTTGGGCGCGTCATAGACGTGGGCCTCGGCCGAGGCGTCGTCGCAGCCGATCACCGCGATCACGTAGTGCTGGAAGTCCTCGAGCTGCTCTTGGTCGACGACCCCAGGGCCCAGGATCTGAGCGCTGGTCGACAGCGGAATGGTCGAGGGATCGAAGCTCTCGAACTGAATGTCGACGGGGACCGCGTCGAAGCCGTCGACGATGGTCTCGATGGTCAGGACATAGACATAGTCTTCCAGATCCCAGTCGTACTCCCACGAGTGATAGTAGTCGTGGATCTGCGGGTGATCGCCGGAGGCAGCCAGGGCCGTGGCGGGGCCGAGGGCCACCACGGCGAGGGTCGCAAGCGCGCTGCGATGGATCCGAGCAAGGGGTCGGTGCGTGATCATGGTGAACATCCCAGGTCGTCGGGCGTCTCCCGACGGCGGTCAAGGTGAACCGCAACGGGCCACTGGAAAAGGCCGGGACGCCGAGACAACCATCACGGGGCGTGTTCGGGCGTGTCACTCGATTGCAACGTGAGCCCCAAGGTGTAGCGACGGGCGGCGATGCGCGGCGGCGCTCGCCGGGTGCGCGAAGGCATGCCGTGGTGTCGTCGGCCGACCCCGCATCGAGGATCCGGGGAAGAACACGGTCTGCGGCTCGAAAATCGACCCCTGAGCCTGCGCAGCGAGCACCGGGCTCACCGGGCAGATCTATGCTGCTCGGGTCATGACCCTCGGCATGTTCCAGAAGTTGAACGAGCACTACGGACAAGATCCCGAGCAGGCCAAGTTCTTCTGGTCGGGCGGACCCGTGGAAGTAGCCGAGCGCACATGGTTCGTGTCGTTCTTCAGCGGGGTCACCGGCTTCGAGACAGACGAGGGGTTGGTGCTAGTGGACTCGGGGCTGTCTCGGCTCGCTCCCGCGCTCGACCAGATGCTGCGACGCAAGACCAGCGCACCGGTGCACACGGCCGTGTTCACCCAGGGGCACGTGGACCACGCCTTTGGGCTCGCGGCGTTCTTGCGCGAGGGCCAGCCGGCCCCAAGGGTGGTGGCTCACCGCGCGATGCCGGCCCGCTTCGACCGGTATGAGCGCACGTCGGGTCACAACCAGGCGATCAATGCTCGCCAGTTCGGCGGCACGGTGGAGATGAGCGACTCACAGCTCGACACCTTCCGCGCCCCACAGTACGCCCCCGACACCCTGTACGACCAACGCTTCGACTTCACGGTGGGGGGGGTGCGCTTCGAGGTCCATCACTGCCGGGGAGAGACCGACGATCACAGCTTTGTGTGGTGTCCCGACCGGGAGGTGCTGTGCCCGGGCGACCTGTTCATCTGGGCGGTCCCCAACGCCGGCAACCCGCAAAAGGTGCAGCGCTACCCCTGGGACTGGGCCGCGGGGCTCCGAGCCATGGCCGCCCTGGGGGCCCGGAGCCTGTGTCCCGGGCACGGGGGGCCGGTGGTGGACGATCCCAAGAAGATCCGGCGCATGCTGGAGGAGACCGCGGATCTGCTCGATCTGATCGTCGAGCGCACCCTCGACGTCCTCAACGCCGGCTCACCACCACACGTGGACATCGTGCACCGCGTGCGCCTGCCGGTGCGGGAGGCACCGTGGCTCCAGCCGGTCTACGACGAGGCGGAGTTCATCGTGCGCAACGTGATCCGCTACTTCGGCGGGTGGTGGAGCGGGCGACCCAGCGAGCTCAAGCCCGCGCCGCGCAGCCGGGTGGCGGACGAGCTGGCGGCCCTGGCCGGGGGGCCCCTCGCGCTGGTGGCCCGCGCGGAGGCCCTGGCCAACGAGGGCGACCTGCGAACGGCCTGTCATCTGGCCGACTACGCGCTCGAGGCCGCCCCGGAGGACCCGGAGCTGGCTCACCGAGTGGCGACGATCTACGAGCGACGATCCCAGGGCGAGACGAGCCTGATGGCGATCAACCTCTATAGCTCGGCGGCCGCATACGCGCGGGCGGGCCGTCCGTTCAAGTAGGGCGCGAGCGAGCAACTCTGCGGCGATCCACCGTACTGAACGTTCGATATCATCCTCGCTGTATCTTTCACGGCTTTCATAATTAGGGCGTTGCATTTTTCTCGACAAAAAACTTGCCGCGATCCGATCGTCGGGCTATCCCTTCTGACCCGCCGGACAACGCATCGCGGTCTCTTCTGAGATCGGGCGAGGCGAAGCGCCGGCCACTACGTGTCACCCCTTGGGGTGCTCGAACCTACGCGGGAGATCCCCATGCGCGCTCATACCTTTGCTCTGTCGATGGCCCTGCTGGCCCTGCCGGCCCTGCTGGCCATTGGCTGCGATTCCGCCGACTTCGAGCCCGAGACGGCCGAAGAACGCGCCGAGCTACCCCCTCAGCACCTGCCTCTCGAAGGCTCGCCCACCGCCTACGGCATGCTGCGGGTGGTCAACGAGCTGCCCTTGGCCACGCTCGATCGCGAGGTCGCGCTCGACCGACGTGCGGCCCAGAGCATCGTCGGGTTCCGAGCAGGCCCAGACGGGCTGCTCGACACGGCCGATGATCGCTATGTGGACAGCATCGCGCAGCTCGACGAGCTGCACTGGCTGGGCGAGGCGAACCTGTGGACGATCCAGCACCACGCCCTGCTCGAAGGTTTCGTACCCGAGTCGCTGCCGATCGCCCGCTGCCCCGCCGTGCTCGCCGAGGTGGTCGACCAGTGCCTGCGCTTCACCGAGCAGGCCGCCACGGGCGAAGCGACCATGGACGATCTCGTCCCCAGCTGCCTCGAGCAGAGCGAGCCGAGCTGCCCCTCGTCCGAGTTCTTCGCCCAACAGGGCATGGTCGACTACGAGGATCCGATGCTCGGATATCACGCGCTATTGTGCGATTCCGAGGCACCGGCCGAGCCGTGCGCGCTGGGGGTGGCGGGCATGGCCGCACACTTCGGGCCACACTGCGACGCGCTCTACGACGCGGGTTAGTGATTGGATCGAGCGCCGCTCCGCCGCCGCCGACCCGGCCACCCCGCCTTACCCGGTGCTGACCAGGCTCAAGCCCCAGCCGGTCATGTCACTATAAGTATACGGCCCGGTGAGCCCCTGGTACTGCTGCCAGGTCTGCGTGGCGGGATCGATCTTGAAGGCGCTGTCGGTCTGGTCGACCATCCACACATAACCGTCGAAGTCGATGCTGATCCCCCGTGAGTTGGGGGTGACCGCGGTCATATCGATGGTCTGCATGATGGCCATGGTCTCCACGTCGAACGCGATGACCCCGCGGGTGGTCTCCCAGGGATACATCGCCATCCACATGCGCCCGTTCGCGTCCTCCTGGATCCCCAGGCCGGTGACGCCAGGGAGCGTCTGCCAGGTGGCGGTCATCGGATCGTAGCGGGTGCTCCCCCCCTGATAACCGGCTAGCCACACGCGATTGCTGGAATCGATGGTGATCCCATAGGGCGCCACGGGGTCGGGTACGTCGAAGATCTCGTAGCTCGCCCCATCGGCGCTCACGTGCACCAGCGGGTGGGGCAAGCCGGAATCGCGAGAGTGGAACCAAAAGTCGTTGTTGGCGTCGACCGCCCCGCCGTAGGGCCCAAAGCCACCCGAGCTGAGCTCGGGCACGGGGACCTGCACCTCGATCGTGCCCGTGTCCCCGTCGAGGCGCATGGCCACCACGGTGCCCGCGCTGTTGGCCACCGAGGCGGTGGTCCAGATCTTCTGATCGAGGTAGGCACACTGGTCCTCGTCGAAGGTCCCCGAGGTCCAGGCAACCGGGCGCTGCTGGTTTTGGTTGACCGGCGTGTACCAGGCCAGGCACTCCTCGGTCCCCCACGGGAGGATGTCGGCCGCACCGCTCGAGGTCTGGATCCCGGGGGTGCCGTTGCTCTCCTGGCAGCGATCTTGCTGAGCGTAGATCTTGGCGACCCCGCCGAAGCGGTTGGCGACCGCCACGTCGCCGACGAGGTTGACCGAGGTGCGAGAGGGGTTGCCCGCCGAGTCGGGTCGCACGATATAGCGCCCGAGCTCGGTGAGGGTCTGGGTGTCGATCTTGGAGACCGTGCCCTGGGCCGAGTTGGCGACCCAGATGTACGAGAAGTCGAGGCCTCCCCCTTGCCCGCACCCGGGCACGTCGGGTACGCCCACGTCGAACAAAGGTCCGTCGGCCGAGCCATCGGCCGAGCTGGTGGGTGAGCCGGTGATCTCGGCCGAAGCCCCCATGCTCGCGTCACCCGTGCTGGGAGCCGTGCCGGTGGGATCGGTCTCGCTCGTGTTCGGCGGCCCGAGGCTGGTCGGGCCCACGTCGGCATCAGCCCGACCGCCATCGTCTCCGCCACAGGCCAGGGCGAGCGTGGGCAACAGGGCCAAGGTCCACATCGTCGTGCGCATCATCAAGCTCTTTTGCCTGCATCTTTCTAAGTCACGAAAGCGGCCGCAGCCAAGGGGCACGACGCCGAGGAGGAACACGCGGACGCCCGCGGGTCGGATCGACGCGCGAGGCGTCGAAAAACAAACCCCACCGCCGATCCAGCGGTGGGGCGTGCTCCATCCCCGTCGATGTGACGCCGCCGCTACTTCGCGGCCGGAGCCGCCGCCGGAGCGGCATCCTTGGCCTCACCGCCAGCTTCGGTCTTGGCTTCTGCCTTGGCCTCGGCCTTGCCCGCGCCGTCCTCGGCCCCGGGCTTCTTGGGCAGGGCGATCTCGGCCCAGACCACCAGGTGATCGCTGACGTCGCGGTGCGGCTCCTTGTCCACGGCGACCGAGGGCCATGGGGTGTCGGCGGGATCTTCTTGCTCGCGCACGATGATGTCGCGCCCGGAGGTCTCGGCCCCCCGCATCACCAAGCCGCACGAGAAGATCCGGTCGAGCGCCTCGCCACCCCCGATCGTGGTGGACTGCGCGAGGGTCTCGGCGGCCGAGTCTTCGCAGTTGTCGTTGCTCTGCTTGGTCGCCTCACCCGAGAGCATGCCCGAGGCGCTCTGCTTGTAGTCGTTGTCGTAGGGGAGGGTCTTGTCGCCCAGGGTTCCCAGCAAGATCACGGGCCGCTTCTTGGCGGCCTTGGTCACGCGGCGCTTGAGCGACTTGGCCATCTCGTTGCGCTGCTTGACCGCCCCCTTGTTGCTCCCCTCTTTGAGGTGCATCGCGATCACGGTGATCTCGTCGCCGGTGGGCAGCTCGACCTCGGCGGCCACATGGATCGGCGCGTAGGCGTCGGTACGCCGCTCGTCCTTGATGGGGAAACGCGAGAGGATCGCGACGTGTCGGCCGGTGCGCTTGTCCTCGCCGGGGACCCAGGCGTACTGGTAGTCGGGCCCCTCCTTGGTGGTGACGCTGCTGGTGATGTCGGTGAGCTCTCGCTCGCCGCCCAGCTCGACCAGCACCACGATGTCGAGCTTCTCGGCCACGAGCACGTCGACGATCCGATCCCGCTTCCACTCCCAGGTATCGTCATCGGGCGCGACGTGGGGCTTGGCCGTGGTGGGTCGCTTGTCCCCCAGCGGATCGAAGGCCCAGTCCACATTGAACGTACCGATCGAGAACGCGTCCTCGGGAACCTTGGGGGGCGGGGGCGGAGGTGCCTCGGGTTCGGGCTCAGGCTCGGGCTCGACCGCGGCGACCGGCTCGGGCGGTTGGGGCGGAGGCTTGTTGGAGTCGCAGCTGGCCGCCAATAGCGGCACGGTCGCGCCAAGCAAGAGCGCAATCGAAGGAAGAGGAAGGAGGGAGGAACGAAAGCGACAGGAGATCGACATGGAGGGCGCTGGCGATCCTAGCGACCAGAGCTGGTAGGACACTACGCGCGAAGTCCCGTCAGGGACGGTACGGCAGAGATCGACCGGCTCGATACCGCGCCAGTCCCGCAAAGGGCCGGATCCATCGAGCCGGATCCATTGAGCCGGACCCATCGAGCCGATTGGTTCACAGGTGAGCGCCAGAACTACACAAACGGGCGATCAACAACGGGTAAAAGGTTGGGACGAGTTCCTCACGAAGCAGGCCACTGCACAAAAGTGCCACTCGTCGATGGACGCGGATCGATCGTGATTGTGCTCATTGCTTGGTGGGCTCGTAGTCGGGCAGATGTGCCCGGCCATCAGGCCCCGGAATCCAGCGTAGACGCGCTCGATCGAGCCACGCGATCGCCCGACGCACGGCGACGTCGACGGGCTCGCCTTGGGCCAGATGCACGGCAACGGCCGTGGCCAGAGCACAGCCGGTACCG
The DNA here is from genome assembly GCA_039194325.1 of Myxococcota bacterium. Lineage (GTDB taxonomy): Bacteria > Myxococcota_A > Polyangia > Nannocystales > Nannocystaceae > Paraliomyxa. The sequence goes on from JBCCWC010000001.1 coordinate 256,691, forward strand.
CGCGGGTCGGGCCCTTGGCGGCGCGGGCGAGTCAGCGCGAGGACTCGGCTGCCCTGGATCAGACGATCGTGGACGCGGGTGAGGTCACTGCCGTGGCCATCCTTGAGCAGCACGGCAGCATGGCCGAACCGACGACCCAGGGCATGCACCACGGGCTCATCGGTCGGATGAGTCGGATGGGTCGAACCGAGCGCCGGCTCCCACTCGACCCCCCCAAGCAGCGCGTGGGCCTCGGAACGGTTGGGGGTGATCACGGTCGCCACCGTCAGCAGCGGGGCAAGCCCCTCCGCAGTTGCCCCCAAGCTGCCCCCGTCACTGGCCCGCAGCACCGGATCGACGACCACCGGAGCGGCCATCCCGCGCACCAGCGTGGCGACATCCGCTGCCAAGGCATCCGGGACCAGGCCGATCTTGATCGCGGTCGGTCGCGGCCACCGGGATACACGCGCCCGCAAGCGATCGGCGGGCACCGACCAAGCCCGGGCCGGGCGCCCTCGCCCTTGCTCGGTCATCGCGGTCACGGCGAACCATCGCGGCAACGCGGGGGCCAGCGATCGAGCGGTGATCAGATCGCGGTAGAGCCCGGCCCCGTGCGTGGGGTCGTGCCCTCCCAGTAGCCACAGACTCATGGCGTGGACCGCTCGTCCGACCCGGGTGGCAGGTCAGGTAATTGGTCGAGCCGGTCGACTCGCAGGATCCGATCGTAGGGCCAGATCTTATCCACCACGTCCATGCCGTCGACCACTCGCCCGATCACCGTATAGCGAGCGTCCAGATGTCGCGGCTGGTCGTGGGCGATGAACAGCTGCGATCCCCCGGTGTCCTTGCCCGCCAGGGCGATCCCCACCGTACCTCGCGCATAGCGAAGGTTGGACCACTCACAGGGCATCACGTGTCCCGGACCTCCGTAGCCGTCGCCCCGGGGGTCACCACCCTGGATCACAAAGCCAGGAACCACCCGGTGGAAGACCACGCCGTCGAAGAAGCCCTGCTCGGCCAGCGCGAGCAGGTTGGCCTGGGCGATCGGAGCCGGAGCACCGGAGAAGTCGATGGTGATGACCCCGGCGTCGGTCTCCAGGCGAAGGCCGACCCCGGGAGCCCCGGGCAAGTCCACCGCTTGGTGGACGGACGCCGCGAATTCTCCTCTTGGGCCAGACGACAGGCCCGCCTCGAAAGCCTCGAGCGCCTGGGGGTGGTCACGTAGCGCCCGGCGGGCGGCCGCCCGAACGGCGAACGCGGGATCACGGGACAATGCGACCAACCGATCGATCCAGTTAGACATCTGGCCAGGCACTTGGCCAGACCTCTCGTTTTGGGCCCCCCCTGGCCCGTCGGGTGCTCGCATGCTCCGGGCCAGTCGCCCCAGGGCATCGATGGCGGCGATCCGGGCCTCGACGGCGTGATCGTTGTCGAAGCGATCGATCACGGAAAGCAGCACGCTGACCGCCTCGGGATCGCGACGCTCTTGGTCCGCGGCACGAGCGGCCACGGCTCCGGCGGCGGCGGCCACCACTCCCATGTCGGCTCGGGCCAGACCTTCGCGCAGCGCGGGGCCTACGGCGGGATCATCCACCCCCGCCAAGGCACCCAGCGCCGGTGCAGCCACCCGCGGCCGGGGATCCTTGGCGCGCTCCACAAGCGCGGCGAGCCGCTGCTCGCGGGGCACCACGGGACCCATGTGCACCAGCGCTTCGATGGCGAGCGTCTGGGCATGCTCGGTGGGGATCGTGGGCTCTTGCTTCGCACAGTCGACGAGCGGCTCGAGTTGGCCGCTTCGGGTCGCCAGCAAGACCTCGAGCTCGCAGCCGATCAGGGTCAGCGCCTTGGCTCGCCTCGCGTCGCTGGTCGTCGCCGCGGCCTTCACGGCGGCCCGAAGCGAGCTCCGCAGCATCTCGAGGGGTCGCTCGAGGGCAGCCTCGTGGGCCGCGAAGGGTCGTAGCTGCACCAGCAGCTCACGCAGCACGTGAAGTCGCGCCCCGGTGAAGCTCGTGAGCTCTATGGCGGGCAGCCGTCGGGCGAGCACCTTGCGGCCGTCGGCATGGGCGGCCAGGGCTCGGACGGCGGCCACCTCGGCCATCCAGTCACCAGGCCAGTCGCCAGCCTTGGCCCCCAGCACCCATCCGGGCACCACCCGCGGAAGCTCTCCTAGCCCTTCGAGCGCACGCCAGGCCCGTCGTGCGCCTTGGGCATCGTCTCCGGCGAGCATGGGCACGAGCAGCTCGACCAACTCGCCACGCTCGGCCCCGGCGAGCCGTTCGGCGGAGACGGCCGCACAACGAGCCAACGTATACGCCGCCGCGCGCCGCGGCGACAGATCCGGACTTCCGAGTCCCCGAGCGACCGCCTGTAGCCCGTCGACCGGCAGCGCATGGCCCCGCGTACAGAGGATCGCCAGCGCCTCCATCGCGTGCACGTAGCGTCCCTGGTCGCCTGCTCCCGGCACTACGGCCAGATCGGCCGCCAACCACCCTGGCGAACGAGCGCTCCCCACCCGTGCGATCGCCAGCAACAACGCGTCGGCTTGGTCGGGCTCCTCGGTGACCGCGTAGCGCGTCCAAAGCCGCTCCTCGAGCGAGTCCCAGCTCGGCTCACGTACCTCGTCGGCTCCAGGCGCCGACAGCAGGCTCACCGCCGCCATCGTGGGTGCACTCAGCTCGGTGCGCCCATCGTCGAACAAGGCGCTAAACCTCTCACGAGCCGTCGCTCCGCCGATCCGGGCGAGGGACCATGCACCTGCTGCCTGCCAGGTAGGCTCCGCGTGTTGCCATGCTCGCTCGATGGCGGGGGCCTCGGCGTCGCGGTCGAGCTCGGCTCGGCGTAGCTTGCTCTGGAGACCTTCTTCGCCGGTGGGCCACGGCACCCCACCCCACGATGCCCACTGGGGTCGGAGCTGCTCCGGGTCGACCGTCGTAGCGACCGTCGCAGCGGGCGTCGGCAGCTCGCCCCCGCCCTCCGCCGGGGACCCACAGCCCGCTCCCAGCGCGGCCACCAACCCACTCGTGACCAGTCCCCGCATCCTACTTCGAGGGTATCAGCCCTCCGATCTCGGCCCGATGGTCAGCCGATCCCCAGGCCTGCGCTATGCTTCGCGCCATGGCCAAGTTCACCGGCACCATCCGCCACAACGACCTCGAGGGCGGCTTCTACGAGCTCCACACCGATGACGGCGACGTCTACCGTCTGCAGGGATCCACCAAGGTCAACGCTGGCGATCGCGTCACGGTGCACGGAACGATCGAGGACGGCGGCTTCGGGATCCACATGACCGGGCCGTCTCTGACGGTGTCCCGCATCGAGTCGGCCTGAAGCCGCCACCCACCAAAAAACCCCTCACGAGGAGGGGTCTTCAGTGCGAGAGGAGGGAATCGAACCCCCATGTCCGAAGACACACGGACCTGAACCGTGCGCGTCTACCAATTTCGCCACTCTCGCGTGAAACTGGCCCCGCCTTTCCGGGGAGCGGGACCCTAGGCCGAACCCCCCGAGCCGTCAACCCCCGTTTCGTTCGATCGCACGAACCTCAGCTCTTCCCGGGTCCACCCTCAGGATCAGCGTCATTCGCGCTATCGCGGACCAGCGCGACCCTGGGCTTGGGCACGGTGGGCGGCGCCGGAATCGAAGACGACAGCGAGATCGACCGAGATTCCTTTCGCTTCTTCCGGCCCCGTTCCGCCGGCGTCTCGGGCCACTCCTCATCATCGTCGATCGCCTCGACCACCACCCGCGATCCACCCCGCGACTCGGCGCCCGGATTGCTCCCCGTCCGATCTCGGATCGCCCGCTGTGGGGCTCCTCGCTCCGACTCTGACCGTGTCGAGCCGAGATCGACCATGGGAAGCTTGCCGCTCCCCACCATCTCCATCTCGGCAAACATCTGGTCGACGTCCTGCCCGCCATCCCCTCGCCCCGCCGGCAGCCCATCGGGCCCGATCCCGGCCCGCGCCAGCTTTGCGCGCTCGCTCGCCAGCAGCCGCTCTTGCTCCAGAGCCCGGGCTTGAGCGGCCGCCAGCAGGTTCCGGCTGACCTCCAGCTCGTCGTGCAGCTCGTCGATCTGCTCCTTGTGCTTCTCGAGCTGCGCCAACCCGGCCGCCAGCCGAGCCGCGTTGCGGTCGGTGGCATCGGTCATCTCCCAGATCTTTTGTTCGGCGCTCTCGAGCAGCCCCAGGAGGTGTTCTTGCTCCTCGGAGCGTACGCTGACCTCCAGCTCCAGCCGCCGTAGCCGCTGTTGCTCCGCCCCTCCGGCCAGCCCGCCCAGCGCTTCGACCCGAACCAGCTGCTCGGCGTGCTGCCGGTCTCGCTCCGCCAGCAACCTCTTGAGGCGCCGGATCTCGGCGATCGCATCCTCGGGCCACTGCTGTTCTTGCAGCAGGGTGGGCCCCTCTTCGATCTCTGCCTCGAGCTGCCGCGGATCGCTGATCTCTTCGTTGGCCTGCGCCGCCGACTCGAGCTCGCGCCGCATCTTGTAGAGCTCGGCCCCGCTGGTCTCCTTGGTGGAGACGATCTCCTCGAGCTCCTGCTCCCGCGCTTGCAGCTTCCGGCGCAGGGATTCCTGCTCGGAGGTCTCTTGCTCGATCCGCCGCTGCAATTGCTCGGCCGTGGCCTCCGCCTGGCGCCGCTCGGCCCGCATCTCTTCGACTTGGCGCTGTAGCTCGGCCACCGAGGCGGCGAGCTGCTCGGCTTCGACCGACTTGACGTCGAGCTCGCTGCGAAGGCGACCCGAGAGTCCGCGGGCATGGTCGGCGCTGCGCCGCACTCGATCGAGCTCGACCCGGGCTTCGGAGAGCTGGACCTCGTGGCGCTTGGCGACCGCCAGCGCGTCTTGCTCGCGCGTCCGGGCTTGCTCGAGCTGCTCGCTTTGCTCGGCCAGCTCGCGGCTGCGGGCCTGCAGCTCGGCGCGCAGCTGGGCCAGATCGGCCGACTCGCCCGAGATCACCCCCATGTCCTGCCGCAGCCGCTCGATCTCCTCGTCGCGACTGCGCAGCAAGCTCTCGCGGTCGGCCTGCTCCACCTCGAGCTTGCGCAGCTCCTTGCTGAGCTGCTCGACCTCGCGGCTGCGGGCCTGCTCGGCCTCGCGGGCCCGCTCGGCCTGCTCGCGCAGGCGCTCCACCTCCGCGCTCAGGCGCACCACGTCGAGGCGCTCCTTTTGCACCTCTTCGCGAGCCTCCCAAAGGCGCTCCTCGAGCCGGTCGATCTCGCCCGCCCGCCGGGTCAGCTCCTCGCGCAGGTGATCGCGATCCCGCGCCACCTCGGTGAGCATCCGCCCCTGCTCGTGCCCCTTGGCCGCGGTCGCCGAGAGCTCTTCGGCCCGAGTCCGGCTCTGGTCGAGCATCGCCTCTTGGTGCTGCACCCGCTCGCGCAGCGCCTGCAGCTCGCCGTCGAGCCGCGACGCCTCCTGGGCCTTGGCCGCGAGCGCTTCTTGCTGCTCCGTATGCCGCCGTCGCAGCTGCTCGTACTCGGCCTCCACGCGCGCGGCCAGCTGCCGGGCGCCTTCGCGCTCGGCCAGGCCCACCTCGACCTGGTGGGTCAGCTCGTCTCGCTCGTCGGCCAGCGCATCCAGGCGCTGCTGTAGATCGACACGAGCGGTCGCTTGCGTCTCGAGCTCGCGCGCCCGAGACTCCACCCGCTCGCTCATGCGGGCCAGCGACTGCTCGAGATCCTTGACCGTCCGGGTGAGTACGGTCAGATCGGTGGTCTTGGTGCGCAGCTGGGACTCCAGCTCCACCCGCTCCCCCTCGGCGGCCTCGTAGGCCGCCTCGCTCTTGTCGAGCTGATCTCGCAGCACGGCCAGCTGCGCCGAGGAGTCGTCGTGGCGGGCCTGCTCCAGCGCCTGCTCCAGCGCCTCCGCCCGCAGCTGGGCCTGCTGAGTCTGCTCGCGCAACGTCGCGACCCGCTCCTCCAGGCCGTCTTCGAGGACCTTCGCCCGCACCCGAGCGTCGTGCACCTCCGATTGCAGCGACTTGACACGGCGGTCGAGATCTTGCTCCAGCTCCTGCACCCGCGATTGCTGCCGCCGCGTCTCTTCGCGAGCCCGCCGCAGCTGGCGGTTCATGGTCTGCTCGAGCTCCTGTGCCCGCTCGTCGGCCTGAGCCGCCTCTACCCGCAGCGATCCCACCTCCAGCTCGAGCTCGGCCGCCCGCGCCGCTTCTTGGCGCAGATGAGTGATCTGCTCCAGGTCGACCGCGGCCGGCTTGCGCTCTTGCTCTTGCTCGGGTACGGGCACGAGCAGGCACTCGGCGGTCAGGCGCTCGACCAGCTTGGCCGAGGGCCGCTGTCGAAAGGCCACCGCGAGGTAGTGCGTGGCTTCGGGTGGCTCCTCGAGCAGCCCTTCGTCCAGGGTGAGCGACGGAGCCACCTCGTCGGGCTCCGCGTCGAGCACGGGGGCCAAGCTGAACCCCCGCCATGGCATCTGCGCCACCATGTACGTGCGCTCGTACACGGTCGACAGCTCCTCTTCGAGGGTCCAGAAGTCGACCACGTCGTCGGGCTCGGGTGGGTGGCGGATCCACGCCGCGAACAACCCTCCAGGGCGGAGCACGCGGTAGGCCTCGTGCAAGAGCGCGCGACGATCTTCGCTGATCAGCTTGGAGTACGACTCGAGGCACACGACCATGTCGATGGTCGAGTCACCCACCGGCAACGTGGGCACGCCGGCATAGCGCTCGGTCCCCGCGATCGGCGGCAGATCCCCGCCTACCACGATCACCCCGCGGGCCCCGGCCTCCAGCAAGCGCCGGACTCCCTCGGGATCGGACGGCGCTGCGACCACCACACGGCGCGTAGCCGCCCAGCGCTCCAGCGCCACGTATGCAGGCAAATGGTGCACGTACGGTCCGGCCGGCGGCGATCATAGGCCACCGACGCTCGGGCCGCGACCGGGCTGCTATGCTGATCCCCCGCTCTGCGAGGATCATCGACCCGCCCGCAGCGCACCGCCGGCACGTGCCCGCGCGCTCGGTCCCCCTATCGACAATGGCGACCCCTGTTCAGTACAAGAAACCTCGGCGCATCAACATCGTCAGCGTCACGCTCGTACTCCTGCTCGTGGTGGGTGGCTATGCGGCCTATCAGTACCTGCCGCTCTACTTCATGAGACACGAGGCCCACCGCGTCCTCGAGGAGACCGGCTCGAACCTGGCTGGGCGCGCGGGTATGTACACGCAAGACGACGCTGCGGTCGAGGATCTTCGCCTGACCATGGAGCGCAACCTCATGAGGATCGGCATCACCGACCCCGAGTTGGAGACGTGGATCGAGATCGAGGGCAAAGAGGTTCGGCTGGGCGTCGTCTACTACGCCTGGGTCGACTGGCCCTTCGGTATCATCCCCCGTCAGAAGCACGAATACGAGGTGGAGCACGAGCTCGTGCTCCACTGAGTCCACACCGACAAACGCGCAGCCGGCCGCGGCGCCCTAGGATCCATGCCTCTGGATCGGTGCCCCGTGACCGATCCGTGACGGTACACACGATTGCGACGCTCCTTGTTGATCCGACCCGTCGGGTGACCTAGGATGCGTTTTCGACGATTCGGCGATGAATGCCCGGCTGATCCTGGTCAGCGGAGAGGGACCTCCGGAGTACCCCCTCGCCGCCTTCAACACGATTGGCCGTCATCCCGACAACACGGTGCAGGTCCTCGATCGCATCGTCTCCAAGGAGCACTGCCGGATCACCCGAGCGCCGACCGGCGGCTACGTGCTTCGCGACGTGGGCAGCCTCAACGGCAGCTACGTCAACGGCGAGCGGGTCAGCGAGAAGAGCCTCACCACTGGTGATCAGATCACGCTGGGCAACACCATCCTTCGCTTCGAAGACGAGGAAGAAGGTCAGCAGGCCGAGCGCAATGCTCGGCTACGCAATGTGACCATGGCCGGCGGCGGCCTGGTGCAGAGCCAGGTGCGCAGCCGGGTCGACGCCAGCGCTCACTTCCTGCCCGCGGCCGAGATCGACGACGTCGAGGCGCTCAAGAACGACTACGAGAAGCTCCGGATCGCCCACGAGCTCTCGCAGAAGCTCTCCATCGAGTCCGACCTCGACCAGCTGCTCCAGCAGATCGTCGACGAGACCTTCGCGATCATCCGCGCCGACCGAGCGGTGATCCTCCTGCTCGATCCCGACACCGAGCAGCTCGAGCCCCGCTACCTCCGCACCAAGCGGGAGGACGAGTCGATCAAGCTCTCGAGCAGCATCCTCGAGGAGGTCAAGAACAACAAGCGGGCGGTGCTCAGCTCCGACGCGATGCTCGACGAGCGCTTCAAGGCCGCCAAGAGCATCATCATGCAGGGGATCCGCTCCACCATGTGCGTGCCGTTGCTCTACGGCGACCGGATCGTGGGCGCGATGCACATGGACTCCATGCTCACCACCGGGGCGTTCACCGAGAAGGATCTCCAGCTATTCCAGGGCATCGCCACCCAGGCGGCCATCGCCATCGAGAACCACCGCCTGGCCCGCAAGATCGAGCGTGAGGCGGCCACCCGGGCCGAGTTCCAGCGGCTATTGTCCCCCAACCTCGTCGAGCAGATCGTCAACGGCAAGCTCCAGCTCGACCAGGGCGGGACCAAGCGCCCGGTCACCATGCTCTTCGCCGACATCCGTGGGTTCACCTCGATGAGCGAGCGAACCCCGCCCGAGGAGATGGTCAAGACCCTCAACGAGTACTTCGAGATGATGGTCGACGTGCTCTTCAACCACGGCGGCACGCTCGACAAGTACGTGGGCGACGAGGTCATCGGCCTGTTCGGCGCCCCGGTCACGCTCCCCGACGCGCCGCTGCGGGCCGTCCGCTGCGGGCTGGAGATGCAGCGCGCCCTCGAGGAGTTCAACCGGATCCGCGAGACCAACGGCCAGGAGGCGGTCCACATCGGGATCGGGATCAACACCGGTGAGGTGATCGCGGGCGCGATCGGCTCCTCGCAGACCCTCCAGTACACGGTGATCGGAGACCCGGTGAACATCGCCTCGCGCCTGTGCAGCGTGGCCAAGGCCGGCGAGGTGATCATCAGCCAGTACACCATGCGGGCGGTACAAAACGACGTACTGCTCGAGCCGCGCGAGGCGGTGAAGGTCAAGGGCAAGTCACAGGCGCTGTCGATCTACTGCGCCACCGGGCTGCCCGAAGAGCCGACCAACACCCGGTCGACCCAGGCGGTCACGACCGGGTCTGGCACCGTGATCCCGTAGGAGACGGTTCGGAACCGCGCTCCCGGCCATAACATTGGCCACAACAAAGGCCGCAACCGAAGCCGCGGGGTGAAATCCACGGATCGGGTGAAACAAGATCCGTAGGGCGGACACTACCCCGCGCGTCATGGGGAGTTCAGTCGCCTGCGAGCTCGGACCGCAAGACTCGGGCCAGCTCGCCGATCTGGTCGACGGTCGATCGCGCGACGGTCTCGCCGGCTGCGAGCCGCTCCAGCTGACGCTCCAGCTGCTGCCGGCCGCGTCGCAGACGGGTGCGCACGGTCGCCGGCGGTACGCCGAGCACCTCGGCGATCTCGTCTCCGGTCATCTGCTCCCAGTAGTAGAGCTCGAGCGCGATCTGGTAGTCGACCGGGATCCGCCGCAGCGCATGGGCGAGCAGCCGTGCTTGCTGATGGCGCACCACGTGCTCGCTAGGGCTGGTGGCAAGATCCTCGATCGTCGAGTGCTCGAAGTCGAGGACCCCGTGTCGGTGGCTCGACCGAAAGTGGGCGAAGAGCACGTTGCGCGCGATGGCAAAAAGGTAGGTCCGAAACGACGATCGCCCCTCGAAGCGCTCCCCCGATTCCACGCAGGCGAGCATGGTCTCTTGCAAGAGATCGTCGATCCCCTCGGTGACCTTGTTGCGAAAGAACCCATAGAGCGAGTCGAAGTAGCGACCGGTGAGCTCGCTTCCCGCACGCGGATCCCCGGCTCGCCACCGAGCCAGCAGCTGTGCATCGGAGGTCACGCTCGATGGTAACATCGACCCTGGTGGACGAGACCGTAGCGCTGGAGCCCAACGAGGCAATGGCGGCAATCCGTCACGACGTCGATCCGATCGATCGCCAGCAGCGCCGCGCTGCCCTGTTCTCCTCCCTGTTCGACGAGGCACCCCCCTCGCTCACGATCGACCGTTTCGTGGTCCTCGAGCCGCTCGGCGCGGGTGCCATGGGGCGGGTCTATCGAGCCCGCGATCCTCGGCTGGAGCGTGAAGTCGCGATCAAGCTGATGCGCCGCGATCTCTTCGAGATGGGCACCTTCGGCCACCATCAAGCCCGGATGATCGACGAGGCGCGAGCCTTGGCCCAGCTCGACCACCCCAACGTGGTGTCGATCTACGAGGCCGGCGAGGTCGACGACGGAGTGTTCATCGCGATGCAGTACGTCGAGGGACCGACGCTGCGCGATTGGATGGACGACGGCCCCCACGGTTGGGAGGAGATCGTCCGCGTGTTTGTGGGAGCGGCCCGGGGCCTGGCCGCCGCGCATGCGCAAGGTCTGGTGCACCGAGATTTCAAGCCCGCCAACGTGTTCATCTGTCGGGAGGACGGCCAGGTCCTGGTCGGCGACTTCGGCCTGGCTCGCGACGCGTACGTCCCCGCCACCGAGGGCGGAGAACGAAGCGCAGTCACCGATCCGCAGGCCGCCCAACACCCCACCCGACCACCGACTCAAACTCCGACACAAACCCCTACCCAGACCCCTACTTGGACAGGGACGATCATGGGCACCCCCGCCTATATGTCCCCCGAGCAGCGATGGGGTCGACCTCTCGACGGGCGATCCGATCAATACAGCTTCGGGATCACGCTGTACGAAGCGCTCTACGGTCACCGGCCGGACCAGGGGCCCCCGCCCCGCAAGCTCAACGTTCCGCGCTGGCTCAGCCGGGTGCTTGAGCGCACCCTCGCCGACCTACCCGATGATCGCTTCGAGGACATGACGGCGGTCATCGATGCGCTCGGTCGAGATCGCAAGGCGATCCTCCGCCGTCGCCTGGCCGCCGGGGGCCTGACGCTGGCGCTTGGCGCCAGCGCACTGGCCGTCGTCGGGCTCGGGCAACAGACCGTCCCCGTCGATCCCTGCGCCGTGGAGCAAGAGCGGATCGACGAGGTCCTGAGCGACCAGGCCCGCGAAGGGCTTCGCGCGACCCTGCTGGCCTCCGATGCTCCCTTCGCCCAAGCGAGCGCAAGGACGGTGGATCGCACCTTGTCGGCCTACGCCGAGCGCTGGACCCAGTCCCGCCGCGAGTCCTGCGAGGCCACCTGGGTTCGACATGAGCAATCCTCTGCGCTCTTCGACCGACGCGCTCACTGTCTCGACCAACGTGTGACCGCCGTAGAGGCACTGCTGGCCGGCGCGGCCCGCTCAGAGCCGGTCAACGTCCAGCGAGTGGTCGGCACCGTGCTCCGGCTCCCGTCGATCGACCACTGCAACGATCGGGAGCGACTGATGGCGCAAGCCGCTCTACCCGACGATCCGGCTACGGCCCGCCAAGTCGAGCAGCTCCACCACCGCCTCGTCACCGCGAGAACCACCACCTACCTCGGCTATCTCGACGATGCTGAAGAACAAACCAAGCAGGTGATCCGCGGCGCCGAGGCCCTCGAGTATCCGCCGCTGTTGGCGGTGGCTCTGGGCCTATCGGCCGTCCAGGCCAGGAGTCGCGGAGACCTACATCGGGCCGAGCAGATCCTCGAGCGGGCCCTTTACGAGTCTCAAGCCGCGGGGAGTGATCACATCACGATCCGATTGATCGCGTTGCTGACCTTCGTCGTCGGCAATGTCCAAGAGCGATTCGACGAAGGTCAGCGGTGGCTCTCTCAAGGCCACGCGGTGCTGCGCCGGGTGGGCAACGCCCCCGAGCTCAAGGCGATCTTGCTCACCGAAGAAGGCAACCTACGGGTCGCACAGGGCCAGCAGCGTGAGGCTCGCAAGGCCTACGAAGCCGCCCTCGCCCTCCACATCGAGGTCTACGGGCCCGAGCACCCCAACACGATCGGCGCTCACAACAACCTCGGGCTCATCGCCTATCAACTCGAGGATCACCAGCAAGCCCTCGAGCACTACGACGAGGCGCTGGCCGGATGGTCTGCGCTCTACGGCCCCGAGCACCCCGACGTCGCGGCCACCCTGTACGGTCGAGCCGGCGTGCTGATCCAGCTCGATCGCCTCGAACAAGCAGAGGCGGACTCTCGCCGCTCCTATGCGATCTACGAGGCCACCGTGGGGCCCGAGCACCTCGACACCGCCGACGTGCTGTGCCAGGGAGGCAACATCCTCTTCGCGCGCCGCGAGTATGACCAGGCTCGCCGACAGATGCAGCGCTGCGTGGAGATCTACCAACAGACCCTGGGCCCCGAGCACTCCGCCGCGCTGAACACGGTGTCCACCATCGGCCGCACCTTCCAAGAGCAAGGCGACTGCGACACGGCGATGGCCTACTTCGAGCGATCGCTGACCGCTCAGCACAAGCACCTCGGCGAGCAACACCCCGATCTGCTGCGCAACCTCGACGCGATTGCTTGGTGTCAGCTCGAGCAAGGCCATCCACAGGCCGCCCTCGAGTCGGCCGAGTCGGGCCTCGAGCTTCGTACGGAGCTCTATGGCGCCGAGCACCCATCGCTCGGCCTCTCGCTAGAGCGCCAGGGACACGCCTACCTGGCCCTGGGCGACGAGCACCATGCGCTGGCCTCGTTCGAAGCCGCCCTGATGCGCGATAAAGGCACCGAGTCGTCGTCTCGTCTCGATCCCTCCACCCGATTCGAAGCGGCGCGGCTGCTGCTGGCCCACGATCCCCGCCGTGCTCGCACCTTGGCGCAGCAGGCCGAGCAACGCTGGCAAGAGCTCGAAAAGCTCGATGAGGCGGCCGAGGTCACGGCCTGGATCCAGCGATCCTTTTCTAGCCGCTGAGTTCAAGATCACCGCGGGCGACCTGGTCGCTCACTCGTAGTCGACCTACCGGCGGGTCATCCCGCCTCTTCATGAACCCGGGGCTCGATGCTCCGGTGAGCCTCGTGCATCGGTCCAGCCGATGTCCGCCACTCCACTGACAATCAGGACAAGAACAATGACCCGTTCGCTACCCACATCGCCGAAGCTCGCCATCATCCGTAACGCTACCACCCGCCGCGCTACCATCCGCCGCGCCACCCTCCGTAGCTTGGCCCCGTGCCTGCTGCTCGCCGGCTGCATTGTCGATCCCCACGATCCCCACGCGCTCGCGCTCACGCTCGACGACGAGATGTCCCAAGACGAGCCCAGCGCACCGACCGGCGAACAGGATCTCATCGCCATCGACGCTCCCGCCCTGGCCACCCCAGGGTTCCCGCTTCAGATCACCAAGAGCAGCGCCGACATCCAGCTCGACTGGCCAGACCAGGGCCCGGGCACCACGTACCGCGTGCTCTCGTGCCCGCGGCCGTACTTCGCCCCCGACGACCCCGACGTCACGCAAGAGCTCTCCAACCTCGCTGCCACCAGCACGATCCTGAGCGGAGCCAACGACGGCACGACCCGCTACTACCGCGTGCTCACCAACGACAACCGCCCGTCGAGCATCGTCGGTCAGATGACGATCCCGCTGGACCCCAATTTCTCCGTGCTGCCGCTGTGTCTCGAGGGCGAGATCAACGACACCAATGCCCTGCTGAGCGACACCGGCTCGCTCACCGCCGAGGCAGCCTTTCGCTGGGATGCCCCGCAACAAGCGTGGCAGTTCGCGCCCACCGGCTCCATGAGTCCGCTGACGTTCGAGCTGGGCATGAGCGTGGGCATCAAGCACCCCGGGGCGGGCAACCCCGTGCCCAGCACGTACACCTGGGTCGGTGACGTCCCCGGCACCCACGAGATGGCGCTCCCGCTGGTCGTGGGCGAGAACAACGTGACGATGCCGCTCAACACTTCACCGGGATTGATGGCCAGCGACATCCTGCCGCTCGTCACGGGCGGCCAGCGGCTAGGCTACTGGAACAACGCAGCCCTCGACTACCACTGGTATCCCGATGATGGAGACTTTGCCGTTCCGCCCTGCTCGGCGATCCGCCTCGACGTCAACGCCCCCTCGGTATTCCCCGGCTGCGATCCCGCGTCCCTCGAGCTGGGTGGATCCTCCAACCACAACTGGTACTCCGGCGGATCACGCGGTGCCGAGCAGGGCACCCACGGCATTGGGATGGGTGATTGCCCGCCCGGTGCCATGGTGGTCGGTCTCGAGGCCTACGAGGGCGGTAACGCCGACTGGACCGACGGGATCGGCGTGCACTGTCGCGAAGTCACGATCGTCGACGGACAGGTGAGCTTTGGGGCTGACTCCTACAGCAACTGGTACACCAGCGGCCCCCGCTCGGCCGAGCAGGGCACCCACGGCGGCGAGGGCAACGGGGACTGCCCTCCCGGCCAGGTCGTCACCGGCGTCCAGTACTTCGAGGGCGGCAACGCCGACTGGGTCGACGGGATCGGGTTTCGCTGCCAAGCGATCGAATGGAACGGCGGCGGCTTCACCTACGGCGCCAGCTCGCACAGCAACTGGTACTTCGGCGGCGCGCGAACGGC
>JBCCWC010000002.1:0-254190 GCA_039194325.1 Myxococcota bacterium
AAAAAAAAAAAATATCAATTTCCTGGGTGTTTTTTACAAAACATTAATTTTTGTCGCTTGCTTTGGGGGGCTTTTGGGGGTGCTGGTCGCCCCGGGGGGGACCCCCGCCGCGACCCGGGCCCTGCACTCCCCGCCCCGGGGGGGGGGGGGGGCGGGGGCGGGGGCGGCAGCGGGGGCGGCGATGCTCATCGAGCGCCACAACAACGACGCACGGCTGTTCGAGGTGAGCGCCGAGGGGTTCATCGGTCCTTACATCGTGGCGGACCAGGCGTTCCGGGCCGGGTTGCTCGAAGAGGGAACGCCCGACGAGCCTAAGGCGATCATGTGGACCCTCGACAGCGGCAACAAGCTGCGCCACTACAGCCTCGAGGAGCTCCGCGGCGATCCCAGCCAGGCGGCGATCATCGCCAAGGGGGACCCGATCGCGCCGGGTAAGGTCGCTCCGCTGGCGATCGATCGCTTCGGGCGCCACTACGGGGTGCGCTGGAACGGCTCCACCATGGAGCTATTTGTCGACGATGGCCACCAGCTAAAGACCAAGGTCTCGGCCGCGGGCGATATCAGCGCCATCGTACCCTCGCCGTCGGGCAAGCGGTTCGTGGCGATCCACCAGCGGGGTCAGAGCACCTCCCTGTCGATGCATGACGCCAAGACCCTCGACGAGCGCTGGAGCTTCGCCACCGGGGTGTTCAACAACGAGATCGTGTGGTCACCCGACGGGCGCTACGTGGCGGTCGCGGCCAACACCGGCGCCGTGGTGCTCAGCGCCAAGACGGGCGAGCCGGTGCAGCGGCGCTGCGGGATCGAGTTTGCAGCCTTGGGAGCCCCGCCCTCGACCGCATTCAACAGCCTCAACCTCCGCAGTATGTGCGAGGGATGAAGCGGGCCATAGAGCGGGCCGTAGATCTGGCCGCAGCGCTGGCGGTGCTCCCGCGAAGGGTCACGAGGGCTTGCACGGGGGTTCACGGCGGTGTCACCCGATCGTCACACGCGTAATCGCGGCTGATGTAAAACGCCTGCGGGAGCCCCGATGGCCGAGCAGATCCTCATCGTCGAAGACGAGGCCGACCTCGCCAACATCGTCGCGTTCAACCTCGAGCAAGAAGGGTTTCGGCCGCAGATCGCGTCCAGCGGCGCCGAGGCGCTCGAGAAGATCCGCGGAGATCAACCTCCGGACCTGGTGGTGCTCGATCTGATGCTTCCAGACATCTCGGGCACGGAGGTCTGCCGACAACTGCGGCAGGGATCGGACACCCGCCGGATCCCCGTCTTGATGCTCACCGCCAAGACCGACCCGATCGATCGGGTGGTGGGCTTCGAGGTCGGGGCCGACGACTACGTGACCAAGCCGTTTAGCGTGCGGGAGCTGGTGCTCCGCATTCGCGCGATCTTGCGGCGTATCGAGGCGGTGGCGCCGCCAGAGCCGGAGACGCTGCGCTTTGGGATCCTACGGCTGGATTTCGAGGGGCACCGGGTATGGGTGGAGGAGCAAGAGGTCACCCTCACCGCGCTCGAGTTCCGGCTACTCAAGACCCTGGTGCAGCGGCGGGGTCGCGTGCAGACCCGTGAGATCTTGCTCAACCATGTCTGGGAGATGAGCGGAGACGTCACCACACGCACGGTGGACACCCACGTTCGTCGTCTTCGCAAGAAGCTGGGCCCGGCGAGTACGTACATCGAGACCCTGCGCGGCGTGGGCTATCGCTTTCAGTCCGAGCCGGGCAAGACGGGCGAGACGTGAGACGCGCCTTTCGGCGTCGATTCTTGCTGGTCCCCTTGGTGTTCATCGCCGTGGTGGACTTTGGGGTGGGCCTGTACCTCGAAGGGCAGCTGCGTCGCTCGCTGGAGGAGCGGTTCACCCACGAGCTCGTTCAGCACACCCGCGCCATGGAGGAGGTGGTGGAGGTGGTGGAGGAGCACGCGGCACGACTGGCGCCACGACCCATCAACGTGGACGAGGCTCGCGTTGCCCTCGACCCGGTGGCCGATCGCTTTGGTGCGGCGATGGACGTCCGAGTCTCGGTGATCGGACCGGGCGGGGCTCTGGTGGCCGACTCGGAGCTAGCACGCGTGGCGCTGGCCGAGGCCGACGATCACAGCGAGCGCACCGAGGTGGTCGAGGCGCGCACCCATGGGGTGGGGATCGCTCGGCGACACAGCGCGACGCTGGGCACGGACATGCTCTATGTGGCCCAGGCGCTCGACGACGGGAGCGGGCGGGTGGTGCGGGTGAGCGTGCCGCTGTCCGAGATCGACGAGCAGATGGGTCAGCTTCGCTGGACCTTGCTGCTGGCCGGGCTGGTGGCGCTGCTCGCGGCGGGAGCGTTGGCCATGGTGGCGACCCGGTTGCTGTCGCGCAGCCTCGAGGATCTGGTGGCCACCGCCCACGACGAGGCGGGGCCGCTGCCGGGTCTGGACGACGAATCCACGGATCCGCCCAGCTCGGTCAACGCGCTGGCCGACGATCTACGTCGTACGGTGCGTCTTTTGGGCAACGAGCGGGAGCGCTTCGAAACGGTGCTCGAGACCATGCGGCAGGCGGTCCTCGCTCTGGATGGACAGCGGCGGATCAACACCGTCAATGAGGCGGGGCGCCGGTTGCTGGGGTTGCCCGAGGCGGTCGAGGGGCGTCCGCTGCTCGACTTCGTGCGGGTGCCCGCGCTGGTGGGCCTCATCGAGGCGGCGGCCACGGGCGAGCCGGCCAGCGCCGAGTTCGACTACGGCATGAGCCCGCGCAAGCGGATCCAGGCTCAGGCCACGGCGCCCCGACAAGGGGGGGGCACGGTGATCGTCATGCACGACGTCACCGAGCTGCGCCGCCTGGAGACGGTGCGTCAGGACTTCATCGCCAACGTCTCGCACGAGCTGCGCACGCCGGTGGCGGTGATCAAGGCCAACGCCGAGACCCTGCTGGCCGGGGCGATCCACAAGCCGGAGCGGGCCGCGGTGTTCCTCGATGCGCTGGCCCGTCATGCGGATCGACTGGGGCGGCTGGTCGCGGATCTACTCGATATCTCCCGGATCGAGGCGGGGCGCTATCAGCTCGACGTTGGCCCCGTCGACATCATGGAGCAGGTCGATCGCACGATCGCATCGCTCGCGATACA
This sequence comes from Myxococcota bacterium, assembly GCA_039194325.1. Lineage (GTDB taxonomy): Bacteria > Myxococcota_A > Polyangia > Nannocystales > Nannocystaceae > Paraliomyxa. The sequence continues at coordinate 3,108 of JBCCWC010000002.1, forward strand.
GGCGGAGGACAAGGGGATCAGCCTCGAGAGCCGGGTGGAGGACGAGGTCTGGGTGGCGGCCGACGACAAGGCGCTCGAGCAGATCCTGTTCAACCTGATCTCCAACGCGATCAAGTACACCCAGCAAGGCGGCCACGTGGAGGTGGACGCGGTAGCGATCGAGCACGAGGGCGAGCAGCCCGCTCGCTGGCGGGTAGAGGTGCGCGATGATGGCCCGGGCATCGACCCTCGCCACCATGGCCGAGTCTTCGAGCGCTTCTATCGGGTCGATTCGGGACGTACGCGGGACATGGGCGGGACCGGTCTGGGCCTGGCGATCGTCAAACACCTGGTCGAGGCGATGAAGGGGCGCGTGGGGGTGGATGCGCAGCGCCCCCGGGGCTCGATCTTCTGGTTTACGGTGGCGAGCGCCGCGTCGGCGCTCGGCGAGGCCCATGTGGGCCAGTCGCTCGATGACATGGCGGCCAACGACGGCGAGAGCTCCGAGAGCCCGCATGCCGTGTGATCGGTGTTCAATATGATCGCACCCTGTCGGTCATCGAAAAGAGGAATCGACAGAATCGACAGGGAGCGGCAGACGCCGAGCGGTCATCGAGGGGCGGATGAGCTCGTGCTCCCCGTGCTCGAAGTTGCGAGGATGTCTCGCGGTGGTGTAACTCGATCGTTACTTCCCGCCGTCGCGGTCGAGGGCGTGGAGAAAGTAATGATCGCGTCATGTTATGATGGCATGGCACAATCAGAGCACTGGCCCGCGTGAGCGTCCGGGACCAGCGGCTCGGTATTGGGCCGATCTTTTCCCTTCCCTTTCATGCGAGAGCTTGGCCAAGACTCCTCCTCCACGCGCGGTTCGCCCTGGTGGCGCGATCCTCCAGTGGGCCGGGGTGAGCGCCTTGCGATGATCGCACTGCGGGTGAGCGCGGCTGCGCCCGTGCTGCTCAGCGTGGCTTTAGTGGGGCTGCTTGTGCGCGGGGCGTGGTCCGAGGGCGTCCTGGTCCTGCCGGCCCATGGACTGCTGCCGCTGGTGCTGGGCACGCTGCTGGTGGCCGGGCTCGCCGCGGTGATTGCGGTGCCCGTGGGCCTGCTGGCCGCGATCTATCTTGGGGAGTTTTCGTCCCCGAGTCGGCGGCGCTGGCTCAAGCCCTTGCTCGAGCTGCTCGCCGGGGTGCCGACCATCGTCTACGGCCTGATCGCAGTGATGGTGGTGGGGCCGTGGTTACACCGGGTGTTCCCCTCGGTGCAGGTGCACAGCGGGGTCACGGCCGCGCTGGTGCTGTCCTTGATGGTCCTACCCACCGTCAGCTCGCTGACCGACGATGCGCTACGGGCCGTGCCGCGTGAGCTGCGAGAGGCCGCGTTGGCGCTGGGTGCCTCGCGTCTGCGAATGCTGCGGGTGGTGGTGCTGCCGGCGGCCGCGCCGGGCATCGTGGCGGCGGTGATGCTCGCGGTGTCCCGGGCGATGGGTGAGACGATGATCATGACCCTGGCCGCGGGTGATCTGCCCTCGGGAGGGCTCGATCCGCGGCAGGCGGTGAAGACCCTCACCAGTCACGTGGGACACGGGGCGCTGGTCGAGCCTCTCGATGCGGCCATGTACACCGCCGGGGGCGCCTTGCTGGTCGTGAGCCTGCTGACCCACGCGGTAGCCCATCGGCTGGTGCGTCGTCGGGGGAGGTGGTCGTGACCCGCGCGGAGCTACGACGCTCGACGGGGCTGGGCCTGCCGCCACGGCGACAGTTCCGGGGGCGGTTGTTCGCGGTCGGCTGCCTGCTGGCGTCGCTTTTGCCCGTGGTGGTGGGGGCGCTGTTGCTCGGGGCGCTACTTCGCCAGGGCGCTCAAATGGACGAGCCGCAGGCGCTGATCCAACGGCTGGCGGCCAGCGGTGCCGACGGCCTGCTAGGCAGCGTGGCCGGGAGCCTGTGGCTGGTCTCGCTGTCGATCTTCATCGCGATGCCGCTGGGCGTGGGCGCGGCTGTGCACCTGGAGGGCCCCCGGCGCACGGGTCGCTCGCTGCTGGCCCTCAACATGGCCAGCCTCGCGGCCGTGCCCTCGGTGCTCTATGGCATCGTGGGGCTCGAGCTGTTCGTGCGGGCGCTCCATCTGGGTCACAGCCTGGTCGCGGCCGCGATGACCCTCGCGCTGCTGGTGATGCCCATCGTGGCGGTGGCGGCCCGCGCGGCCTTGCGGGCGGTGCCCGACGAGCTGCGAGAGGCCGGCTACGCGCTGGGGGCCACCCGGTGGCAGGTCACGCGGCAGGTGGTGCTGCCGGCGGCGCTGCCGGGGATCTTCAGCGGGGTGATCCTCGCGATCGCCCGTGCTTTTGGCGAGGCGGCGCCGCTGCTGCTCGTCGCCGGCCTGGCCGTGTCATCGTCGGAGTCGACGACCCTGGGTGATCCCGAGCATGTACTACCGCTCCATGTGTTCGAGCTGCTGGCACGGCCTCACGAGGCCGCCCAAGCGGATGCGATCGCCGGGGTCGTGGTGTTGCTGGGCACCCTAATGGTCTTGAGCACCTGGGCCACCCGGCTGCGTCACCGCCACGAGCGCCGCCGCGACGGCTAAGGGGAGCCCGGCGTGGAGCTCCCCGACATGGAGATCATGGACCCCAAGCTTCGCATTCGCGATCTCTCGGCCTGGTACGGCGAGCGGCAGGTGCTCGAGCGGATCTCGTTCGACGTGCCGGCAGCGCGGATCACCGCGATCATCGGGCCGTCGGGCTGCGGCAAGTCGACCTTCATCCGCTGCATCAACCGCATGCACGAGCTGGTCGCCGAGGCGCGGGTGCGGGGGCGGGTAGAGCTGGACGGCCACGATGTGTATTCGGCTACGGTTGCGCCGGAGCGCTTGCGCCGCCGGGTCGGCATGGTGTTCCAAAAACCCAATCCCTTCCCCACCATGTCGATCCGCGACAACGTGCTCGCGGGGCTACGCCTGACCGGCGGGGGGGCGCTGAGGGGCGGCGACGGTGACGTCGACGGGGATGGAGTGGTCGAGCAGGCGCTACGCGCTGTCGCGTTGTGGGATGAGGTACGAGACAGGCTACATCGTCGAGCCGACACCCTCTCGGCCGGGCAGCAGCAGCGGCTATGCATCGCCCGGGCCCTGGCCGTGGAGCCCGAGGTGCTGCTGATGGACGAGCCCTGTGCATCCCTCGATCCCATCGCCACCGCGCGGGTCGAGGATCTGCTCGGGGATCTACGCTCGCGTTACACCATCGTGATCGTCACCCATAACATGCAGCAGGCCGCGCGCGTCTCCGACCGCACCGGGTTCTTCTTGGAGGGCCGGCTGGTGGAATTCGAGGATACAGACATCATGTTCACGTCACCGGGTGATCGCAGAACTGAGGACTACATCACGGGAAGATTCGGCTAGTATGACCAGCTCATGCCCGATTCGGTCGACAAGGTTCGAGGCTCGAGTCATACCGACCGGGCATTCGAACAAGAGCTCCGCACCGTGCGGGTCTCCTTGTTGCGTATGGCCGGGCACGTGGAGCACATGATCGGGCAGGCCGGTCAGGCTCTGGTCGAGCGCGACGGCGAGCTCGCGCGCGAGGTGATCGAGGAGGATCAGGAGGTCAACCGGGCCGAGGTCGAGATCGACGAGCTGTGCCTGCGGATCCTGGCCAAGCGTCAGCCCATGGCGTCGGATCTACGCTTCGTGACCCTGGCCATGAAGATGGTCACCGATCTGGAGCGGATCGCGGATCTGGCGGTGAACATCTGCGAGCGGGCGGTGCAGCTGGTCGACGCCCAAGTGGTGGTGCACGCCGAGATCCCGGACATGTGCGGCGCGGTGGAGGGGATGGTGCGCGAGGCGATCGATGCCTTCGTCAACCGCGACGTGGACAAGGCCCGGGCGGTGATCGACGAGGACGACGTGGTCGATCGGTACTACCACCGGATCTTCGAGGATCTGCTGCGGCGCATGCAGGCCGAGCCGGCCCAATTGCACGAGTGGATCCACGTGCAGTCGGTGGCCAAGTGGCTCGAGCGGATGGGGGATCACTCGACCAACCTGGCGGAGCTGGTGATCTTCATGGTCGAGGGGCGAGACATTCGGCATCCTCGGCTGCACAACGCGAGCAAGCCGACCAGCTGAAGGCGACGGGCTTGGCGACGGGCCGGGCTACTTGCCGGACTACTTGCCCAGCTTGCGGCGCACGTCGGCGAGGCGCTTGCGGACGTTGATGCCGAGCTCTTGCGCCTTTTGGTACGCCCCTTCGGCCTCCTGATAGCGGAACGCCTTGTAGTACGCGTCGCCCAGCACCTTGTGGGCGCGGCCGTTGCGGGGCGAGTGCTTCACCGCCTGCAGGGCCGACTTGCGGGCCTTGTCGTACGAGGCCTGGTCGAAGTGCACCTGGGCCAGCCCGAGGTGAGCGGCCCCGTTCTTTGGGTTGGCGGCGATGGCCTGGCTGTAGAGGCTCTTGGCCTCCCCGCGCAGCCCATCCCGGCGCTTGGCGTCGGCCTTCTTGGTCAGCTCTTTGGAGCGCGCGGGGTTGAACTTGGCCTTCTTGTCGTCGAGCCCCATGTCGACCTGGCGGCGTCGCTTGCGGCGGCCCGCGGTCGTGACGGGATCGTCTTCGATGACCGGCTCTTGGTCGATGATTGGCTCTTGGTCGGTCTCGGCCACTGAAGGAGGCGGTGGCGGCGTGTTGCTGGTGCTGCTGTCGACGCCGCCGTCGCTGCGGCCGCCGTCGCTGCGGCCGCCGTCGCTGCGGCCGCCGTCGCGATCCCCGTCGCGATCTTGGTTACGGCCCCCGTTGCCGCGAGCACCCGAGCCTCGCCGGGGTCGGCGCAGCTTCACGCCCGCCGACTCGGCCCGCTTGGTGAATTGCGCGAGCATCATCGGGGCCATGTCGCTCGACTCGACCCCCTCTTGGATCGCCGCGGAGATCGCCTCCTTTTGCTCGGGATCCTCGGCGACCTGGATCACCGCGAGGCTCCCCAGCAAGACCTCCGCCTGGCTGAAATCGCCCGCGACGGCGTTCTTGCGGAAGTCGCTGAGGGAGATCAGGTCGACGTCGGCGCGGTCGAAGGCGTACTCGCTGTTTTCGAAGGCCAGCGACCACACATAGTATTGCCGGGCGATGCTCCGGGCCTCCTCCCACAGGTGGTCGCCGTGGCCGATGAGGGTGGTGGCGAACTCGTGGCGGAGCTCTTCGGCGCGCTCGTCGGCGAGGCTCTGCGCCAGGCCCTCGAGGCCCTCGAGCTCCACGACCTTTCGCAGCGCGGTGGTATTGCCCTCGACGTGCGGCGGTGGGATCACCCAGGCCGCCTTCGAGGCGGCGTCGCGGGCCTCGATCGTCAGCTGCTCGACTTGGTCTTGCTCTTCGGCGGTGGGCTGGCGCCCGAACATCAGGTAGGCGGCCAGGCCGGCGGCGGCCAGCGTGCTCGCGCCGGCGATCACCGGCCACAGCCAGCCTCGCTTGGCCGGCTGTGGGGCGTTCGGCGAGGGCATCCGCGCCAGGATCCGCTCGTAGCGCTCGGTGTCGGCGATGACGGGGACCGGAAGATCATCCCAGGCGGTGGTGATCCCGGCGGCGATCTGTGCCTCGCAGATCGCCGCTTCGAGCTCGGCCATGTTCTCGAAGCGATCCTCGGGCTTCTTGGCCAGGCAGCGCATGACCACCGCCTCGAGCTCGGCGGGAAACTCCACGTCGTCTCGGGCCTGGCTGGGCGGCGTGGGGTCGACCTTGACCTGCTTCTTGAGCAGCTCCTCGACCTCGTCGGCATCGAAGGGTGGGGTGCCCACCATCAGCTCGTAGGCGGTGCAGCCCAGGGCGTAGATGTCGAGGCGGCCGTCGAAGTCCTCGCCGAGGATCTGCTCGGGGGCCATGTAGTGCGGCGTGCCGGCGATGCCGGCCTTCTTCTCGCCCGCGGCCAGCATCGCCGAGATCCCGAAGTCGACGATCTTGATCGAGTCGGCGCGGCCCTCCTCGGTGTTGGTGATGATGATGTTCTCGGGCTTGACGTCGCGGTGCACGACGTTGGCGTCGTGAGCCTTGGCCAGCCCTTTGCACACCTGACGGAGGATCGCGACGAGGCGCGAGGGCTCCATGCTCGTCTGCTCGTTGGCGGGGACCAGGTCCACGCCCTCTAGCAGCTCCATGGCGAAGAAGAGGCGGCCGTCCGGCAGCTCGCCGAAGTCGTACACCTCGACGATGTGGGGGGAGCCCAGGCGGCTGGCGGCGCGGGCCTCGTCGCGGAACACCTGGGCCATCTGGGGTTGCTGGCTCAGGTCGAAGCGCAGGATCTTGAGCGCTGAGCGGCGCTCGATGTCGGTGTGGATGACCTCGTAGACCACCCCCATGCCGCCTTCGCCCAGCCAGCGGCGGATCTCGTAGCGGGTCCCGGGGATCTGCTTGCCGGGGATCAGGCGGATCTTGGGCGCGTCGGCGGCCGGGGCGACCAAGCCCTCCATGCCCTGCATGGCCGTGCCGACTCGGCTGTCGCGACTTTGGCCCGGGCTCGATCGCATCCGCGTGGGCTGCCGATCCGTTCGCCGGTTGGTCGACTCGCCCCGCTTATCATCTAGATGTTCATCGGTGGGCCGAGGGCCGCGGTCGAGATCGAGCTGGGTGTCGGCACTGACGTGGGAGCCCGAGCCGGGGAAGGTCGGGCCCTTGCGAAGCTCGGCCGCGGGCATCGTGTCGCGCAGTGCCGACGTGGCGCGTGGGGCGGGGCCGCTGACCGGGCGAGGGGGTGGCTTGGGCGGTGACTTGGCGGAGGGGGGAGCCGCCGAAGGAGGCTCGTCGTCGGCGTCGCCCGCCTTGCTCGGGCCTCGATGTAGAGCGGTGGCTTGCTCGTCTTCGAAGTCGTCGTGGAACAGCCCGACCCCGTCCATCATCTGCTCCATCGCGTCGCTCGTCGCGGGCTTGACCGGGGTGGGGACGTTCGAGGCCGGGGCCGGGCCCGTCGCTTGTTCCACTACCCCGCTCGGCGCAGGCTTGAACGGGGTGGGGATGTCTGGAGCCGGGGCCGGACCCACCACCGTCTGTTGGTGCGAGGGCAGCCCGAAGTCCGTGGGGATCGGATCGGAGGAGGACTCCGCCGCCGGTGGGGGCACGGGGACGCCGACCTTGGTGTGCTCGCCGGTCGGCGGGGGAACCGGCGGAGCCCCCATGATCATCTGGGTCTTCTTGAGCGTCTTCCTGACCCGCGGCGTGGTCTTGGCCCGGGCGAGGGCCTCGTCCTCGTCGCCGCTGATGCTGGGGGGGCCGGGAGGGATCTTGGGGGGCGAGGTCCCCGATGGTCGCGGAGCGACCCTCGGGGGCAGCGGGTTCGTGCTCACCGGCGGAGGCAACGGAGCCGGACCCGACGAGATGCGGGTCCGTCGATCCGTGCGCCTGGCGTCTGGCTTCTTGGCCAGGGGTGTCTTGGCCATTCCGGGCAGCTCCTGGGGGAACCGGTCTCGAACCGGTAGGTCGCGCGACCTGCCCGATTCTAACAGGAGAGGTTCACTTGTCCCGAACGCACGACACCGCCCGATCGGTCAGGATCGCCGTGGGTCGCGGACCCGCGCAGATCGCGTTGGCCCGGAGGCCGCCCATGAATGGCGTCGGATCGCACCCGCAAACGTCAAACCGGGCAGGCCGAGCCACGACCCGCGACCCGAAGGTGTCCCGCTTTGGCATGCACAACCCGTATCCGCGAATTCATCGCCTAGCAGCCCGGGCGGCTAGGTCCTGGCCGTAGCCGGGCGGCCGAGCGCCGTCATCGTCGAGGCTGGGGTCTTCGCCGTGGCGGCGTGGATTTCGTCCTCTTGCTGTCACTTTTGTGGGCGCATCTACTAGGGGTGCATTTACGTTCCACACCGTGCAACGCGTCGGGCCGGGGGTGCAACGTGCGGGGCCTCGACTCCGCCGCGAGCGGGAGCAAAAGGGGCGAGCGTCAGCGACGGGCCAGCAAGGGTTGCGTCGACCCATCATTGTTGGAGCGGGAGCGGGGGTGGCACGCTGGGTGCACAGCCATTGGTGCGGAGGATTTCATGTCCGCAGCTATCCCCACCGTCGAAGCGTTCTACGATCCGCTGACCCACACCGTGACCTTCTTGGTCTACGACCCGGCGAGTCGGGACGCGGTGATCATCGACCCGGTGCTCGACTACGATCCGCTCGCCTCGCAGACGGGGGTGCACAGCGCTCGCCAGCTGCGGGATCGGGCGGCGGCGCTCGGCCTGCGGGTGGCCTACGTGCTCGAGACCCACGCCCACGCCGATCACCTCAGCGCCTCGCAGTGGCTGCGGGCTCAGCTGGGTGCTCGGGTGGCGATCGGCGAGCGGATCACCGAGGTGCAGCAGACCTTCAAGGATCTGCTCGATCTTCCCGCGGAGTTCGCCACCGACGGTCGACAGTTCGATCGGCTGCTCGCCGATGGTGAGGTGCTCGCGGTGGGGAGCCTGGAGATCGAGGTCATTGCGACGCCGGGGCACACGCCGGCGTGTGTCACCTACCGGATAGGCGATGCGATCTTCACTGGCGACGCCCTGTTCATGCCCGACTATGGCACGGGGCGCTGCGATTTCCCCCGCGGATCGTCGGAGGCGCTCTACGACTCGGTGCGTCGACTCTACGAGCTACCCGCCGACACGCGGGTGTTCGTGGGGCACGACTACCAGCCGGGGGGGCGCGAGCCGAAGTGGGAGACCACGATCGGCGAGTCGCGAGCCGACAACCGGCAGCTTGCCGCCGATACCACGCGCGAGAAGTTCGTCAGGCTCCGCGATCAGCGGGACGCCACCCTGGCCCCGCCGCGCCTCATCTTTCAGAGCGTGCAGATCAACATCGACGCGGGGCGCCTGCCGGCCGCGGGCGCTCGCGGCCGGCGGTACCTTCGGCTGCCGCTCAACCTCTTGTCGGGGCCGACCGACGAGCTTGGTGAGCCGGAGTCCGACCGGAAGCGGCGCTCGGCGTGACGACGAGCCCCTCACTTTGACACCATAGCGCGTGGTTGCAAGCCGGCAACGAGGGCTTGCGACCGGGTGGGCGACCAGGTGGGCGACCAGGTGGGCGACCGGTTGGGCGACCGGGGGTGGCCCCCTCGATTGCGTCATCGATGATGAGCGACAAACCGCTGGTGCGGTGCACCCCGCTTGCTAAGGTGCAGGCGGCACAGACGGCACAGGCGGTACAAACGGTACAAACAGTTCAGCAGGAGCACGATGGATCTCGACCTCGTTGAGTTGTCCCGAGCCCAATTCGCCCTGACGGTGATGTTTCACTACCTGTTCCCGCCCCTGTCGATCGGGCTGGGGCTGCTGATGGTGGTGATGGAGGGGCTGTACCTGCGCACGGGCAACCCGCAGTACGAAGCCATGACCCGGTTCTGGACCCGGATCTTCGCGGTCAACTTCGCGGTGGGGGTGGCCTCGGGCATCACCATGGAATTCCAGTTTGGGACCAACTGGGCCGCCTACTCGCGGTTCGTGGGCGACGTGTTCGGCTCGGCGCTGGCGGCGGAGGGGATCTTCGCGTTCTTCCTCGAGTCCGGCTTCTTGGCCGTGCTGGTCTTTGGCTGGAACCGCGTGGGCCCGCGCATGCACTTTTTTGCCACCACCATGGTCTTCTTGGGGTCGTGCTTCTCGGCGGTGTGGATCGTCATCGCCAACTCGTGGCAGCACACCCCGGCCGGCTTTCACCTGGTGGAGCACCAGGGGGTCCTGCGCGCCGAGATCACCGACTTTTGGGCTATGGTGTTCAATCCCTCCGCCATGCACCGGTTGGGCCACGTGATGCTGGGCGCGTTCATCCTGGGGGCGTTCTTCGTGATGAGCATCAGCGCCTGGTATCTACTCAAGCGCCGCCACGAGGACTTCGCGCGCCGCAGCTTCCTCATCGCGCTGACGGTAGGGGCGCTGGCCTCGTGGGGCGAGCTGGTCAGCGGGCACTCGCAGGCCCGGGCGGTCGCCCACAATCAGCCGGCCAAGCTCGCGGCCTTCGAAGGGCACTTTGTCACCGCCGAGCAGGGCGCCGAGCAGGGCACCGAGCTGTGGGTGCTGGGCTGGCCCAACGTCGAGCAGCAGCGGGTCGACTATGGGATCGGGATCCCCGGCATGCTCAGCTACCTCGTCTACGACGATTTCGACCGGCCGCTGCCCGCCCTCGACCAGTTCCCCCCCGAGGATCGCCCGCCGGTGGTGGTGCCCTTCGTCAGCTACCACGTGATGGTGGCGCTAGGCATGGCGTTCATCGGCATGACCTCGCTGGCGCTGGTGCTGTGGTGGCGCGGGGTGCTGTTTCGGCAGCGGTGGCTGCTGTGGCTGTTTGTGGTGGCCGTGGTCGGCCCCTACATCGCCAACCAGACCGGCTGGGTGGCGGCCGAGGTAGGGCGCCAGCCCTGGGTGGTCTACGGCCTGCTGCGTACCTCCGACGGCGTGTCGGCCCTGGTGCCGCCCGAGCAGGTGCTCGTGTCGCTCGTGGCATTCTCCGGGGTCTACCTGGCGCTGCTGGCCGTGTGGCTCTACGTGGTCAACGAGAAGATCCGCCATGGTCCGCCCGAGCCGGCGGCCGCTTCCACAAGCAGCACGGGCAGCACGAGCACCACCGGCCTGGTCGCGGCCGCGGCTGCGGCCGGCGTGGGGCGAGGGGGCCACTCCTACACCGACACGGCCGACGAGGTTGCCGCTCGCAGCAGCGCGGCGCTGGCCATGGAGGACGACGGCTGATGGATCTACATATCGCTTGGTTCATCCTGCTGGGCGTGCTCTTGATGGGCTACGCGATCCTCGACGGCTTCGATCTGGGCGTGGGGATCCTGTTCCCGCTGGTGCGGGGGGACACCGAGCGCCGCCTGGTGCTCAACAGCATCGGGCCGCTGTGGGACGGCAACGAGGTCTGGCTGGTCACCTTCGGCGGGGCGCTGTTCTCCGCCTTCCCCGAGGCCTACGCCACCGTGCTCTCGGGCTTCTACCTGCCCGTGATCCTCGTGCTGCTCTCGCTTGTGGGGCGGGCGATCTCCATCGAGTTTCGCGGCAAGAGCCAGTCTCGCTTTTGGCGGGGCTACTGGGATTTCTCCTTTTTCCTGTCGAGCCTGGTGGCCACGCTGGTGTTCGGGGTGGCCCTGGGCAACGTGGTGGGGGGCATTGCGCTCACGGTCCAGGGCCACTACGCCGGGAGGCTGGGCGATCTGTTCCAGCCCTTTGCCCTCGCGGTGGGGCTGTTGGCCGTGGTGGGGGCGGCGATGCACGGGGCGCTCTATCTACAGCTCAAGGTCGAGGGGCCCCTGGCGCAGCACGTGCGCCGCTGGGCGTGGGGGGCCTACTTCGCCTTCGTGGGGCTCAATATCGTGGTCGCCGGGCTGGCGCTCACCCGGGTGCCTCACCTCTTGGTCAACTTCGAGCGGTGGCCCGTCGTGTGGGTCATGCCCGTGCTCGTAGGGTTGGCCTTGGCCAACATTTCCCGGGGGCTGGCCCGGGGGCGGCCCATGGGGGCGTTCCTCTCCTCGTGCGCCACGATCGCGGGACTGACCTTCCTGGCCGCGGCCGCGCTCTATCCCAACATCGTGGTCTCCAGCTCGGCCGCGCCCAGCCTCGACATCTACCGCGCCGCCTCGTCCGAGGCCACGCTGCGGCTGATGGGGATCATCGCGCTCATCGGGATGCCGCTGGTGGCCACGTATACCGCCACGGTGTACTGGGTGTTTCGGGGGAAGGTGAAGCTCGACGAGCACTCGTATTGAGGGGGCTGGTACGCCCGGTCGCTAGCGAGTAAACGCCCGTTTCCGTTCCTCCTGGGCGCCGCTTGGGCAAGACCGAGGCCGGGCGCGACGCAGTCGCGCATCCCGAGCCGGCCTCGGCATAGAAATCTCAGCCGCGGATGATCTGCGCCATACACTCCGCCAGCTTCTCGGGCGTGCACACCAAGATGTCCATCCCCACTCGGCGTAGCTGACCGGCGGTTGCGCGGTTGTACGCCGGTCGAGCGTCGTACCCCAGCGCGCCGAGCCCGATGAGCCGCACGCCGGACTCGGCCAGACCGCGGGTGACCTTGACCAGGTCGTGCTCGGGCCCTCCTTCGTAGAAATCGGTGATGAGGACCACGATCGTGCGGGCCGGCTCGCGCACGAGCTGCTGGGCGTAGCGCATGGCGTGGGCGATGTGGGTGCCGCCGCCCAGCTGCACCTTCAACAGCACGTCGACCGGCTGCCCCACCTGGTCGCTCAGATCGACGACGTCGGTGTCGAACAGAAATAGCGAGGTCCGCACCGCGGGCAGCTCGTAGAAGATCGAGGCCATCACGGCGGAGAACACGGCCGAGTCGAGCATGGAGCCCGACTGGTCCACGGCCACGATGATGTGCCAGGGCCGCTTGTTGCGCTCGGCCGCGTAGAAGAACAGGCGGTCGACGACCAGCTGCTGGCGGTCGTGGTCGTAGTTGTGGAGGTTGCGGCGCAGGGTGGTGGGCAGGTCGAGGTTGCGGAACACCGCGCGGGGCGAGTGACGATCGCGGCGGAGCGCCCCGACGATCGCGGGCTCGACCTGGACCTTGATCTTGTCCTTGAGCTCGGCGACGACCTTCTCGATGATCTTGCGCGCCAAGACCCGGGTCTTGGGGTTGAGCATGTCCTGGTGGGTGAGGATCGTCTTGACCAGCTCGATGTTGGGCTCGACCTTCTCGAGCAAGCGAGGCTCGTCGAGCAGCTGGTCGATGCCCTTGCGCGAGACCAGCTCGCGCTCCAGCACCTCGCGGGCGGCCCGAGGGAACAGCTCGTGGACGGCGTCGATCCAGGTGGGCACGTCGAGCGAGCGGCCCCGCCCGCGTCCGCCCTGGCGCGAGCGCTGGCGATGGTTTGGGCCGCGGCTGTGGCCGCTCTTTGCTCCGCCGCCCTCGCTCTGGCCAAACAGATAGTCGCAGACCGCGTCGAGCCGCTCGTGGCCTTGCCCGGGTGCCAGGGTCATGCCGTGCTCTTCGGCGGTGTTGCCCAGCACCAGCCGCCAGCGGGAAATAGCGGCCACGTCGGCCGGGCTCGGATCGTCGTGTTGGGCCATCGGCTCACAGCTCCCATCCATCCATGATCTCGGCCACGCGGTGGTCGATGGTGGCCATCAGGGCCGCCGCCCCCACCGTCAGATCCAGGTCGAGCTCCTCGGCCTCGCGCAGGCCGTAGCGGAGCGCCACGCGGTCGCACATCGTGCCCAGATCGGCCCCCTGCAGCCGAGTGAACGCCTCGCGCAGGCGCGGCAGCATGGTCAAGAAGGTCTCCCAGTCGGCCGCGCGTAAGAGCTCGTCGACCGCCTCGATGATCGCGTCGGCGCCCAGCATCAACGAGGTCCGCGAGACCTCCATCACCCCGCGCACGAAATCACCGGCGCCTAGCATGGTCTCGACCGAGCCGCGGGCCAGGCCGGTGATCTCGGCGGCGAGATCACCGGCTTCGATGATGCGGATCTCGGCGAGCAGTCCGAGAAAAACCCCTCGCATGGTCATCACCGTGGTGTCGGCGGCCGCGATCTTGATGTACTCGGCGAAGAGATCGCGATCGAGGCCGAGCTTGGTCTCGGAGATCACCGCGTCGGCGATCGCCACGAGCCCCGCGATCACGTCGGCCTCCTCCTGCGGCGGAACCGACGCAATGTTGGGGATCGCAAAGCTGGCCCGGGAAAAGCAGCGACCGACGAGCTCGCCGGTCACGTCGCGGCGCAAGCCCTGATAGCTCGCGCGCTTGTCGAGCACGAGCAGGTGGGTGAGGGCTTCGGCCAGCGACACGAAGCGTGCGTCGTCGTCGATGGTCGGGCCGCAGATCACGTCGATCCGATGGGCAAAGCCGGGCAGATCCATGTCGAGGGCCTCCACGATCCGCCGGGTGGTGGCGCCGGCCGACAGGCGATCATGAGCCAGCGATTCCTCCAGCTTGGCGATCGCCGCGCTCTGGATGGTGTCTCCGTACTGGCTGCGCTCGATGAGGGTGGGCTCGACCCGAGGCGACCAGCGCAAGCGCCAGTCCTCCTGGAAGATCGTGCCGTCGAGTCCGTTGCCGGCGGTCTCGAGCGCACAGGCGCCCACGCCCAGGAAGACCAGCCGGTGCAGGAACGCGGAGCGACGCGCGTGCTCGGGGTCTTTGCGATCGAGCGTGAGCCGCTGGTCGAGATCCTTGTCGAGGATCGACCCCAGGGATAGATCGCTGACCTGCGCGTAGAAGTCGGCCACGATCGGCAGCTGGCCCAGCGCGTCGGTGACCTTGCCGACCCGGCTGCCCACCGCCGCGTCGCGCATGGCCGCCAGCAGGTCCAGGCCCACCTGCTGGGGGTCGCCCTTGCAGCAGCAGGTCAGCAGCGCGTCCTCGATGTCGTCGAGGGTGGGCTCGCTGCGGCCGCGAAGGCGGCCGAGCATCATGGCGTGCTGGGTGACCGCGATGGCGTCGGCCGAGGACAGGACGTCGCCTTTGCGGCGACCGCGGCGGAGCACACGGGTGACATGCTCGATGACCAGGTCGTCGTGATCACGTGCCTTGGAGATCGCGTCCCACTGGAGCTGGTAGAAGGCGGGGGCGCGGTTGCCCGCCGCGTAGCCCGAGATCTCCGCGACGCGATAGTAGGAGTAGGGAACGACGGTGGTGTGCAGGGTACCTGGCGGCGGTCGCGGTGGTTCGGTGGGGTCGTCGCGATCGAGCAGCATGTGGAATCCGCCGGTGACGACGACGACGTCTTGTTCACCGAGCCCGCGCTGGGTGATCTGTCGCCGGATCTCGCGGATCATGAAGCGCTCGCGGGGCAGCGTGTCGTCGTCGGCGATCTGCTGGGGATCGGTGGTGGCCCGGGCCGCGGCGCAGAAGTAAGCCAGGTCGCGACGAAAGTCCTCACGATCGCGTCGAACTCCGCCGACCTCGAAGAGGCTGTCCCACGCCTCATTGAAGGTGCGAAAGCCCGCCGCGGCCGCCAGGCGCTGATAGAACTCGCTGCGGACGATCAGGTGCTCGGCGCCTCCCGCCTCCTGGGCGGGGAGGGTCGCGGTCGGGGGGGCGGCGCTGGGAGTTGCCGTGGTGAGCTCGTCGCTCGAGGGCGGGGGCTCGGCGTTGCCTGGCGGCCGGCCCAGCGACTGGCCCGGCTCGATGAGTGCATGGTGGGGTAGATCGATGAACGCGCAATCGGCCCCCACCTCGCGGGCCGCCGCCATCGCGACCAGCTCGGGCGAGTAGGGCAGCACGGGGTACCACGCGGCGAAGCGAGCGGGGATGTCCACGGCCGGGGTGTCGATCCCGGCGCGTCCCAGCACGTTGTCGTCGTCGCGATAGCTCGAGTAGATCGCCACCGGCGGTCGCGTCTTGCGGTCGAGCAGGTGGGGCAGCAGGTGGTTGGCCTCGCAGGGGCCCTCGATGAGCACCAACGCGGGTTTGCGGGCGCGGATCGTCGCACCCAGGTGGTGCGCGACGGTGGGGGAGTGGTGGCGCACCGGGAACCAGTGAAGCTCCTGCCCGAGCACACGGTCCACCCGCCCGAGCAGGGCGGGCAGGTCGAGGACGAGGCCGGCGACCTCGCGGATATCGACGCGTGAGCCCATGTCAGCGTACGGCCGCGGTGAGGGCGGCGTGGAAGTCCTTCCAGGCGGGATCCTTGGTGGCGCGCTTCTTGGCCACGAGCGAGGCGTACTCGCGCAGCGCGGCCAGATCGGCCAGATCTTCCTTGACCACCGAGCCCGCGAGGTTGCGGGCGATGTCTGCGGCGCTGACTCGACCGTCGCCGAAGTAGCGCGCATGGAGGGCGGCATCGAGCGCGCAGCCGATCGCCTCGGCCGTGCTCATGGTGGTGCCGGGCTTTTTGAGTCCTACGCCGTCTTTGCTCTTGCCGTGGCGGATCTCGCGGAACACGGTGGTCAGCAGGTCGAGGATCGGCGGATCGACCCGGGCCTCGATGTTGTAGCGCTGCATCAGCTCGCTGGTGCGTTGCTTGACGATCTTTTGCTCGGTGCGCTGATCCCCCACGATGGGGATGTGCACATAGTTGAAGCGTCGCTTGAGGGCGGCCGACAGCTCGTTGACTCCTTGGTCGCGGGTGTTGGCGGTGGCGATCACGTTGAAGCCCGGCTTGGCCCACAAAAGCGGTGACTCGGGCAGCTCGGGCACGGCGATCGCCTTGTCGGAGAGGATCGACACCAGGGCGTCCTGCACGTCGGGGACGCAGCGGGTGATCTCCTCGAAGCGCAGCACCGCACCGGTGCGCATGGCGTTCATGGTGGGTGAGGGCACCAGGTTGGCCAGCGTATAGCCCTCGGCGATCACTCGGGCCACGTTCCACGAGTACTTGATGTGCTCCTCGGTGGTCCCGGCCGTGCCCTGGATCGTGAGGCTGGAGTTGCCGCTGACTGCCGCGGCCAGGTGCTCGGACAGCCAGCTCTTGCCCGTGCCGGGCTCGCCGACGAGCAGCAACGCCCGCTCCGAGGCCAGGGTGACGATCGCTCGCTCGACCACAGTGTCGTCGCCGAAGAACTTGCGGGTGATCTCGACGTCTTGCTTCTTGCCGTCGATGGTCGCGGTGAGGGTCTGGCCGCCAGTCACGTAGGTCAGCACCGCGCGCGGCGACAGCCGCCACGACATGGGCGGGGTGTCGTCGTCGTTCTGCACGAGGGCCTCGATCTGCTCGGCGTAGGCCACCTCGGCGGGTTCGCGCAGGACCTCGGCGTTCTGTTTCTTCGCGGCTGGCGCAGGTTCGTGGCCCGAGCCGGCCTTCTTGGTCGCGGTCTTGGTCGCGGTCTTCTTGGCCGGAGTCTTCTTGGCGGTCTTCTTCTTGGTTGCCACGGTGCGTTCCTCTAGAACTTCAGGCTCTTTAGCAGGGCCTTCTTGTCGACCCCCTCGGAGGCCACCATCAAGTGGATGGGTCCTCGCTGGGTGATGAGCGAGAGCGGGTGCATGACCAAACGGCAGGTCTCGTAGTGGACGATGCCAAACAGTCGGCCAGCTCGGGGATCCCGAGGAGGTGAGGGATCGGGGGAGGCCTTGGGGCGGGCGGTCTTGTTCTGGGTCGAGCGCTTGCGGGAGTTGGTCTTGGTCTTGGTCTGGGACTTGGGGGCACCCGGGCCGTGACCGACGGGGAGCTTGCCGGCGAGGATCCGCTGGAGGTTGTCGCGTAGCGTGGCGCCTTCGGCCTCGGAGGACGCGATGCCGTCCAGCTCCAGGCCGGCGGTGTGGACGGGGTAGACGTGGCGCGGTCGGTTTTCGTCCTCGCGCGCGGCCGACAGCCGCCAGTCGTCGAACACGGCCAGCTCCTGCAGCTCGTTGGGGATCTCGATGGGGTCGATCTCGTGCTCTCGAACGCGCCGCAGCGCGAGCGCGGGATCCCACCCAGGCAGCTGCTCCCAGTCGTCGAAGGCGGGCCCGGCTTCGGCCTTGCTCTTGGGGTTGTCCCGGGGGGTCTGGATCCGCAGGCCCGAAGGATCGTGGACCAGCGTGGGATGGTGGAAGGTGATCACCGTGCCGTCGAGCAGGATCCGCGGCTTCCATTTTTGGGGTAGGGCCAGCTCGAGCAGGGCCTCGGGCGGGATCTTGCTGCCCTTCTTGAGCGGAAAGACCAGCGAGTAGACCGCGGGGGAGCCCAGCGCTCCGTCGTTCAGCACGCGCATGTGAAAGTCGAAGGCGCACACGCCGGGCAGCATTTTCTTCATCACCCCCAGCGTCACCGCCTCGATCGCATCCACGGCTTCGAGGCGGCGGTCGAGCGCCAGGTGGGCGAATCGCTCGGTGTCGTCCGACTTCATGGAGTTTGCCATGCCGCGGGCGAGGACCCACACCCGGTTGCAGAACATGGACAGCCGTCGGGGCGAGAACTTTGGGTCCTTGGCCAGGTAGTGCTCCACTTGCTGCATCACCACGCGGAGGCTGACCGCCAGCCGGCTCAGCTGTCGCTTGGAGGCTTCGCGGAACGCCACATCGAGCTTTTGACGGGTGGCTCGGGACGCCGTGGTCATGCCGCCCATCAGCAGCTGCTCGATCGTGTCTCCGAGCTCATCGAGCAGGCCTCGCAGGCGCTCGGCATCCGTCCCAGTGGGGGGCTTCATGGCGTGGGCTCGCGGTCTTGCGGGTGGTCTTGCGGGTGGTCTTGCGGGTGGTCTTGCGGGTGGTCTTGCGGGTGGTCCGGCGGATGGTCCGGCGGGTGGTCCGGCGGGTGGTCCGGCTCGGGGGTCACGACCATAGCCGCCAGCTGCTCGCCGACCACCTCCATAGTAAGGATCCGGTCGAACAGGTGCAGGCTGGTCTGGGTGCGCAGCAGGGCGCGGCCGGCCTTGGGATCGTCGTTGCGCATGGCGGCGACCAGGCCAGCCATGCGCTGGGCCAGGTGATGGGCGCCCACCCGGTCCAGCTCGTGGCGCAGGGCATCGAGCTCGCCGAGCTCACCGGGTCCGGCGGTGCGGACTCCTCGGACGACCAGCGCATCGAGTTGCTGCTTGCTCCGCTCGAGTGCTTGTACGACCTGCGCGAGCTCGTCCGGGTCGATCGTTCGCATCTTCGACAGGCGCAGAGTGCCATGGACGCTCTTGGGCGGCTCGTGGTGGGGTTCTGTGCGCTATTGGCGCAGTTCTTGCCCCGCCGCAAAGAGGGCGTGAAGCGGGCATCCTGCCCCGGATTTCAAGCCGGCGGTTTCGCACGTCTTTGTGTTCAAGGGTCAGAATCCAAGAGATCTTGGTGGATGCGACGGGGGAGGGGGGATGCATGAGAGTGCCCGTGGTTGGTCGGGGTCTCGAAGACGAAGTGGGGGCGTAGGGGAGCGGGTTGACCAGGCCGCAGGCGTGGCCTTGGCCCACGTGAAGACCGTCGGTCCGCCGACGGGGTGGTCGTCGTGTCTTGCGGCGGGCCTGGTTGATCGGTCGGACGGTAGACGTCGCCATGGCTCGTCGAGGCGAGCATTGTGATCCTGCTCGCCACCGCAGGGAGGATCTTGTGGTTACCCAGAAGTATGTGCCTTCTGTCATATCTTGATTCAATAGCAGCGACCAATGGATAGATAATGGATGGATGGATAGATAGATAGATAATGGATCGCAGAGTTCACATGCTGTCCTTCGAACCGTGGCGACTTATGGCCATTTGGAGGAACACTTTGATCCGCTGCGGTATATTCGGGGCATTTCGAGTATGTCCAAGGGCCTCCAGGGCGAGACCGCCATGCAACGATAGAGTCATGGCCTCTAGTTCTCTTGCGAGCAGCGGAACGTGATGTTCGAAACGATGATTCGCCCACGATCGACGATCCATGGTACTGTACGGATATGGGACGGTGGAGATGGGTCGCGAGTGTCGCGATCTTGAACATTCTGGGCGTGCTGCCTGTTGCTTGCCAAAGCGACGTCTTTACATGTTCGAATTCCGAGCAGTGCCAGACGGGAGGTGTGTTCGGATGGTGCGAGGCCAGCGGTTACTGTAGCTTTGGCGACCCAACCTGCGAAAGTGGGCGTCGCTACGGAGTCCTCGCGCCCGAGAGCCTCTCGAACCGGTGTGTGCTGCCGCCGGGTTCGATGACCACCGGTGATGACGCGGGGGAGGTGGGGTCCAGGGGCGTAACGGGTGATGGCTCGGGCTCCGTTGGGCCTGCCTCTGGCACGGACGCCGGCTTTGGTGAGAGCGACGGGGTCGACGGGGTCGACGGTCCCTCGAGCACCGGGTTCTCCTCGTCGGGTGAGGGCGGAGTTCTAGATGCCTCGGGAGATACCGATCTGACCGAAGGCCCGGCCCTCGACACCGGAGGCGGTGGTGAGGGGACGGGCGCGGGCTCGAGCACAGAGACGGGCGTCCTCGATTGCGCGGCTCTTTACGGCGGATTGCCCGGCTTCCAGCTGTGCATGGCAGACGAGCCGAACACCTGCGTCTTCTATAGTTGGCTCGACGATTTCGATTCGTGCTCGAGCCTGTGTGCGAGCGGCGGTGGCCAGTGCACGAGCGCTACCGACGAGCTCAACGACGGCTGCCTCGCCTCTGCGGAGACCTTTGCGTGCAACTCACAGTTCCACGCGGACTTGATCTGTACGTGTCAGATGGACTAGCGCCTACTTCTTGGCCACGTACTTCACGTTCTTGAGGATCAGCCAGTTGATCGTGCGGTGATCGACCAGCCGATAGCGCCGATTCGCCGGCGCCTCCAGGTCGATCACCTGGCTGCGCCCCATCTTGGCCTCGGTCTTGATCAAGTAGCCGATCAGCGTTCGCAGCTCCCCCTTGACCCCCTTTTTGATCGCGGCGTTGATCTTGGTCTTGAGGGCTTTGGAGACCTCGCCGCTGCCGCCCTCGTCCTCTTCGATCGCCGCGAGGATCTCGGTCAGTACGTCTTTTTCCTTGAGCTGCTTGTTGAAGTTGACCGTGAAGATCGAGTCGCCAGCGTTCTCGAGGATCTCGCAGATCTGCGTGCGCGTGACCTCGACCTTCTTGTCGAATTGCTTGGCCGAGTACATGCCTTCTTCGACGATCGAGTGCCCCACATAGAACTCGTAGCCACGCTCGTTGCGAACCTTGACTTGCTTGTCCGATTTTTCGACGACCTGGTAGTACTGGGTCTCGGACATATAGTCGCCGACCTTGAGCTTGGCGACGCTGGTTCGCTTTTCTTGTTCTTGCTCGGTCTGTTTCTTGGCCATCGTCGTCTCGTTCCTTCAGCTATCGGGATTGTGCGGGCGCCGGAGCGGGCTGCGCGGGCTGGCTCGGTGGACGCACCAGCTCGCGCTCGAGCCCCCTGGAGATCCGGATCTCGTCGTCCTGCGTGATGATGACCGCCTCGAGCCCAGCGCGCTCCTCTACGAACGCCATGCCCGCGTCCACGCCCATCACCGCCACTGCCGTGCAGTAGGCGTCTGCGTCGGTGGCCGTATCGGCCACCAGGGTCACGCTCTTGGGGCTGCGATCGGCGGGGATCGGCCAGCCGGTGCGGGGATCGAGGATATGGGCGTAGCGCTTCCCTTCATGCTCGAAGAAGCGCTGATAGTCCCCCGAGGTGACCACCGCTCGGTCGCGGGTCGGCAGTGCCCCCACCACCCCGCGGGTGTGCGGCCGCTGGATCCCCACCATCC
Organism: Myxococcota bacterium; assembly: GCA_039194325.1. Lineage (GTDB taxonomy): Bacteria > Myxococcota_A > Polyangia > Nannocystales > Nannocystaceae > Paraliomyxa. The sequence goes on from JBCCWC010000002.1 coordinate 24,091, forward strand.
ACGGCTTGCCCCCCTTGGTCCCCGCCGCATAGGTGTCGCCGCCGACTTCGACCACGTGGTCGGGAAAGCCGCGCGCGGCGAGGAGGGCGGAGGCCTTGTCGGCCGCGAACCCCTTGCCGATCGCGCCGAGCCCCAGCATCATGCCTGGCTCGCGTAGCCGCCCCGTACCCTGGGCCTGGTCGAGCTCGAGGCCTTGCCAGTTCACCAGCGGCAGCTTGGCCTTCACCTGCTCGGGCGAGGGCGGGGTCGATCCGGGCGCGAAGCTCCACAGCTGCCCCACGCCGTGGAAGGTGGGGTCGAAGGCGCCGTTCGTGTCTTGGGCGATCCGGCGGGAGGCGAGCAGCACTTCGAGCAGCTCGGGGCTGAGCGGGCGCGCGGGTCCGCCGGCGCCGTCGCTGAGCCGGGACAGCTCGCTGGTGGACCGCCACTCGCTCATGATCTGCTCCAGCCGGGCCATCTCGTCGAACGCGGCTTGCACCGCGGCCCCGGCTGCGGCTGTGTCGGCCGTGGAGGGGTCGCCGGCCCACACGTTGATCGACACTCGGGTGCCCATCAGCTCCGAGTCGGCGAGCACCGTACCGTCCTTGCGCACGGGAATCGTGCTCGGCGGCGACCCGCTGGTGGGGGCTCGGGCCGCGGCCTCGGGCGTGCGGGCCGAGGGTTGGGCCTGGGGTTCCGGCTGGGGTTCCGGCTGGGGGATCGGCGTGGACGAGGTCGGTCGCCCCGCGCGGGCTGTCGGGGGCGGCGACTCGGCGCGCTCGCAGCCGCCGGTGGCGAGCAGCCCGAGGCAGAGCGTCAGCCCGGTAGCCACCCGAATGGCCGCAACAGTCGCGTGTCGCTTCATTTGCGTTTCTTGCGGCCGCGAGAGGTAGGGGGAGGAGGAGGGATCACCGGGGGCGGCGGGAGCAGCGACTTGATCCGCTTGAGGGTCTCACCGGGCCGCTTGATGTCTTCCTCGGCGAAGAGCTCCTTGTACTCGAGGTCTTCGAGCTCGTCGACGTGTTCGAGCTCATCCTGGGGCTTGGCGTACTCCAGCACCTGGTCGAGCAGGGCGTCGAGCTCGGTGTTGTCGTCCTGGGTCGCCTTCGGTTGGTCGATCTGGGCGAAGATCGCCTTGTCTTCCTGGCTCATGCTCATGTTCATGGACGAGGACGACGCGCTGGGCGGAGGGTCCGCGTGCGGCGGTGGGCTCATCACCGCCGTGTCTTCGTCGTCGTCGCTGTCATCCTCGAGATCGAGATCGAGATCGAGATCGATGTCGATGTCCTCGTCTTCGGCCTGCTCGGCTCGCTGGAACAGCAAGTCCAGCTCGGGGTAGCGGCGCCAGTGCTCCCCGGCCGTTTCGGCGGCGGCGTGGGCCCCGGCCGAGCCCACCTCGGGCACCCGGATGTGCAGCAGGCCCAGCACCACGGTCACCGAGAACACGCCGTCGGCGTAGTACGTGTCGATCGACTCCTTGAGCTTCCAAAACAGCTCCTGGGGCTTGTCGTGGTCGCCGAGGATCGCCTTCCACACCCGCAGGGGGCCGTGCTCGATGACCGGGGAGAACAGGAACTCGCGCCCGCTGGCAAACAAAAGCGAGCTACGCTCTTGCTCGACGACGAAGTGGTCGGGCCCCACCCCTAAGGCCTGGACCGCGGCCGCGAGCTCGGGTCCGGTGGGGCGCAGCCGCTTGAGGTGACGCAGGCGTCGGGCGGCGTCCTTGTGCCGGGCGGCCAGCAGGACCTCGCGGAACAGATCTTCCACCTCGGCCCAGGTGCCGACCATGGGTAGGGTGGCCAGCACGTGTCCGCCGGGCTTGGTCACGCGTAGGATCTCGCGCAAGGACTCGTCGAAGTTGTGGACCTCGCCCAGCACCAGGTTGGCCACGACCAGGTCGTAGGTATCGGCGCCCATGCCGACCACCTCGGCCAGGGCGCCGTCCTTGAGGTACACGCGGCCCTTCCACTCCGGCCGCATGCGGTTCTTGGCCAGGGTGCGCAGCGCGTTGTCGGGCTCGAGGGCGAGCACGCGCGTGCCCGGGCCGAGGCGCTCGAGCAATTCCGCGGTGGTGCGGCCGGGGCCGCAGTGCACATCGAGGGTGAATGCGTCGACACCTCGCGGGAGGTGGCGAAAGATCAGCCGGGCGAAGCGGTCATGCCACAGCGGGGCCACTTCGCGGTCCATGGCCCGCGCAAAGCGCTGTTCTCGCTGTGACTGAGGGGTGGTGGCCACGCAGGGTTCACTCGGGCACCATGATCAGGCCGAACTCGAGGGCCCCGTCGCCCTGGGCTTGCACGTCATCGCAGCCCTCGTTGGAGTCGGCGATGCAGTAGCTGACCGCCGTGCTCAGGATCCACGAGCGCTCGCGGAACTCTTCGGGGACCGCCGGGCCGCTGACGTAGATCCCATGGAGGAAGCCGTCGTGCGGCGCCTCTCCTATCAGGCGCGATGGCGCCAGGCAAAAGCCATCCTCGTTGGATCGGCAGGGATCTTCGTCCACCGCCTGGATGCGTTGGACCGGGGCGAGCGTTCGAGAATACGAGAAGCTAAACCAGCACTGTGAATCGCACGTGCCCGGGCTGAGCACGTCATACCGAGGATCGGGCTCGGTCTCGTCGTAGAACTCGAAGGGCATGGTGGGATCGTAGGTCCGCACCACGGGGATGAGCTCGGCGTTGTCGAGTCCGCTGTGGCTGGCGGTGATGTCGTAGCCCTGCGGGGCGTCGTTGGTGACGCAGTAGGGCACGAACACTTCCCGCCCCGACTGGGTGCCCCGCACCATGAACACCCAGGTGCCTCGGCGTTCCTCGTCGATGGCACCGGTGAGCCGACAGGTCTCGGAATCGACCTCGATCCCGCTGGGTCGGCGCCCGTTGCCGTTGCCGCCCGGGGCGTCACAGGTGATGGGCGAGCCGTCGCCCGTGTCGGGGAGCACCAGCGACAGCAGGGTGTCGCTATCATCCATGCGCAGGCAGTAGGGCGTCATGTCGAGCGATAGCGGTGCGTTCAGCTGCTGGTTGACCGTGATCGAGCAGGTACCGGTGGCGCTGTAGCGGTCGGGGTCGTCTTGGTCTTCGACGTTGATGTCGAAGGTGTAGACGTTCGGATCGGCCTCCACCGTGCCCGACAGCTGCCCGGTCTGCTCGTCGAGGATCAGCCCGGCGGGCAGCTCACCCGTGGCGGAGTACACGTAGGTAAAGTCGTCGAGTCGCCCCGTGATCTTGTAGGGCCCGTCGCCGTCGGGGTCGTTTTCGGGGGTTTGCTCGTAGCGCGCTCCCTTGGCCGTGAGCGGGAGCATCGCGCAGTCCACCACCAGCTCGTTCGCCGGTCGCAGCGGCTCCGGGGGCACGTAGTTGGTGGGCGCGGGAAGGTCGCTGGTACACCCCGGCAGCATCAGCAGCACGGGGCCGGTCAGAGCGAGCAGCGGGCGCAGTCGCATGAAAAAGCAGCTCCGGTCCGGCCGAAAAGGCCGTGGCAGAGCGTAACACAGCGGCGACGGCCTATCCCATAACCGCCGCTTCCACCGCGGAGGGCTGCTTGGGGATGGCTGCGGTCAGCACTTCGGGCTCGGTGGTCGTGCAGAGCACATCGTCCTCGATACGGATCCCCCGAACCTCGGAGAAGTGGTGCAATCGCTCCGGATCGAAGCTGCGATCGGCCACGAAGGGCCCGACCAGCGACTCTCGCTCGAGGATCGCGGGGACCAGGTACAGCCCCGGCTCGATCGTGACGACCATGCCGGGGGCCAGATCGCGGTCGAGGCGGAGGTAGCCCAGCCCGAATTGATCGCTGCGGGCGCGATCGGGGGCATAGCCGGCGCGATCGCCCAAGTCTTCCATGTCGTGCACGTCCAGGCCCAGCAGGTGGCCGACCCCGTGGGGGAAGAAGAGCGCATGGGCGCCGCGCTCCACCAGCGACTCGGGGTCGCCGCGCAGCAGGCCCTCGTCGACCAAGCCGCGGGCCAGCGTCAGGCAGGCCGTCAGGTGGACGTCGCGGTAGCGCACCCCGGACCGAACCCGGGCGATCGCGTCGAGCTGGGCTTGCAGCACGATCTCATAGAGCGCCCGCTGTGGCCCCGAGAACGTGCCGTGAACCGGCCAGGTGCGGGTGACGTCGTTGGCCCAGCCCTCCAGCTCCGCGCCGACGTCGGCGAGCACCAGATCGTGCTCGCCGAGCGTATGGTCATAGGTGGTGTTGTGCAGGATCTCACCGTGGACGGTGACGATGCTGTTATAGGCGGGCGCCATGCCGCGGCTGAGGATCTCGCGTTCCATCGCCGCGCGCACCTCGTGCTCGAGCACCCCGGGTCGCGTGGTGGCCATGCCGGCCCGGTGGGCGGCGGCGGTGCCATCCACGGCGCGACGGATCATGGCCAGCGCGGCCGCGTCGTGGGTAAGGCGCAGGGCGATCATGGCATCGGCCAGGACCAGATCGGTGTCGCGGAGCTCCCCGGGCGGCGGGAACACCTGACCGGGCCAGCGTCGCCCCAGCAGCGTACGCTGCCGGTAGCGGGTGAGGGGATCGGCCGAGGGCAGGGTGCTGACTCGCTCGCCGCCGCCGGCGGCCTTGAGCGCCCTCGGTAGATCGTCGAGCGGGCGGACCGCGTCGACCCCGGTGGCCCGGGCGATGTCGTCGGGCCCGGGGAGTGGGCCGTGCCACAGGGGGTCGTCCTTGTCTTGGGGGGGGACGAACAGCTCGGCGCGCTTGCCCTGGACCAGCAAGGCCGCGTCGGGGAGGGCCGCGCCGACCAGGTAGAGGAAGTGGCTGTCGGCCCGGTAGGGGAACACGTTCGCGGGGTAGTTGCGAGCGCGCAGGCCCCCTGCGAACACGAGGGCGGTGGCATCGCCGAGGTGCTCGGCGAGGACGGTGCGGCGGCTGGTGAACACCGAGGCGGGCTGGCTGGACAGCTGCGCGGACATTGAGAGGGGTTACACCATGGTTTTGGCGGGGGTGGCGAGAGGGGAGTAGGGCGGGTGGAGTAGGGCGGGTGGAGTAGGGCAGGTGGAGTAGGGCGGGGGTGGCGGCCGTTCGGGTGCGTTCGGGGAGGCGCAGCGCAGACGTGCGGTCACTCGACGAATCGCGTGGATCGGGGGGCACCGTCGTAGCGGCCGACGATGAGCGCGAGCTCGGCGGGCATGGACGATGGGGCGGGGCCCTTGTGTGCGAGTCGGTCGCTGGGGGCGTGTCCTGTGGGTTTAAGTTGCCTTAAGGAACGCGCGGTCGTAGGAAACTCCATTGGAGTGGGCATAGGGGTACTCGAAGTTCGTCGTACTCGTGACGGTGATCGCACCGTCCGACGTCGGTGGATGCTTCGGGCGAGCTCCCGATGTTTCCGTGTGATCCATCGCTACGTCATGCTCGGCGTCTTTTTGCCGGTGCTGTCGGTTGGAGGAGGTGGGGCGTGCAGCGTATCGACCTTCGTGTGTTCCAGTGATGACGAGTGCGGACCGACCGGAGTGTGTGAGCCCGTCAGCGTGTGTAGCTTCCCGGATTCCTCGTGCTCGTCGGGGCGGCGCTACGGTCGCTACTCGGGGAGCTACGCCGCGGAGTGCACCGCTTTAGACGCGGTCGATACGGATGCCGAGCCGCCACCGGCGATGGCCGAAGGCGGGGTAAGCCCCGATCTCTTGCCGTCGACCGGTGAGCCCGGGGGGCTCGCCGATGGAACCTCGACGGGCTCGACGACCGTGGCGGGGGGCGACGCAGGTGCGCCCGGCTCTTCGACGACCGCGGATGGAGATGGAGATGGAGATGGAGACGCAGATGGAGACGCAGAGCCGGACACGACCACCACCACGGACATGACGCCCGAGTCCTGCGATGACCGATACGGAGCCGTCCCGGGCTATCTGCTGTGTGAGCAGGTCGGTGAGGAGTGCAGGTTCTATGCCCAGACCAATGGGTCCTGCGACGCGCTGTGTAGCGGCTCGGGTGGGGACTGTCTCGCTGCATTCCGCGATATGGGCAATAGCTGCATGATCATCGAGGAGATCGATTGCAGCACTACGCGCGCCGACCAGATCTGCGTGTGCACGCTTTAGGCCCTTCAAAATCGCAGCCGGAGGCCGCCTCCCCGGGCCGATAGCGCCGCGGTCACCCGTGTCTTGGCTTTGGCCTTGGCTTTGGTTCGCCCGCTGGCCTTGCCCCGCCGGCTCACGATGAACATGACCACCCCGGCGGTGGCCAGGGCGAGCCCCGTACCCAGCAGCACCCCGCCCTGCGGAGCGGTATTGTGCTGGATCGCGACGCAACCCTCGAACTGGCCGAACTTGGAGACCTTGGTGGCTTGGGAGATCTCGTCGAATCCGAGGCACCCCGCGCTCTTGCCATGGAGTGCGAGCAGCACTGTGCCTCCGACGGTGGTGGCCAGCCCGGCTCCGGCCGTGGTGAGCCCGGCGATCATCAGGCCAGAGGGCTTGCCGAGGCGGGTCGACCGGCGAGTCGATCGGCGGGACGCGCTCGCCGTAAAGGGCGAGTCCGATGTCGCGATCGAGCGAGATGAGAAGGGATCGATGAACGACTCTGGGGCGGTGGCTCGTGTTCGCAGGATCTCGACGAGGGCATCGGTGGCGACGGCCCCCACTGTGCCCGCGAGCTCGGCCGGGCTGCAGATCGTGCATTCACGGTGAAACCGAGCGGGCTCGATCGCCCGATCCCTGGCTACCAGGGCCAGGGAGGCCGAGAACTCTTCCTCGGCCAGCAAGAGCTCGGGAGCCACCACGAAATCGACCCCGAGGGCCTCGGCGAGCTTGCGCTGGCACGAAGGCTTCGCCTCGTTGCAAGGGGGGGCCGGGCTATTGCTATTATGGTCGAGCATGGTCGGCTCGAGTACCTCGATGTTGCCCCGTCCGTCGAAGAGCTCGATCACCATGTTGCGTGCTCGGGTACCCGTATCCGGGGGGTACTCGGCCTGCCCGTGGTGGTCGACGTCCGTCGGAAGTACGGCGACTCGACACGGCTCGAACGTGGCCGGTGGCGTGGCCGCCTGGGCCTGACCGCCCAGCAGCATGGCGAGGATCAGTACCGCGGCGAAGAGTGCTCGTTGTCCGTTCGCCATGAGAGTCGAGCATTCGCCGTTGAGGGGTGACCGGCCAAGTCCATCCGATGTTGGTTGACGGTGGACTCTCGCCGAGTTCGTTCAGCCCGCCGGCTCCGGCGCCGGCGCCGGCGGTGGCTCGGTGCAGCGGGGTCGCTGATGAAGATGGAATCCGGTCATGTCGCTATTGTTGGTGATCGCACCGGGCGGGATCTCGACGGTAAGCAGATCTCCATTCGGGCTGTGCGGGTCGTACCGATGGGCCACGCCTTTGCTCGAGACGACCCACAGCCTATCGTAGAAGTCGATGCTGAGCCCTTGGGCTGGGCTCTCGAGGTCGAACCCCGTGTCGACCGTGAGCGAGCCGTCGTCGAGTTTGTATAGCTTGGATTCCGAGCTCGTGACCCAGAGTGTGCCGTTCGTGTCGACGACGCAGGTTCCGTCGGTGTGCGCAGATCTCACCGAGATCCATGTCTTGGAGCTCGGGTCCAGCCGGCGGAGCTCCGCGGCGGCGCAGGTCCAGATCGATCCTTGCTGATCGACGGCGAGTCCGTGAACGTCGGCCTGGGTAGGCCAGCTGTGGATTTCGTGGGTCTCCAGATCGATGGAGATCAGCTGATTGAGCTCGGGGCGGATCCCCCAAAAGCTGCCGTCGGCATCCACGACGGCGCCGATGAATTTCCAGGGCCCCGCGAGGTCGAGATTCCGGTCCTCGTCGAAGGTCTGCTCGATCTCGCCGGCCTCTGCGTCGAGCAAGAACACCGCGACGCGGCCTTCGGCGACCCCGGCGACCCACACTTTGTCGTCGTGCTCGACCATACCCCTGACCGGATCCGAGCAGCAGCGGCCAGGAGTCCAGGCCAGCGCGTCGAGCTTCATGTGGGGCTCGAGAGGCTGGTACCACGCTCGGCTCGCGTCCGAGTCCCATGGCGGGGTCCCGTGATCGTTGGGCGATCGATACGGATCGGGTGCTCCGGTGGCGTAGAACTTGACCACACCACCGTGACGATTGGCCACGACGACCTCGCCGCGGCGGTTGACCGAGACGCGAGCGGGAGCCCCCTCGTGGCCGGGAGGCGCGGTCCGATGGCGCTCGATCTCGACGCTTGTCTCGACGTCGATCTTCGAGATCGTGTCTTCATCGGTGTTGGGGATCCAGATGAAGGTGGGCTGATACTCATCGTGCTGTGGGCATTCGTGCCCCATGTCGAGGTAGGGGGACACGTCGAAGTAGAACTCGAGGTCGTGGTCGCCGTGGTCGCCGTGATCGCCGTGGTCGCCGTGGTCGCCGTGGTCGCCTTCGGTCATGGCGCTCGTGGTAGTTTCGTCGCCCTGTGAGCCCTCGGGCTCGCCTGGCTCGCCTCCCGTGCTCTGGTCGGCCATGGACGAAGCCTGTTGGTCGTTTGGTGTACAGCGGTCGTCGACACACTCGAGCCCACTGTCGCACTTCTCCAGTGGTGCACAGGCGCAATACTTCGTGCCCTGGCGACACGGCTCGAAGCCGTTGGGGTCGACCTGGACGCAATCCCAGGCCATGCTACCCAGGCCGAGTCCGAGCAACAGGGCGGTGTGCTCGACGATCTTTGGGTTGATGCTCGGCATCGTGGTGCTCCTTGTCGACGAAGGTATCGTCGGTTTACGTTCAGCTGACCTTCTTCAGTCGTTCGCGGGCCTTGTCGTCTCCGAGCTTGGCCCCCTTGGTGTAGGCGCGGCGGGCGTCCATCAATCGGCCCGTCTTGTAGTACGCGTCGCCGAGGTGGCGCCGGTATCGTGCGTTCCGCGGCTGGCAGCGCACGGCTTTCTCGGCGTAGCGAACCGCGTCGGCGAAGCGCCCTGCGTTGAACCGCAGCCGCTGGAGGCCGTCGTAGGCGTGACCATTGCGGGGAGCGAGGCGTAGAGCGCTGCGGTAGCGTTGCTCGGCCGCGTCGACCTGGCCCGCACGGCGGAATTCGTTCCCTTCGGCGACCAACGACCTGGCTCGCGCCTTCCGACGACGTCGTGCGCGCTTCTTGGCTGCTCTGGCTGGATCCACGGCGTCGGGGTCGAGCACGAGGTCGTCGTCATCGTCAGCCTCGTCGGTGGATGGGTCGGGGTCGAGCACGAGGTCGTCGTCATCGTCGGCCTCGTCGGTGGATGGGTCGGGGTCGAGCACGAGGTCGTCGTCATCGTCAGCCTCGTCGGTGGATGGGTCGGGGTCGTGCTCGAGGGACCGAGTCGATCGCTTCGCGCGCTTGGTGCGGTTGCTTTGGGCCGTCGCGATCAGGCGCTGCACGACCTCTTCGTCGGAGATCGACGCGGGCGCATTGACTACGGTGGCCACGAGGAACGCCAGATCGTCACCGGCTTCGATCTCGGGCGCGGTCAGCTCCCCGGCCAGCGCCCGGGCCCGGAGGTCGGCGATCTCCACGTTGGTGAAGCCGCTGCGCCTGCGGGCCTCGCTCAGGCTCCCGTCGAAGAGCACCGCTTGCAGGTAGAACTCACGGGCGAGCAGCCGCCCGCCGTCGTGGTGCCACAAGGAGTCGCCCAGGCCCACCAGGGCCGCGCCCATCTCCTGACGCAGTTGCTGGGCCCGCTCTTGGTCCTGCTGGGCGACCTCGGAGGCCCAGAAGAGCGCCGTGTCGTAGATCTTGTCGGCGTTGGGGTAGACCCAGCGGGCTCGGGCGGCGGCGGCGTTGGCCTTGTGAACCAGCGTCTGCACGTAGTCGGGCGCGGCGGCGGCGGTCGTGGGTCGCCACCAGAGCATCATCGTCAGCACTGCGAGCAGTAGCGCCGCCGTGCCAGCCAGCACGGTGGGGAGGATCCGGCGACGGTGGATGCCCCTGGCGGCCTCCATGGCGTCGACGAGATCTTCCATGGAGGGCCATCGATCGCGGGGATCGGGGGCCAGCCCCCGGACGAGGACCTGGTGCAGGGCTGGCGGAACCCCGTGGCCTTCGGGAGGCGGGCAGGCGAGTCCGCGATGGATAGCCAGCGCGATCGCGATGCGGTTGGGCCCCGTGAACGGTCGTACGCCGTAGAGCGCCTCGTAGGCCACGGCGCAGAAGCTGTATTGGTCGCTCGACGGGCCGGTCGGCACTCCTCGGTGCTGCTCGGGAGACATATAGGCGGGTGTTCCGAGCACGGCGCCCGCGCGGGTCACCTCGATGCGGAGATCGTTGGGCTTGGTGACCACCGAGGGCACGAGGCCGTCGAGGCTCCGCTCGATCGAGTCGGCCCCGTTGGCGCGGGCCAGCCCGAAATCGAGCACCCGCACCCGACCGTGGACATCGACCATCATGTTGTCGGGCTTGAAGTCGCGGTGGACGACGCCCGCGCGGTGGGCTGCGGCCAGGCCCCGGGCGGCCTGGGTGAGGATGCCCAGGCGCTGCTCCAGGGGGCGCGGGGTCTTGAGCCACTGCCTGAGGGTCTGACCTCGTACGTACTCCATGGCCACGTAGGTCTGGCCTTGCCACTCGTCGACCTCGTAGACGTGGACCACCGCCGGGTGAGACAGGCGGGCCATCGCCAGGGCCTCGCGCCGGATCCTCACCCGAGCGGCGAGATTCGAGGAACCGCTGCGTCGGATCAGCTTGATCGCGATCCGGCGGTCGAGCTGATCGTCGTAGGCAGCATAGACCACGCCCATGCCCCCCATACCCAGGCGCTCGAGGATCGGATAGCGACCGATCCGACGCGGGCCGTCGTTGAGGGGCGCAGGACGATCTGCGCGGTTACGGGGCGGATGGGGGGGCATGACCAGCGCGTCCGGTTCGTCGTGGGGGGTTCATTAGGAGCAGTACGATTGGGAGGCCATGTGATTGCGCGACGGTCGAAAAATGCGTTCGCTCGTCGTCTGCGTCGTCGCGAGGCGTCGGGTCGTTGCCGGGAGAACCGGGGCGCCCACCGTCTCGCTACCGGTGTTCCTGCGGTGATAGCCACCCTGACTACAGCAGTAGCCATGGGGTGTTCGCGGTTCACACCATCACATCGTCGCAATCAAATGGCGCGGTCGTCGGAACTACGGATCGGGCGAGCGAGGCCCGACGGGAGGAGTCCGTGCCACGAATTGGAAAAGATCCCACGAAGGGAGTCGAGCGCGACCGGATCGACGAAGCAGCGGCGGCTTCGGCCGAGCGGGTCGAGCGGGTCGAGCGCGAGCTTCCGCGAGGACCAACGGAGCGCGTCGCGACACCGAGCCTGTCGTTTGGTTTGGGGCGCTACGTGCTCATGGGCACCTTGGGGCGGGGCGGCATGGGGGTGGTATTCAAGGCGTTCGATCCGGCGCTCGATCGTCGAGTGGCGATCAAGGTGTTGCATCGGGAGTTCGACCGAAGGCACGCCGCTCGCCTGATACGCGAGGCCCAGGCGATGGCCAAGCTCTCGCACCCCCACGTGGTGCAGGTGTACGAGGTGGGCGAGGTTCGGGGGCGGACCTTCGTGGCCATGGAGCTGGTGCATGGTCAGACGCTCCGGGCGTGGATCCGTCGGCAACCGGCGCCGAGCTGGCGCGAGAGTGTCGAGGTGTTCTTGCAGGTGGGGGCCGGCCTGGCGGCGGCTCATGGTCGCGGGCTCGTCCACCGCGACTTCAAGCCGAGCAACGCGATCATCGACGACGAGGGGCGGGCCCGGGTGCTCGACTTTGGGCTGGCGCGGCAGGTCGAGACGGTCGACGACACGCCGGATCTCTTCGACGAGCGGGCGAGCACGGATCGGCACGAGCCGTCGCCGCGCCACACGTCGCTGACCAAGACCGGGGCGGTGCAGGGTACGCCCGCCTATATGCCCGCCGAGCAGATGCTGGGCCGTCCGATCGATGCGCGTAGCGACCAGTTCAGCTTTTGCGTGGCGCTCTACGAGGCCGTCTATGGGGAGCGGCCCTTTGCCGGCGACTCGGTGGCGGCGCTGATGGCCTCGGTGACCTGCAACGAGGTGCGGCCCGCTCCCAAGGGGCGCGCGGTGCCGGCCCGACTGCGTGCGGTGCTGCTGCGGGGGCTGGCGGCCAAGTCTGAGGCTCGGTGGCCCTCGATGGAGGTGTTGCTCGGGCAGCTGCGGCCGCTGGTCGCTCCGCGCCGGAGGCGATGGTTGGCGCTGGGCATCGGGGTGGCCGTGGGTCTGGGGCTGGTGGGCGCCGGGTTGGTCTACCAGGCCGACATGGGGCAGCGCTGCACGGGCGCTCGCGAGCAGCTGGAAGGCGTCTGGGACGATGCGCGTCGCCAGGCGGTGAAGACCGCGGTGCTGGGCACCGAGCTCTCCTATGCGGCGGGCACTTGGGAGCGCGTCGAGTCGCGGCTCGACGCCTACGCCGACGCTTGGATCGGCAGTCACACCGAGGTCTGCGAGGCTACCGCGGTGCGTCGCGAGCAGAGCGACGAGGCCATGGACCGGCGTATGCGGTGCTTGGCCCAGCGAAGCAATTCGCTGCGTGCGACAGTGGACGTCCTGGCCAAGGCCGACGCCGAGGTGGTGCAGAGTGCCGTCGAGCTCGTGGCCGGCTTGCCTCGCCTGAGCCGCTGTGACGACCTGGACTGGCTGGGGCAGCAAGACCAGCGCGTGCCGCCGCCCGAGGATCCCAAGGTCGCCGCCGAGGTCGACGCCTCGCGTGAGTGGCTGGCCGACATCAAGGTCATGCACGCGGCCAGTCGATATGCCGAGGCCCTCCTGGTGGTCGAACCCGTGCTGCAACGGGCTGAGGTCCTGCGTTACCCACCGCTTCTCGTCGAGGCCTTGTTCTGGCGGGGACATCTACGAGAAGGCAACGGCCAGTATGCCGAAGCGGAGCAAGATCTGCAGCAGGCCTATGTGCTGGCGGTGGAGCACCACCACGACTCGGTCGCGCTCGAGACGGCCCAGGTCTTGACCTCCTTGGTGGGCAATCGGCTCGGGCGTCACGCCGAAGGCCGACAGTGGGGCCGGATGGTGGCCTTACCCCTGGCGCGGCGCGGCGGCGATCCGCTCGAGCTGGCCCAGAGCCTGAACAGCCTGGGCATCGTGGCGATCAGCCAAGGGAAGTATGAGGAAGCGGCCGAATATCAGCAACAGTCGCTGAAGATAAGGAAAGATGCGCTGGGGCCCGACCATCTCACGGTGGCTGACAGCCTGGGGAACCTCGGGATCACATATGGGCATCAAGGTAGATATGAGGAGGCGCAAGTGCATATTCATCTGGCGATAGAAATACGAGCAGCAGCACTGGGAGCCGACCATCCCCGTGTGGCCAGCAGTCTGAGCAGCCTGGGAAGAGTGAATTGGGCTCTGGGAGAGTACGACAAAGCGAGGGGTAATTTTCAGCGAGCGCTGAGCATTTCGGCGGCGGCGCTGGGTGCGGAGCATCCCCTTGTCGCCATGGCTCTGGACAATCTGGGGGCGGTCGTTGCGAGTCAAGGGGAGTACGAGGAAGCGGAGGGGTATAATCAGCGAGCGCTGGAGATCTTCGAGAAAGTGTTGGGTCCCAACCATGCCGCGGTGGCGCGATGCCTCAGCAATCTGGGGGCCGTTGTCGCGAGGCAAGGGGAGTACGCACGAGCGGCGGCTCATCATCAGCGAGCGCTGACCATATTCACAAAGGCGCTAGGAGCCGACCATCCCCATGTGGCGGCGAGCTTGACCAACCTGGGGCTGATACTGTCCAGGCAAGGTGAGCATGAGCAAGCAGCGGAGCGTCACCAGCGAGCGTTGGCGGTTCGGGAGAAGGCGCTGGGTGCCGAGCATCCTGATCTGGCCTACTCGCTGACGGGGCTGGCCGCGGCTGCCATGGCGGTGGGTGACTCCGAGTCCGCCCGCACGCATGCCGAGCGCGCAGTCTCGATTCGCGAGGCGGCCGGGGTGGCCCCTGGGTTGCTCGCAGAGGCCCGCTTCGCGCTCGCCCGGGCCCTATGGTCCGACGAGAACGAACGTGTACGGGCGCGCGCGATGGCCGAGCAGGCTCGAGAGACGTTGTCGGGGGTGGAGGGGCCCGGTGAATCCGAGGTCAGCCTCGCCATGGCCGACGCGTGGTTGGCCACGCACCGCGTTCAATAGGGAGGGTGCCCTACGAGGCGTCGTTCCTCGTCGCTTGACAGCGTGGCGTCGCGGTCGTAGGCTGAAAAAAGCACAATGTACTTTTTTCAGGACCATGCCGCAGCGCCCTAAACAAGAGGTTCGGGCCCGATTTGTCGAGGTCGCGGCCCAGCTGTTCGCCGAGCACGGCTACACCGGGACATCGCTGCGCACGGTGGTCTCTAGCGCGGGCGGATCGCTCGGCAATCTGCGCAATTACTTCCCCACCAAGGACGATCTGTTCGCCGCCGCGTGCGAGCCCGTCCTCGCCGACGTTCGCGCGGCATGCGTCGCTTGGGTTCCCGGCAGTGTCCCCGGTCAGCTCGACGAGGTAGTTCGGCTCGATGTCGAAGCGGTTCAGGTCGTCGCCAACTACATCGTTGCGCATCGTCGGCAGCTCTCGCTGCTGCTGACCCGCAGTGAGGGCTCGAGCCTCGCCGGCTGGAGCGAAGCGCTGTTCGACACCTACGTCGAGATCGAGCGCCGCAAGCTCGACACCGTCGTCGCATCCGCGCCTGGGTGGCTCGCGTGTGCGCCCTCTCCCCTGCTCGTGCGCGCCCTGTGCCGCATGTACTTCGATCTTGCCAAGGACTTCGTCGGCGAGACGATCGACCAGGCCCAGTTTTGGGAAGCCTTGCACGAATACGACGCATTCCGACGGGCCGGCTTCGCCGTTTACCTCCAAGGAGACTCATGAGCATTGCGCTGTCGCTCGTCATCGTCACCGTCATCGTCATCGTCATCGTTGCGCTCTTGTTGGCCGACTTCCTGCGGTGGCGTCGTGGTCGGCGGGCGGTCCAGCGCTCCTTCCAGATCGCCCGCGTTCGCGGTTTCGACATCCCCTACCTGGTCGTGGGGCCGCCCGACGGGCCCCCGGTGCTCTTGTCGACGGGAGGAGGGGCGGGCATCGACTCCGTGCACGCCATGCCGTGGCTGACCGACGCCGGCTATCGATTGATCGCGATCTGCCGCCCGGGCTACTACGGCGTCCCGCTCGAGGCGGCCCCCAGCTTGCGGGCTCAGGCGGATCTCTACGCCGAGGTGCTCTGCGTCCTCGGCGTTCGCGAGCCCGTGCATGTCTTCGGGGTCTCTGCGGGCGGGCCGACGGCTCTGCACTACGCGGCCAAGCACCCGACCCGGTCGCTGCTGCTGTGGTGCGCGGTCACGGGCCGCTACACGCCCAATCAGGCGTCGATGGACTCGGCGCTCGGCCGGCTGGTGCTCTTTACGCGAGGGCAGGCGCTGATCTCCTGGCTCCTCAGTCGGAGCGCCCGCTGGATCCCGCGGACCACGATGGCCACGTTCCTGCGCACCGAGAGCACGCTCGGCAAGCCCCAGATCGACGCCGTGGTCGACCAGACCCTCGCCTGTGCCGCCCACCGGCGGCGGTTTCGAACCTTCGTCGACTCGACCACCCCGATGACCGAGCTCTACCCGGGGATGATGGACGAGCTGCACAAGATGGGCGAGGACTGGACCGCCGACTGGGCTCGCATTCGGGCCCCGACGCTGGCCGTGGCCTCGGCGGTCGACAAGGACGTCGGTGCCGACCATATCGAACGGGTCGCGCGACGGCTGCCCTCCGCCACGATCCTCGAGGTGCGCGCGGGTGGCCACTTGGTGTGGTGGGGCCGCGAGGGCGAGGGCGTCATCGAGGCCTCGCTTCGGCACCTCGCACGCTATACGCCAGCGGGGCCGGCCCGGGGCGATTGATGGCTCCGCCAACGTTCACGAGCCGGTGTCCGTGAACATATGAAAGTCAGTGCCGCCCGACCGTACCGGCAAAGAGGCGCGCGGTCGACCCCGCGCTGCGCTCGATGGTGGATGATATCGTGTCGAGATGGACGAGGACTGGGATCTGCTCTCACGCTGGCGAAGAGGCGACCAGAGCGCGGCCAATGCCCTTCTCGGCCGCTATTTCGACATCCTGATGCGGTTTTTTGGGACCAAGGTGGCCAGCCCCGAAGATGCGGCGGACCTCGTCTCCGAGACCATGCTCGGGTGCATCAAAGGCAAGGACCAAGTACGCGAGGGCTCGTTTCGCAGCTTCCTGTTTGCCATCGCGCTCAACAAGCTCCGGCTCTATGTTCGCAAGCGCCACAAGCGCCAGCGCGAGGCCGACGACTTCGCCTCGGTGTGTGCCAACGATATCGAGAACGCGCGCTCCATCACTTCGCTGCTGTCGCACAGCGAGGAGATCAAGCTGCTGACCAAGGGGCTGCGCATGATCCCCATGGACTTCCAGATCGTGCTCGAGCTCCAGCTGGTCGAGGGGTTGACCGGGCCGGAGATTGCTCAGCTTCTGTCGCTGCCCACGGCGACCGCCTACTCGCGCCTGCGCTTGGGGCGCAAGCACCTGGGCGAGGCCATCGCCCAGTTGGAGAAGAACCCCGCGCTGGTGCAGTCGACCCTCACCGATCTCGAGCACTGGGCCCAGATGGTGCGCCGAAATATCGACGCGGGTTGATGGGCCTTCCCCCACATGGCGCCCGTTCGTTCGGTACGCCATCGTCGATTTTTTTCGCCGGCCGGTGATAGTTCGGGTCGCGGTCGAAACTCCTGTTCTCGAAGACAGCGCAGCAAGGCAGCACAACGCTGCCCCCTCCGCAGGCGCTTCATTTCGGGAGATCTGCAAGATGCATCGTTTGTTCAAACTCGTCCCCTCCTCCACCATTCGCCGCATGGCCGTGAGCACCGGCCTGTTGCTAGCGCTGGCGACCACCGCTGAGGTTCAGGCGTCGTCGGGCGTCACCGCGACTGTCACCGCCGTCACAGGCGGCAGCCTCGTCGAGGTCTCCGGTACCAACGGTGTCGACACCGTCACCTTCGAGGAGGACGGCGCCAACTACATCGTCACGTCCAATGGGGTCACCATCGCCACCACCAGCGACCCCGTTCGGGTAATATTCGAGGGCAAAGATGGCGGTGATTACTTCTCTAACGAAACCGATATTCCGTCGACGGTATACGGGGGCGAAGGAAACGATTTCCTCTACGGAGGTAATGTGGATGATATTATTTACGGAAATAAGGGGGCCGACTATATCGAGTGCGGCGCTGGCGACGACGTGGTCTATGGCGGCAACGGGAGTGATGAGATCTACGGGGGCGACGACAACGACGAGCTATGGGGTGAGGAAGACGCGGACGCCATCTACGGTGGTGCAGGCAGCGACACCCTCCGCGGTGGGAAGGGCGACGACACCCTCGTGGGTCAAGACGACGTAGACTACATCTACGGCGGTAACGGGAACGATGACATGTTGGGGTGTGGCGGTAACGACCACGTCTACGGACAGTCGGGCTCGTCCGACGAGAGCGATTGCGGCAACGACAACAACGACACCGCGTGCGTAGCCGAGGACGACACGGCCTTCCAGTCGAACGATTCGCTGTGCTCCTGAGGGGATGAGGTCAGGTGCCCGACCCGGGGAGGTCGGGCACCCGACGGTCCTCGCTCGTTCGCCCGCGTTCGCGGGTTGTTCGATAGAGTCCAGCCGTCCACGCTCGAGCGCGAGTGCGACGAGCCGGGGTCCGAGGCCATCGACCGCCAGCTCCACCACCTATCGCATCCGGGCATCCATGATGCACTCCGACTGCTCTTGCCGTCCCCTCGTCGCTTCGAATGCGTCGTGGTGCGCGCGCTGCCACGCCTCTGCGTAGCGATCAAGCCGCTCGCGCCGTGACGCCCAGCCCGAGCACGGTCACCATAGTGCGCAGTGGACACCGGCAACGTCGCGGCCGGGCAAGCTCCTGCTCGAGCTGAGCGATAAGAGCGCTCATCGACGGCCAGCGGTCATCGGCGCGCTGCTCCAGGCCCCGCTCGAGTGCGGCGAGGACCTCGGCGGGGACCTCCGCGCGGCGAGCCTGTGGTGCGCGCAGCCCCGCGGCCATGCTGCGGGTGAGCTCGGCGACGGTGCTGCCCTCGAACGGTGGCTGACCGAGCAGCGCGGTATAGAGCGCCACACAGAACCCGAATTGATCACTCCGAGTATCACCGCGGCTTCCAGCGAGCTGCTCGGGCGCCATGTAGGCCGGAGTCCCTGCAATGGTGGACTGAGTGGTGGACTGAGTGATGGAGGGTAGAGCGTCGGTGGACTCCATCCCTCGTGCCGCTTGGAACTCGTCGGTGTCGCCGAGCACGCGTACGAGGCCGAAATCCGACACCTTGACCGCCCCCTCGTCGGAGAGCAGCACGTTGTCGGGCTTGAAGTCGCAGTGGGCCAGGCCGGCCTCGTGCGCCGCGACCAGGCCGGCCCCCGCCCGGCAAAATACCCGCACGATCTCCGACCAGTGCCGCTGTGGCCCGGTGAGCCACCCCGAGAGCGTCGTCCCCTCGACGTACTCCATCGCCAGGTACAGCCGGCCTTCGTGAGTGCCCAGTTCGTGGACGCGGACGACGTTGTCGTGATCGAGCCGCGCCATCGCCCTCGCTTCGCGCCGCATCCGACGCTCGTCGGCGTCGTCGGCGTGCCGAAGGCGAGGGTGCAGCATCTTGAGGGCGATCTTCCTATCCAGGTCGGGGTCTCGCACCAGGTAGACCACGCCCATCCCCCCCGCCCCGAGCCGGCGGATGAACTCGTAGCGACCGATCCGGGTCGCCTCGGGTTCGTCCGCGTCCTCCCCTGCCATGCGGGCCAGCACCCGGCGATAGACCGCGCCTCGCTCGACCGAGGGCAGGCCCAGGTAGTCTCCCAGCTTCGTGGTCGGAGGTAGCTCCGCTGGCTGCTTGAGCTTGGTTGGTTCCATCGTACGGGTTCCCTGAACGCACGGTCCTTGACCGGGCGTGACACTGAGCGACGAACATTTCACCGCGCGACCTCGGCCCGCTCGCGTCGTCTCCGCCCGTGACCTCCTCGCGGTGGCACGCGCGGCGTCGATCTACGCGCGGTTGGCAAGGCCGGACATCGTTCACTCGTCCGCTGATGAGGGTCAGGAGCTCCTGGGCCCGTCTACCGCGTCGCCTGGTTCAAAGTATGAACGGAACGGAGCATCACGGCCGGGTTATCACTGTCGGCCACGACGTCGAATTGCGCCGACGTGGTGTCGGCGGCGCCCTACGCGGTGTCCGGCGGCGCCTGAAACTGGATGGCGACGCGGATCAGCCCGGGCATGTCCTCGACGTCCAGCTTCTCCATGATCCGGAGTCGGTACGTGCTCACCGTCGAGGTGGAGATGCCCAGGGTGTAGGCGATCTCCTTGTTGGCCTTGCCCTGGGTGAGGAGCCCAAAGACCTCGTACTCCCGGGCTGAGAGCTGCAAGATCGGGTTCTCGGCGATCGTGGGGGGAGAGTCTCGGAGGCTCTCGCCGACGTCTTCGCTCTGCGTGAGCGCCGGGGTCAGCAGCTCGATCGCCCGTGCAATGCCGTCGATGGGTTGGGTCTGCTTGGTGCGATCCAGTTGCTCCAAGGCCAGCCGGATCCGCTCGATGACGTCGACCCGCAGGCGCTGGGCGAGACCGGCGTCTCGGTCCTCGCGGTGGGACAGCCAGCGACGGGTCTGCTCGTAGAGCTGCTCGCTCTGAACCCGGACAAGGGCACTGAGCGCCTCGCGCTCCTCCGCCACCGCGCGACGCTCGGCCAGCTCTTGGCGCAGCTGCTCGGTTGCCTCCGCCACCCTGGTCCGCAGCTCCTCCGCGTGGCGCGCGATCTGCCGCCTCTGGCTGACGATCTCCAGATGGGTGCGCACCCGCGCGACGAGCTCGGGCGCCTCGAACGGCTTGGTGATGTAGTCGACCCCGCCCAGCTCGAAGGCCCGCAGCTTGTCGTCGACCTGCGAGCGCGCGGTCATGTAGATGACCGGGATGTCCGCGGTCGCCGGGTCTGCCTTCAGGCGGCGGCAGGTCTCGTAGCCGTCGATGCCCGGCATCTGAATATCGAGCAGGATCAGGTCGGGCGTGGCCCGCCGTGCGCGGCGCAGTCCGCTCTCGCCGTCCCGCGCGGTCAGGACCACGAAGGTGTACTCCGACAGGTGCATGGACGCGACTTTCAGGTTTGCCGCGTTGTCGTCGATGATCAAGATTCGGGGCCGGCTATCGTCCATCACGTACACCTGTCGAGCAGGTCCAGGATCATCTCGTCCTCGAAGTCTTCGGCGAGGCTGCAGACGCGCGCGGCGAACGGGGCGAGCTGTGGGGCCCGCGAGGCCAGCGCCCGTGCGTGGCGGGCGACCTCCTGCATGTCTCCCAGCAGCGCGCTCTCGCGCAGCGCGGTGGCATCCGCGGCGCTTGGGTACTTCGTCAGCTCCGTTGTTCCCGCAGGGGAGCGCCCGCCCGAGGGCAGGCAGACCTCGACCCGCGTCCCCTCCCCCAAGGTGCTCTTGAGCGCGACGGTGCCGCCCATCGCTTCCACGATCTGGCGGGTGATCGCCAACCCCAGCCCGGAGCCCTGCTGGTCGCTGCTTGCGACCCGCTCGAAGCGCTCGAAGATCGTGTCCAGCCGGTCGGCAGGGATGCCGACGCCCGTGTCCTCGACGAGGATCTGCAGCGGCCCGGGCGGTGGGGCACGCAGGTGCACCCGCACCGAGCCGTGCTCGGTGAACTTGATCGCGTTGCCGACTAGGTTGGTCAGCACCTGCCGGAGCCGCTTTTGGTCCGAGATGATCTGGCTCGGTACGTCGGGATCGACCGAGGCGCTCAGGATGAGCCCTTTGTCGGTGGCCTGAGGCCCCAGCAGAGTCTGCGCGGCCTGGACGACCGCCCGCGGGTCGACCGGCCCCATCGACAGGTTCATCTTTCCGGACTCGATGGCCGCGGTGTCGAGGGCCTCCGAGACGAGCTCGAGCAAGTGGCGGCTGCTGGAGAGGATGGTCCGGACGCCCTCGCGGCTTTGGTCCGACAGCTCCGGTGCCGCCTGGAGGTGCTGGGCGTAGCCGAGGATCGCGTTCATCGGCGTGCGCAGCTCATGGCTCATGGTGGCGACGAACTCGCTCTTTGCGGCGCTATTGGCCTGGAGCAGGGCCTCCCGAGCCTCACGACGGATGTTGTCCCGCTCGGCGGACTCGCGTCGGCGCTCCTGCTCGATCAGTCGGGCGGTCACCTCGCGCATCATGACCCCGAACAAGGCGACGAGCCCGCCCAAGCCGCACAGCATGATGCCCTGCCGCAGCGTCTCACCCCAGCTGGTGATCGCGACGGTGACCGCTTGCGGTCCTGTGAGCTCCGTCAGCCAGGGACGCGCGAGCGGGAACAGGCCCACGTGCTGCACCGCGCACCACCCCCCGATCCCCAAGCTCAGCCGCGGGTTCAGCATCAGCGCGGTCAGTGAGATCATCGCCATCGAGTACATACCCAAGGAGCCGTTGTAGGTCGCAGCGAGCTCCGTTGGATCGAAGACCAGGTTGAGTAGCCCGATCATGCCTTGTGCCGAGGCAAACCAGAGCAGGAACAGGTTGATGCACCCAGGCTTGAGCACCCGCGCCCGGGTGGCCAGCCAAAACGCCAGGATGCTGGGCAACGTGACCACCAGGACGAAGCGCAACGCCACTGGGGGGAGCTGCCAGGTGGGTTCGTCGAAGATGAAGGCGAGCACCTGCGCGCCCACCAGGCCGAGCCCCATCGCCCCGAGTGTGAGCAGCGCGCCGGTCGATAGGGTTCGGTTGGCGAAGACCAGCACGGCGTTCTCGAGGTCGCCGTGGTTGGATGAAGGCGGCGGGGCGTTCTTCATCGGCCTAAAGTGTACGGCAAGCCGGGGCACGAGCCGAAGGCAGTGCCGAGGTCTTGCTCCAGCACCTCGCACACCACACGCCGGCGCCCTGAGCCGCGGGGAGCAGGAGCGATGGTCAACCCGCGGCGCACTGGTAAGCTCGGCCGGTGCGCTCTTTGACGACCGTGTGCTCCCTGGCCCTGTTCGCCGCTGCGGGCTGTGCCGACGACGACTTCGCCACGCCCTTGCCGTCTCCATTTCCAGAGGCGTCGATCTCCCTGGAGTACGAGGTATTGACCGAAGGGCTCGCGATCCCGTTCGACGTTGCGGTGCTGTCCGATGACGAGTTCTTCGTGACCGATCGCGTGGGCAAGCTGTTTCGCTACTCCGGTGGATCGCTCGTCGAGATCACGGGCATGCCGGTCGTCACGACCTTTGGGGATCCGGGGATCCCCGCGATCATGCACGGCGGGCTCATGGACATCGAGCTTCACCCCGGCTACCCCGACGTCCCGTGGCTCTACATCTCGTTCTTTTCCGAGGGATTCCTGCGGGTCGAGCGATTCCAGGTCCAGGGCAACACCGCGACCGATTTCGAGCCGATCTTCACCAGCCGCACCGAGGGCTACTACGGCAACGGCGCGCGGATCGTCTGGCACGACGACCAGCACTTCTTCCTCAACATCGGCGGGTCGACACTCAGCACGGTCTCCGATCCGGACCTCATCTCCCAGGACCTTGACGAGGACTGGGGCAAGATCCACCGCCTGCGCGACGACGGCTCGATCCCCGACACGAACCCGATCCTCCCGGAGCTCGAAGAGCCCACGAGCATCTGGAGCTACGGCCACCGCGACGCGCAGGGGCTCTACTTCGACGCAGAAGAGGATGTGCTCTTTGCCGTCGAGCACGGTCCCAAGGGAGGTGACGAGTTCAACGTGATCGAGCCGGGCGGGAACTACGGCTGGCCGCTGTTCACCTACGGCATCGACTATAGCGGCATGTCGGTCTCGACGATCACCGAGGCAGAAGCGAGCGAGACGACGGTCCTACCCGAGCACCACTGGACCATCCCGACCGACGACGGGGGCCAGGCCATCGCCCCGGCCTTCCTGCTCGGCGTGCGCCAGAGCAACTTCGGCGCGTGGAACGGCAAATTCCTGCTCAGCTCGCTGTTCTATCGCTGGCTGCTGCTCTACGATCGTCAGACCGACACGACCGAGGCACTCCCCCTCACGGGGCGCATTCGAAGCGCGGCCCAGCTGCCTGGTGGCAACATCCTGATCTTGCGAGAGCGCACGAGAGCCGATTCCACCGACGGCCAGCTCATCCGGCTGTCGCCGCTTTGATTCCGGTTGGATCTCAGCTCGCGCGGCTCTACCGTCTTTGCGCCTCTGCGCCCGCCGGCTCGGTGGTGCTGCTACGCTCCCCGCCGATGTCACGCCTTCTTGGCGACGGGCCTCGCCCCGCGGAGGTCTCCGAGGTCGACGACGCGAACCACGACGAACCCGCGGTCTGTGGCGATCCAACCGGACGTGAAGACGGCCGTGACGCCGACCGCAACGCGCCTCTGCGAGCTTCCCCGTGGCCTGTCGAGCCCCGCTTCTTGCTCGTGCTCGTCGTGTTGGCCCTGCTCACCCGCCTCGTCTGGGTCCTGTGGCTCCATCCTCCGGGCGACTACATCTTCAGCGACATGAAGAAGTACGTGGATCGAGCCCAGGATCTGGCGCTCCACGGGATCCACCCCCAGCGCACGCTGGCCTGGCAAGCCTGGGGCACCCACTACCTGCTGGCGATCCCGCTGCGGCTGTTTGGTCCGCAGGCCTTCCGCGCGGGCGCGGTGCTGTGGGGCCTGATGGCCGCCGCGGCCGTCCCGGCGGGCTATCTGCTGGCCTGCCGCGTGAGCACCCGGGCCTGGATGCCGCGGGTGGTCGGGATCGCCCTTTTGCTGTGGCATCCCAGCCTCTCCAACAGCGGCTACTTTCTGTCCGAAGCTCCGTTCCTGTGCTTTCAGCTGTGGTCCACCCTTGGGCTCGTGGTCGTGCTCCAGCAGGGGCGCCACGCGCTATGGGCGGGGTTGGCCTCGGCGGTCGCGTTTGCCGTGCGTCCCCAGTCCGCGCTGCTGTTCGTGCTGGTGCTGCTGACGTGGCTGGTCAATCGCCGGCGGCTCCCCCACGTGCGGGCGCGGCACCTGGTGCTGATCGCCGGACCGCTGCTGGCCATGCTCGCGTTCACTTCGTGGCGCTTTCACCTGCACACCGGTCGATGGCTCGGCGTGGCCGAGAACGCCAACATGAACCTCACCGCGGGGCGCTGTCACAACATCGTGACCCAGGCGTTTCGCTCCGAGAGCCACAAGCGTCGCAGCGAGCGAACCAACAACACCCGCAACGGTCGTCGCGTCAGCCTACCGGGGTTTCGGGTGCTGGCCCGCTCGGTGCCCCCCACGCACCCGCTGGCGCTGCGCCCCGCGATGCGCAGCGAGACGATCCGACTGGTGGGTTACATCGGGGATCCGCAGATCCACCGTGAGCTCCGGGCCGAATGCTACCGTCGCACCGGTTTTTTTGAACAGGCCCGCTACAGCCTCGTCAACGTGTCCCTGTTGTGGTTCATCGGTAACCAGTGGCCTGAGCAGAGCCGCAACAACCGCTTCTTGCGACCGCCGGTCGCCGTCTACAAGCACCTTGTTCAGGCGCTCGTCTGGTTTCCCTCCTTGGTGGGTCTGGGGGCGGGGCTTTGGTGGATCCGGCGGCGGCCCGGGCTGACCTTCTGCGCCTGGCAGCAGGTGACCTCCATGGCCGTGGCCATGGTTTTCTTTGGCACGATCCGTCTACGCACGCCCTACGATCCCTACGCGATCATTTTGGCGCTCGAAGGCTGGGTGCTCATCGCGGCCGTCCTCGCGCGTTGGCGTCGGCGCGCGGGCTAGCAGCCAGTTGGCGAAGCCCTCGTGGGGCCGTCACACCGCCCCGGGGCACTCGTGCCCGAGGGTCGAGGTCGCGCTTGCGCTTCGCCCGCTGGCCGAGCTCGAGGGTGGATCTGGCGGGCCGAGCTTGCTCGCGGATCCTCTTTTTGCCGAGCTATTGACCGATCGGGTGACCGATCGGGTGACCGATCGGGTGACCGATCGGGAGTCGGGTCCGAGGTGGAGGAGTCCCGCACGGGTCAGGTCCTGTCGATAGGGGAACCGCCCCCGTCCCGGCCCGAAAACCGGCCAGTGGGTGTGTTGCTCGCGCAGGGAGGCGTTCGCTAAAGTCGCACCTGTGCAAACAGCGATGATCGCGGGCTTGCTCGGAGTGCTCATCACGTGGTCGCCCCACGCCTCGGCCTCCACGCACACGGTGCTGGTCTGCCCCCCGGCCAAGTCAGAAGCGCACCGAGCGTTGCTCAAGTCGGCGGACGAACAGGTCGAAGCCGGTCGGGACGACCAGGCCGGGCGTACCTTCGTGGCCGCCTTCGATGCGATGGATCTGGCCGATCGAGCCGGAGGCACCGGCCGGTTCGCGGCGGATCGAGCGGTGACCTCGTTCATCCAGGCATGGAACATCGGCAAGAAGGTGACCATGCTCGAAGAAGCCGAGGCGTTCTTGCTGCGGTACATGGAGGTGCTCGAGAAGGGGCAGTCCGCGGGCTGCAACATCTCGGACCCATCCTGGGCCGAGGAGAAGCTGGCCGAGGTCCGCGCGCTGATGCCCGCGCCGGTCGAGGAGCCGCCCGATCCCGAACAGCCGCCGGTCGAAGGGCCCAAGCCCAAGCCCAAGGACTGCCCCGCTGCCCCCGCGATCATCGGAGTGGACCGGGTCGGCGTCGCGCTGGTCACCGTGGGCTCGGCGCTGTTCGTCAGCGGCACCGCGTTCCTCATCGCGGGCCTGGTGCAGGGTGACCTGTCGACGAACCCGGGCCAGGGCTTTGCGATCGCCGGAGGGTCGATCATGGGTGGCGGGGTCGCCTTGGTCATTCCCGGCGCGGTTCGGCTCGCCACCTGGAGGCGGCAGCAAGGCAAAGCCCGCCTGGGGTTGGCGCCCTTCGCGGGGCGTGGTCTCGCGGGTGTGTCGCTCGGTGGGCGCTTTGGGGCAGGGCGATGACCGACGAACCCGCCTCGCTCAACCCTCGGGCGATCTCGCCGGAGCTCCCGGCCCCGGCCCAGCCGGCCCCGGCCTCGCCCGCCGTCGCGGCCGCGCCAGTCGCCGCCGGCCAGCCCGATCTCGTGGGCCAGAACCTCGATGGTCGCTATCAGGTGCTGCGGCGCCTCGGCGAAGGGGAGCTCAGCGAGGTCTACGAGGCGAGACATACCAGCAGCGGGCGCCACTTTGCGATCAAGGTGCTCAACGCTGCGCTGGCCGCCAAGCCCAACACCCTCGACAGCTTCCTGCAGCAGGCGCGCGCGGCCGCTCAGATCCGCCACGACAATGTGGTCGCGATCGAGGAGTTCGGCTACACGCCGACCCAGTCGGTCTACGCGGCGCTCGAGCTGGTGGTGGGGGACACCCTCCAGACCATCCTCGAGCGCGACGGTCGTTGGTCGTGGGCCCAGGGGCGCTCCGTGGCGATACAGATCGCGGCTGCGCTTGGTGCCGCTCACCAGGTCGGGGTCATGCACCGGGCCCTCAAGCCCTCCAATTGCTTCGTGATCCTCGACCCCCGAGGCAAGCGGGATCCCTTCGTCAAGGTGGCCGACTTCGGTATGGCCCAGGTCGGGGTCGAGGCGTCTCAGGCCAACC
Organism: Myxococcota bacterium; assembly: GCA_039194325.1. Taxonomy (GTDB): domain Bacteria; phylum Myxococcota_A; class Polyangia; order Nannocystales; family Nannocystaceae; genus Paraliomyxa. The sequence continues at coordinate 50,489 of JBCCWC010000002.1, forward strand.
CCGGGGCCACCGTCACCTCGATCTTCGGTGACCCGGAGTACATGGCACCCGAGCAGGGGCTGGGCGGGGAGATCAGCCTGCAAAGCGACATCTACTCGCTAGGGGTGTTGCTCTATCGCTTGTTGGCCGGGACGGTGCCCTTCTCCAACCCCAACGCCTTCCAGGTGATCTCTCAGCACGCCAACAAGCCCGTGCCACCCCCGCGACAGGTCGCGCCCGAGATCCCCGAGGCGGTCGAGCAGATCGTGATGCGGTGCTTGGGCAAGACCCCCGATCAGCGCTACGGCAGCGCGGCCGAGGTCCTGCAGGCGCTCGAGGCGGTGCCCCCCGGAGCCCAGCCCGGAGCCCAGCCCGGAGCCCAGCCCGGAGCCCAGCCTGGAGCCCAGCCTGGTCATCCGAACGCGGCGGTCGCCCCGGTCGGCAGCGGTCCCCGCTTCGCGCGAATGAATGCTGGAGGCACGTCGAGCGCCGGTCCGCAAGCCCCTCCGCCGCGGCAGCCCTCGGTGATCGTGGCTGGTGCGATCGGAGACGGTGGCGGAGGTCTCAGTGGGACGCTCGGAGATTCGGCTCCGGCATCACCCTCCCCGCTGGACTCGGCGCCGCCCTCGTCGGAGATGACCTCGTCGTTCCTCGCGTCGCGCCCCGGTCTGCGCATGGGGCTCGGGGCGGCGCTGCCCGGGGTCGGAGACGGGCCGCCCGCGGGAGCAGGAGACGATCCTGCCCCGCCACCCACGGTCGCACCGGGCATGGCCGTGCCCACGCCGACCATGTTCCTGTCTCGCAAGGATCTGCCCGCGGGCTTGTCCGAGGCTGGCCCGGGGATGCCCGCGCAGGTCGGCGAGGTGCCCGGGGTCTCGCAGTCCGATCCCAGCCTCCCGCCGCCGATAGGTGGCGGGTACCAGCCCGCATCGCCTTCGAACCTGCCGGTGGGCGGTGGATACACGCCACCAGCGGGGCCACCGGCGGGGCCACCAGCGGGACCACCAGCGGGACCACCAGCGGGACCACCAGTGGGAATGGTTCCGGGGATGCCGGGAGGCGATGGTTACACGCCGCCGTCGGGAATGGGTCCGGGAATGCCCGCTGCGGGCGGGTACACGCCACCGTCGGGTCCGGGCCCAGGGATGCCCGCTGCGGGCGGATATACGCCGCCATCAGGTCCGGGCCCAGGAATGCCGGGGAGCGATGGGTACACGCCGCCATCAGGCCCCGGGCCCGGGATGCCGGGGGGCGATGGGTACACGCCGCCGTCGGGCCCCGGTCTAGGGATGCCGCCGAGCAACGGATACACGCCACCGTCGGGTATGGGTCCGGGTATGCCCTCGGCGGGCGGGTACACGCCGCCGTCAGGTCCGGGCCCCGGGATGCCCGGGGGCGATGGGTACACGCCGCCGTCGGGCCCCGGCCCGGGAATGCCCGCGGCGGGCGGGTACACGCCGCCGTCAGGTCCGGGCCCCGGGATGCCGCCCGGAGGTCCCTCCAGTCCCAGCTTGTCCGGCTCGCCCGACGGGCTGCGGCGCGGCGTGGGTCCGGGCATGCCTCCCCGTGAGGGCATGGGAGAGATGCCGGGCGGTGGAGTGGGCCCGGGGATGCCGATGCGGCGCGGAGTGGGCCCAGGGATGCCCTCACGCATGGACTCGGGCTCCAATCCGGTGGTCCCCAGCTCCATGTCTCGCCCCGATGCCTCGCGGAGCATCGAAGGATCCTCGGGGCTCGGGGCCGTCGAGTACGACGACGACGACGAGCCCAAGCGTCGCCCGCTGCTCATCGCCGGGATCGGGCTGGCGGTGATCGCCGGCGGGGCTGGCCTGGGCTGGCTGATCGTCGGGGGCGACGACGGACCGGAGGGCGACCTGGCCAAGGTCCAGCGTACCGAGAAGAACCAAGAGGTCGACGACACGCCCGAGGCCGAGCCCGAACAGCCCGAGCCCGAGCAGCCCGAGCCCGAGCAGATCGAGGTCAAGCCCAAGCCCAAGCCCAAGCCCAAGGCCGAGCTCACCTTCGAGCAGTCGCTTGGCCAGCTCAAGGGGCGGATCCGCGGCAAGTGCAAGAAGCTCGGCCCGGGCCCCGTCACCGTGGATACCTTCGTGGCCAAGGACGGAGGCAAGGCGCTCAACCCCAAGGTCAAACCCAAGGGCCCGGTCGGGGACTGTGCCCTGCGGCTCGTAGAGCGATGGTCCTTCCCGGCCAGCGAGCAAGACCATCCGATCAACACCAAGGTCAGCTGGTAGCGGCGGTCGTCGCGGGCCGCAGAGGCGGGCCCGCCATCGGCCTCGCTCCTAGGGAAGGGCGGCGCCCGAGGCCTTGGTCCACAGGACCGCGCCCCAGTCTTCCAGCATGTCCGTGCCTTCGCACATCGGCAGTGGTGCGCCGTTGCACAGGACGTTCTCGTAGCCGACCTCGGGCCGTCGGGTCTCCATCAAGCACAGCGCGCCGCTGGCCGTCCACATCGCCTCGGTGTTTCCGGGGGGGCCATAGACGGGGTCGTTCTCGGGGAAGGTCTTGATGCCGAGCGCGTCCTGGTAGAGGAGCCGCGTGCCCGTCTGGGTGTAGGACACGCCGTGGCCGCAGTAGTCGGCGCGCACCATCCGGGTCGCCGCTTGGTGGACCTCCAGGCCGACGTCGTGCTGCGGGTAGCCCCACATGCCTGCCTTGCCGACCGAGCCCGAGATGCAGCCGATGTACAGCGTGTCGGCGACCTCGAAGTGGGTGCCGTCGTCGTCCACGTCGAGGTCGGTGTAGACGATGGCCGAGAACTCCTTGGTCTCCAGGTCTAGGTCGCACTTGAACGCCTCGACGTCCTCCGGGGTGGGCCCGTTGGTGAAGACGTAGCGATTTTGGGGGCTATCGGGGCCCTGGGGGATGAATTCCTCGATGACCATCACCCAGGGGACCCACGAGGCTCCTCCGCCCAGCGGCGGCTCGAAGGAGTTGGGGTCGATCTCTAGCCTCCAGATCGAGCCGATGAAATCTTGGTCCGAGTATTGGGCACCGAGCTCGTCTTGTCCGTAGAGGACACCGTCCTCCGCGTCGATCTCGGAGAGGGTGAGCATCTGCCCGCCGTCGCTTCGCACGTCGACTCCCAGAAGGCGCCAGCCGTCGTACTCCAACCCCAAGAGGTTCAGAGCGCTGGATTTCAGGCCGTTGTCGCCGTTGGTGTTGGCCCAGTCGGAATCGTCGCCGCCACCGGCTCCGCCGCTGGAGGTGCGATACTCGAGTTCTTGTTGCGCTTGGTCTGGATCGAGGCCGGTGCAGGCGGGGACGAGGGTGGTGGTGAGCAGGAGGATCACGGGGCGAACGTGAAACATTGATTCGAGCCTTTTATGTTTGAAGGTTTGACACGAGCACACGGTTCCCAGAGCGGGACGGAGTCGGATCGGACGACGACTGGGGCGAGCCGTCGTTCGCGCTACCGGGCCGGGCACTCGCGATAGACCTCGCGCCGGGGCTTTCGATCACTGCCGAGCGCGAGAAAATGAAATCGAGCCCAAGAGGGCACCCAGGGCCGCCTGGGTGGTGAGGCCGTGCTACTGGTGAAGCATGGCCAGGCACCCTCCCGCGGACGACGCAGCCGGGCGTGGGAGCCGGGACGAGGACGGGCTGACCCTCCCGCGGCCTGGCCGCGCACGCTCTGGCCCGTCCCGCGCGCTGCCGCGGACCGAGCCCTCCCGAGCCGAGGCGGGTCCGGGACGCCCGCAGGAGCGGACCCCCGAGGTGGATCTCGATCTGGAGCGGGCCGAGGCCCGTGCGCGGCTTCGGGCCAGCCTGTTCCAGATCGAGCCCGAGCCGCTGAAGATCGGTCGCTTCACGATCCTCTCGCGCTTGGGGCGAGGAGGCATGGGCATCGTGTACTCGGCCTACGACGAGGATCTCGATCGCAAGGTAGCGATCAAGGTCATGCTGCCCCAGGCGGAGTCCGACGTGGCGCGCGATCGAATGCGTCGCGAGGCCCGCGCCATGGCTCGGCTCTCGCATCCCAACATCGTGACCGTGCACGAGGTGGGGTCGCTCGGTGAGCAGATCTACATCGCCATGGAGTTCGTGCGCGGGTGCAGCCTGGAGCAGTGGCTCGGCGAGCAGCGACGCCCCTGGCCCGAGGTGCTCGCGGTCTTCGGGCAGGCGGGGCAGGGGCTCGCGGCCGCCCACGAGGCGGGCCTGGTCCACCGCGACTTCAAGCCACCGAACGTGATGGTCGGCGACGACGGCTCGGTCAAAGTCCTCGACTTCGGGCTGGCTCGCTCCGAGCGCGGGCTCGTGTCGCCCTCGGCGGCCGCCGACGCTGACGGCGGATCGCTGGACGGTGCGCTCACCCAGACGGGGGCCCTGGTGGGGACGCCGGCCTATATGTCGCCCGAGCAGTACCTGGGCCGGCCGATCACGGCGCGCAGCGACCAGTTCAGCTTCTGCGTGGCTCTTTACGTCGGTCTCTACGGCGTGCACCCGTTCGAGGGCAGCACCCTCGCGGAGCTGGCCGCCTCGATCGGCGAGGGGCGAGTGCGTGAGCCGCCCGCCGACGGGCGGGTCTCCGGGCGGGTCCCCGCTCGGATCCCCGCTCGGATCCAGGCAGCGGTCGTCCGGGGGCTGGCCGTCGATCCGCAGGGGCGATACCCGTCGATGCCGGCCCTGCTCGACGCGCTGTCCCGTGATCCAAAGGCCCGGCGGCGGCGATGGATCGCCAGTGGGGTGGCCCTGGCGGCCGTATTCGGGGGGGGCGTTGCCCTGGCGCAGCTCGGCGGCGGTTCGGACGACGCGTGTCCCGACGCCCGCGACGCGCTCGTGAGGGTCTGGGACCAGCAGCGGCGCGATCGGGTCGGCGACGCCTGGGGATCCGGTGAGCTGCCGTGGGCGGGCGAGACCTGGGAGCGTGTGTGGCCCGCCCTCGACGGCTATGCCGACACCTGGGTCCGGGCACGTGACCAGGCCTGCGAGCAGCGGCGCCAGGGGGTCAGCACCGACCTGCTCTACGAGCGCACCATGGCCTGCCTCGACCAGGGACGGGCTCGCCTGGACACGCTGGCGGAGGTGTTCGAGCAGGTCGACGAGGCGGCCGTCGACCGAGCCGTGGCTGCCGTGGCCGGTCTGCCCTCCGTGTCGCGCTGCCAAGACGCCGAGCGCATGCTCGCGCGCATCGAGCTCCCCGCGGCGGCCATCGCCGACGAAGTGGCCCAGCTGCGGCAATCACTCGGTCGCGCGCGGTCGCTCGAGGACCTCGGGCGCCTCGATGACGGGCTGGCGCTCGCGTCGTCTGTGCGCGAACGGGCCCAGGCCCTGGGCTATCGGCCGTTGCTGGCCGAGGCTTGGCTGGGCGAGGGAGCCATCCAGCTGACCGCGCGTATGGCCGAGGGCGCCGAGCAGAGCCTCGGTGAGGCGCTGTGGATCGCCATCGAAGCCGGGCATGACGCCGTAGCAGCCGAGGCAGCCGCTCGACGGATCTTCGTGCGCGGGGAGCTGCAACGGCAGCTCGTGCCGGCGCAGGTCGAGCTTGACTGGGCGCGCGCCCTCGTGGCGAAGGCGGGTGATCCGATCCTGCGCGGGTTGCTCCTCAATAACGGGGCCGCCGTGGCGCGAAGGCTTGGCGATCTGCCCCGAGCCGAGCGGATGCTGCAAGAGGCCCTGGAGATCAAACGAGCAGCGTTGGGGCCCGAGCATCCCGAGGTGGCGTTCAGCCTGGTGAACATGGGCCACTTGCTGGCCGATCGGGGCTCCTTCACCGCGGCGACCGAGACGCTGGAGCGAGCCGGTACGTTGATCGAGGCCGCGCTCGGGCCGCGACACCCGATGCGAGCCACGGTGGCGCTCAAGCGCAGCTACATCTTCATCGAGCGTGGGCGCTTCGACGACGCCGAGCGTGAGCTCGTGCAGGCCGAGGCACTGAAGCGGCCCGGCCGTGATCGCAAGCTCCGGTTCGAGATCGGCGCGAAGCGGGCGAGGATCGCATGGGAGCAGCGGCGATGGTCCGAGGCGCAACGCCGAAGCGAGCAGGTCATTGCGCTGGGGACGGGATCGCTGGGCTTTGCCCCCCACCGGGTGTGGCAGCTGCGGCTGGGTCTGGCCCGCGCTCGGGCCGCCATGGGGGAGCGGGTCGAGGCCGAAGCGATCATCCAAGAGCTCCTCGGCCAGCTCGAAGACGCGTGGGGTAGCGACCATCCGGCTGTGTTCACCACGTGGTGGCGACTGGGGCAGCTGCGGCTGAAGGACGGGGCGCCGGCGCGAGCCCGGGCGGCCTTCGAGCGGGCGCGGCAGGTTGCTCAGCAGCTCGGTCCTGCACAGGCGGCGGACGAGGCTCTAGTCCGCGGCTGGATCGGTCGCACCTGGCTCGCCGAAGGCGAGCTCGATCGTGCCGACCCTCTCATCCGCGCCGCCGTCGAGATCTTGCAACGCCTCGAGCCCCCCGAATCTCCACGGATCTTCGATGCCCTCGAGGCCCTCGGTGAGCTCGAGTGGGCTCGGGGGCACGCGGCCGCCTCGGCCGAGGCCCTGTCCGCCATCGAGTCCCAGATGGCCTCGCACCGCCCGTCCGACGACCCGGCCCTGGCCTGGGTCCGGGCTCGCCTCGCCCGCGCCCGCTTCGAGGCCGCGCCCTCGGAGCGGGCCTCGGCGCTCGCCCAGGCTCGACGATCCCTGGCGCTCCTCGACACCGACGTCGGGTGGGCCCGTGAGGCCGCCCAGACCCGAGCCTGGCTCGGCGAGCACACCCCGTGAGGCGCGGTGCGCAGGATCTGCGTTCGTGCAGAACGCAAATCCTGCACCGTACGCCCGCCCGTAAGGACCGCATGCTGTGGCTGTGACCCGGTGCGGTCCCCCGGAGTCTTCGTCATGACCCTTCATACGCGCAACATCTCCGAGATCATGAGTCCGCTGACCCACTCCATTGGTGACGAACAGCCGATGGCGGAGGCGACGCATCGCATGCACCAGTTCTCGATCCGTCACCTGCCGGTGCTCCGCGGGGGGCGTTTGGTCGGGATCGTCAGCGAGCGCGATCTGGCCCTGGTGGAGAGTCTCCCCGGTGTCGATCCCAACACCGTGACCGTGGGCGAGGCGATGACCGCCGAGCCCTTCGCTGTCCCCCCCGACGCGTCGCTCCAGGCCGTGCTGCGGGAGATGGCCGAGCACAAGTGGGGCACCGTAGTGGTGATCGACGGCGTGACGCCGATCGGCATCGTCACCACCACCGATGCCCTGCGGCTGTGTGTGGAGCTGCTCGGGCGCGAGGGCTAGCGCCCCGTGGGCACCTCCGACCCGTCCCCGGCGGCGGGGCTGAGCGCGGCCGAAGCTGCCGCTCGCTTGGAGCGCGACGGTCCCAACGCCCTGCCTCAGCAACCCCCGCGCACCTGGGTTCGCACGCTGCTCGGGCAGTTGGTCAACCCGCTGGTCGCCGTCCTCGGCCTCAGCTGCGTCATTTCGGCCGTGCTCGGCCACGTCATCGACGCGGTCGCGATCGGGGTGATCGTCTCGATCAACGCGGTCGTGGGCACCGTGCAGGAGCATCGGGCCGAGCGGGCGGTGATCGCCCTACGCTCGCTCACCGCGCGCCGGGCCCGGGTCCTTCGCGGAGGTCATCGCGTGGTGATCCCCGCCGCCGAGGTGGTGGTGGGGGATCGGCTCGACCTCGAGGCCGGCGACGTGGTTGCCGCCGACGCTCGCTTGGTACAGAGCCACGCGCTGAGCACGGTCGAGGCCAACCTCACCGGCGAGAGCGTGCCGGTCGACAAGGATCCTGCGCCGGTGCCCGAGGGAACGGCGCTGGCCGAGCGTAGCGACCACGTGTTCATGGGGACGTCCGTGGCCGCCGGGACCGGCTACGCCGAGGTTGTAGCCACCGGCGCTCGCACCCAGATGGGCCGGATCGCGGGGTTGCTCGCTCAGTCCGAGTCCTCCCCTTCCCCGCTCCAGCAGCGGCTGGCCCAGCTCGGGCGCCTGCTCGTCTATGCCTGCGTGGCGTTGGTGGGGTTGGTCGCGGGGGTGAGCCTGCTGCGCGGCCTCGGCGGCCTCGAGGTGATGATGAGCGCGGTCAGCCTGGCCGTGGCCGCCGTGCCCGAGGGCTTGCCCGCCGTGGTCACCGTCGCGCTGGCGGGGGGCGTGGGTCGGATGTCGGCTCGGGGGGTGCTCGTGCGTCGGCTCGCGTCGGTGGAGACCCTCGGGTGCGCCACGGTGATCTGCACCGACAAGACCGGCACGCTCACCACTGGGGTCATGGAGCTGCGCGAGGTCTTCGGTCCGGACCGTGCGGCCGCCCTGAGCGCCGCGGTCGCGTGCTGCGACGCCGAGTGGGATCACGTTGCCGGTCGTGGCGAGGGGGATCCGACCGAGCTGGCGATCTTGCGCGCGGCCGCAACCGAGGGGATCCACCGTAGCGACATCGAGGCGCGGTCTCCTCGGGTGCAGGTCCATCCCTTCGAGACGGCCCGACGCCGCATGTCGATCTTGCGGGCCGACGGGGTGCTCTACCTCAAGGGCGCGCCCGAGGTCGTGGTGCCCCTGTGTCGGGACGTTGAGCCCGAGCTCTCACGGGCGCAGCTGGCCATGGCGCGTCGGGGGCTGCGGGTGCTCGCCGTGGCCCGTGGTCTAGGCGCAGCCGAGCAGGATCTCGAGCTTCTCGGGCTGCTGGGGCTCGCCGATGCTCCCCGCCCGGAAGCGGCCGCCGCCGTTCGGGCCGCCCGTGCTGCGGGTGTTCGGGTCGTGATGATCACGGGCGACCACGCCGTCACCGCCGAGGCGATCGCTCGCGAGATGGGCCTGGTGGGCGAGGGGGACGATCCGGCTGAGCTTATCCACGCTCGCGCGACCGCCGAGGACAAGACCCGCATCGTCGAGCGCCTTCGCCAGCAGGGCGAGGTGGTCGCGATGACCGGGGATGGGGTCAACGACGCGCCCTCGATCCGCGAAGCCGACATCGGGGTCGCCATGGGGCGCACCGCGACCGAGCTGACTCGCGAGGTCTCCGAGATGGTCCTGACCCGCGACGATCTGGGCGGCATGGTCGACGCCATCGCCGAGGGGCGGCGGATCTACGACAACATCCGCCGCGCTGTCGTCTACCTGCTGGGCGGCAACGCGGCCGAGATCCTGGTGATGCTGGGCGCAGTCGCGCTCGGCTGGCCGCTGCCCCTGTTGCCGCTGCATCTTCTGTGGATCAACCTGGTGACCGAGCCGCTGCCCGGGCTGGCCCTGGCCACCGATCCGGTCACCGGCGACGTGCTGCGTCGACCCCCTCGTCCCCCCGGCGAGCCCCTGCTGGGTTGGTCGCAGGGGCGCCGGATCTTCTTGGCCGCCGTGCTCCAGTCGATCCTCACGCTCGCCGTGTTCGGCTGGGCGCTCTACGCTCATGGCCTGCTGGTGGCCCGCACGTTGGCCTTCACCACCTTGGTGTTTGCGATCTTGCTGCGGGCGCCCGCGGTGCGGCGGGCGGGACGACGCGGGGCGCGGCCCTATCCGCGGCTGTGGCTATTGGTGCTCGCCTCCGTGGCCCTGCAGGGGGTGTTGGTGGGCTGGCCGCTGCTGCGAGGCGTGTTCGGGCTGGTCGTCCTCGATGCGGCCCAGTGGCTCCTCGCGCTGGTGCTGGGGTTGTTGCCGGCCCTGGTCGAGGCCCTCGTGGCCCGCGGGGAGGGGCGGCCGCCGGCGAAAGATCTGCACGAGGCTCGCGTCGCCCCGGCAATGCCTGCCCGCGCGACCGGGCCCGCCAGTGATTAGAACGGAGTCGGGGCCGAAGGCGCGGACCCAGAGAGGACGACGATGATGGAGTGGTTGGTCGGCATGGACCTGAGTGATCGGGGGCAGGGGGCCCTGGACTATGCGCGATGGTTGAGCGAGGCGCTGGAGGTGGGGAGCGGTGATGATCGCTTCGTCGGGATCCACGTGCTCGAGCAAGCCGAGCTGCGCCAGTTGCTGCGCTACCATCACCTCGAGGAGATCGAGTCTCGGGCCCGAGCGCTCGCCGACAAGCTCGTGAACCAGGCGGGTATGGGGGAGCGCTTGGCCGATCGCCGGGTGATCTGTGGCCGCTCGGCCGAGGTGGCGCTAGACGAGGTGGCGCGTCGGCCCGGCACGCGGGCGCTGGTGATCGGTCGCCAAGCCCGGCGGGGAGAGACGCGGCTCGTGCGGCTGGGGCGGGTGGCTCGCCGTCTGTTGCGGAGCCTACCGGCCCCCGTCGTCGTGGTGCCGCCCGATCTTCAGGGGGGCGAAATTGGCTCTGGCCCCGTCATGCTCGCGGCCAGCACCAACGCCGACGCGACCGGGGCGGCGGCCTTTGCTCGGAAGTTTGCCGCCGATCTTGGTCGGCCGCTCTCGGTGGTGCACGTGGTACCTGGCTACGACTATCTGGCGGCGGAGATGATCCCCTCGGCGATGACCGGCGATTTCTATCGCGACCTGAAGGAGGACCACGAGCGCCGGCTGTTGGCATGGATGCACGCCCACGACCTGACCGGAGTGCCCCACCAGATGGTGACCGGATCGGTGGTCGACGGTTTGGCGCAGCTGGCTCGCGCAGCTCAGGCTCCGCTGGTCGTCTGCGGATCTCGGGGGCTGGGCGCCGGCATGCGGCTGTTTAGCTCGAGCGTGGCCAGCGACTTGGCCGCGGCGTGCCAGGTCCCGGTGGCGGTGGTGCCCAACGCTCCGCACGCCGCGTCGTGAGCTCGTGCTGGCTCGCAGCCGGTCGTCCGCTCACAGCAGATCGTCGAGGTCACCGAGGACCTGCTCGAGGTCGCCGGCGACCTCGGCCAGGAGGGTCTGGTCGGTGGAGGTGAGCACGGCGGCCGCTGTTTGGGCGCGCGCCCCCAGGCCTCGGGCCTGGATGAGGTTCTCCAGGAACGTCCGCCGCTCGGTCGAGCCCAGGGCTCCAAAGGCCCGGCGCAGCAGCGGGAGGATATTGCGGTAGGCATCGGGCTCTACCGCACACACGAACGCGTCGAGGGTCTGCACCACCACCCGGTTTCGAACGAGCACGGTGGCGTTGACCTGCAAGAAGCCCTCGACAAAGGCCGCGCCGCTTTGGGGGTGCAGCGTGTCGGAGAGCCGCTGGGCCACGAACGTGGCCACCTCGCTCTGGTCGATCGTGCGCGCGAGGTAGAGCAGGGCGGTAGCGACACCCGCGGTGGTGGGATGAATGCCGTAGTCCTCCAGCAGGGCCCGGGCCGCGGTCAGCCATGCCTCGCGGTCGACTGCCGGCTGGGCCAGCGCGACCTCGTGCAGCGTCTGGAGGGCGCGGGGGATCTCGGCCACTGCGTCGTCGTCGCCTTCGCACGCGGGGCGCAAGCGGAGTACGGCCCGGTCGAAGGTCTTTCGGCACAGGGCCCGTACGGTCGCCTGGCTGCTCTGGCCGGGCAGGGCATCACGCGAGGTCCCGTACGAGACCAGGCCCGAGAGCGACTGGCACGCGCGGGCCAGCGAGGGCAGCGCGTCGTCCGTGGACGCCAGCTGATCGCACGCGCGCATGGCATCGGCCGCCGGGCGAGGGCAGGCGGTCACCACCGCCTCCATCAGCACCGCGGCCGCTTCGCCCGTGGACTCGGCCTGGGCGAGCCGGTCACCGAGCACCTGGGACGTGACCTGCCTCAGCGTGTTGCCCAGCGCGATCTTCTCCACCAGGGCCACGTCGGTGCTGGGGGTCCACTGGGCCTCCCACGACTCACGCATGCGGCTCAGAGCGGCGGGCCCCCCCGGCTCGTCGGCGTCCGTGCCCCGCGAGCGCGGACCTTGGGCCCGGTAGGTGCCGTGGAAGGTCGCATAGGGCACATCGGCTACGCGTAGCCGATGCAGGAACACCGAGGTCTCCACCGCCCGAGGATCGCGCAGCTGCAGCGCCACCTCGGTGGCCTCGTCTTCTCGGGGGAGATCGCGATCACCCACCTCCCGCCAAAATTCCTCCTGTAGCGAATTCTTGCCGATCCGCTCGGCGACCTTGCCCACCCGGTGCCCCAGCACCTGCCGCCACAAGAACGCATCGACGGGCTGCTCGTCGCCCCGGCACATGGTGGCGATGCAGGCCTCGCGCAGCTCGTCGAGCCCCGGCTCGGCCTTGTCGCGCAGCTCGGCCAGGGTGCAGGCGAGACGATAGGCCTCGATCGTGTCGGCCATGGAAGCGGCAAACCCTCGCTGCCGCAGCTCGGCGCCGAAGCCCAACAGCGTGCGCAGCGTGGCCTGCCGGAAGTCGCACCCCGTCTCGTGGGCCAGCTGGTAGTACTGCGGCGCCCGGTTGCCTGCCCCGTAACCCAGCTGGGCGGCCAAGCGGGGGAAGCTGAAGGGGATCAGCGTCGCCGCGCTCGGCCGCGGCGAGGGCAGCGAGTCGACGAGGGGGGGCTCGAGATCCTCCGCCACGAAGGCGGCGGCATGCGCCGCGCCGACCACGGCCACGATCCGCTCTGGCGCTACCCCGTCGGCCACCGTCAGCTCGATCTGGGCGGCCATGAACGCGTCGCGGGTGCGATGCCACGGTACCGGGTGGGCGGTTCGTACGAGCGCGGCATGGGCCAGCAATGCCTCGCGGAATTGTTCGGGCTGGTAGTCGGGTGCCTCGAAGCACGCCTCCCACAGCTCTTCGAAGCCTCGGAACCCTCGCGCCTCGGCTGCGGCCAGGTACGGGTCGAAGGGAGGGGGTGGGGTGGCCTCGACTGGCTCGTACGGCTCGAGCGGCTCGAGCGGCTCGCCCGATGTCGCGATGTTGGCCTCGTCGTCTCGCTCGTGCGCCAGCGACACCCCCACCGGGACGTCGATGAACCGCGCCTTGGCCCCGTGGTCTCGGGCCCAGCGTAGCGCCTGCCACTCGGGCGAGTAGGCGGCGAAGGGCCACAGCGCCGAGCGGGGCTCGCCCTGGGTCGCGTAGCCCAGGATCGCGACCGGGGGTTCGGTCTGGTCGTCCACCAGCACGTCGATGAGCTCGGTGGCGTCCAGGGGTCCCTCCACCAGCACCACCTCGGGTCGAACGCGATCGAGGAACGCCCTCAGCGTCGCGGTGGTCCGTGGCGAGTGGTGGCGAATGGGGTACAGGTGCACCCCCTGGAGGGCAGACGAGGCCATCGGGCGCCTCTAGTCCTTCAGCGCCCGTCGGGCCTCGGCGTGAAAGCTCTTCCAGAGCCCCCCGCGGCCCTTGGCCACCGTCTCGCAGTACTCGCGCAGGCTCTTGAGGTCGTCGGCGCTCTCCTTGGCCACCGCCCCCACCAGCGAGCGGGCGAGCTCATGCGGCCCGATCTCTCCGTTGCCGAAGTGCTGGGCCAGGATCGCGCTGTTGAACAGCACGCTGATCGCCTCGGCGGTGGACATCACCGAGCTGGGCGGGTTGACCTTGGTCTTGCGATCCTTGGTGACCCCCGCCCGCAGCTCCTGGAACATGGTGACCAGCAGCGATACCAGCTCTTCGGGTGGAGTGGGCTCGATCTGGTAGTCCGCGCTCAGCTCGGCCGCACGCTTGGTCACGATCGCGATCTCCTGCTGGAGGTTGGAGACCACCGGGATCGTCACGAAGTTGAAGCGACGCTTGAGGGCAGCGCTCATCTCGTTGACCCCCCGGTCACGGGTGTTGGCGGTCGCGATCAGGTTGAACCCTCGCTGCGCGGTGGCGATCTGGCCCAGCTCGGGCACCGCCACCTGCTTCTCCGACAGCAGCGAGATGAGCGCATCTTGGATCTCCGCCGGTGTGCGGGTGATCTCCTCGAAGCGGGCGAACTTGCCCGCCTCCATCGCCCGGTAGATCGGCGAGGGGACCAGCGCCTTGGGTGAAGGACCTTCGGCCAAGAGCAAAGCGTAGTTCCAGCTGTACTTGATGTGGTCCTCCGAGGTCCCGGCCGTCCCCTGCACGATGAGCGAGGAGTCTCCGCTGATCGCCGCGCACAGGTGCTCCGAGAGCCAGCTCTTGGCCGTGCCCGGCTCGCCCACCAGCATCAGGGCGCGGTCGGAGCACAGCGTGGCGATCGCCACCTCCACCAGCGCCTTGTTGCCGATGAACTTGGCCGTGATCTCCACCCCGTCGACCGGCTTGTTGGCGCCCAGGATGTACGTGGACACGGCCTTGGGCGAGAGCTTCCAGCCCGGAGGGCGTTGGCCCTCGTCGGTGCGCGCCAAGGCGGCCAGCTCGCGTTCGAATTTGATCTCGGCGGGTTGTCGAATCGTGGACATGGCTGGGGCAGGGCGAGTATAGGGCATGCGCGATCCGAGCGTGGGGGCTGTGGCATGCTGCTGCCGTGACCACTATGCGTCTTTACGGCACCTTCACTTCCCCCTACGTGCGTCGAGTCCGGATCGTCGCCCTCGAGCTGGGCATGCCCATCGAGATGGTCGATACCACGACCGACGAGGGCCAGGCCGCCATGCGGGCGGTCAATCCCCTGTGGAAGGTGCCGACGGTCGAGCTCGACGGGAGCCCGATCATGGATTCCCGCAACATCACCGAGCACCTGCTGCGGATCCACGGGCCGGGTCCGCTGTCGGCGATGGGGCTCGACGACGTGGAGGCGCACAACGTGTACACGGTGGTCGACGGGGTCGTCGACGCTCTCATCAACACGTTCTACCTGGCGCGCGACGGGATCGCGGGCGAGCAGGCCTCGTACATGCAAAAGCAGCACGAGCGGGCCGCCGCAGGGATGGCCTGGCTGGAGCAGCGTGTCGATGACGTATGGCTGACCCGTGAGCGCGCGTTCGGCCTGGTGGAGATCGCCTTGTGTACCTCGGTGGAGTGGATGCGCTTTCGTTCGACCTACCCGGTGCAGCGGCACCCGGCGCTGATGCGCTGCGTGGAGCACCACGCCGAGCGCCCGAGCTTGGTGAAGACCCGTCCGCCGGCCTGACCGCCGCCGAGGCGGACGAACGCCCCAAACTCCGTGACGACGAACACCTGGTGCGGCTGCACCCCGGCGTTCAGTGTCACGGCGTTGTGTATCGTCGCTGTACGCCAAGTCGACATGCTGCCGTGGCGGGTAGGAGTACATCCGGGCCGACGTATTGTTCCCGACGCCCGGTTGGGAGATACTCCATGCCGTGCAGGGGTCCGCTTGGCGTGCCCACGCCCTGCTCACCCATGCCGATAGAGGAAGACCGCCAGATGACGTCTCGACGTTTGCTGAACATTGTGTTGGGAGCCGACAAGTACGCGTATGCGCTCAAGGAGGCGCTGCGCGAGTATCTGATGGGGCGTGACGACGTACACGTCACGGACGTGGGCGTGGGGTCTGCGGACGCAGACATCCCCTATTACAAGACGGCCGACGCCGTCGGTGCCCGCGTGGCGGGTGGGGAATTTGAGCGCGGTATTCTCGTCTGCGGCACCGGGATGGGCATGTGCATCATCGCCAACAAGCATCCTGGTGTGTTCGCCGCGGTCTGCGAGAACGTGGAGGCCGCGGTGAAGTCACGCTCGATCAACAACTCGAATGTGCTCACACTCGGTGGCTTCGTGACCCCACCGGCCGAAGCCATCAAGATCGTCGACGCGTGGCTCGCCGCCAAATTTACGCAGGATTTCGAGCCGGATCTGCAATCTTGGCTCCGTGGCTCGATGGACGACATCGCCGAGATTGAGCGCCAGGTATTCCGGCAAGGCGAGCCAGAATGACCGTATAACGCCGGCTCGCAAGCCCTGGCAGCCCGTTACGACCCGCGCGGATCCGTAGATGACGGATCATGCTCAGGTCATCAGGAACCCGACCAGGACGACGAGAGCAATGATGAAGATCGCACTGACCAACGTTCCCCCCGATCATGCACAATCCATCGCGACTACGCTGGTGCAGGAAGAGGTCGTGGCTTGTATCAACATGTATACGGTCAACAGCGTGTACCGTTGGAAGGGCGAGCTATGCCAGGACGACGAGGTCACCCTGATGATGAAGCTCTCGGCCGAAGGCGTCGCAGCGCTAAAGGCACGCTTGCAGGAGCTCCACCCGTACGAGCTGATGGAGTTTCTCGTGCTCGACATCGATGAACAAGGCTCGTTAGCCGAGTATATCGACTATGTTCGTCAGAGTACGCGGGTCACCACGCCCAGGTGACTGCTCGGCAGGTTTCCGCCTAGACCGACTCGAGTGCCGGCGAACGCGCTGCCCGTGTCGCTGACGGTTTCGCCCGAGTCGTTCGTGCGGACCGCGTTGCCGGCTCCATCGACGCGCAGAACCCGGCGGCTACGGGGCTGATCCCGCAGGACACGGCGTCTACGCGGCTGGCGCAGTGTAACACCCGGTCCTCATCGGGGACGTGGATGTGTGACCCATCGTCCCGATCGCTCGACCCTCCTGTTAGTGCTGGCGCTTTTCGCCTGCGGCGCGGACGAAGAGGACGACGATGCGCTGCCGCCCCACAGGGATCTCGGGTGTCCGCCGTCGAGCACGCTCTCGGTCGAGGTAGGCACGGGTCTTTTCGCCTACTACACGAGGTTCGACGAGATCGCTGACGAGCCGCGACCGATCACGGGCCCGGTGACCGACGTGGTGGTGAACGTCGGAGGCGTTGGGGGGCAGGTCGTGTTCTCGCGGGAGACGAGCTATCGGCCGGTCTGGCACGCGGGCGGGGGCCGCTTCGAGTTCCCGCACATGGCGGAATCGGTAGAGGGGGTGTGCTCCGCGGAGGGCCGGTTCGATCAACAAAACGAGTATGCGTTCGCTCGAGTGCTCTTTGCGACACCCGACGAGGTACGGATTGGTTGGCGATACTTCCCCGTGCTGAGTCGGCTGGCCCCCGAGGATGTGGTGCACGAGGTGTTCACGTTCCACTCGGATGGAACGGTCCGTCGCGAACACCGCCCGGGCACCGAGACGATCACCGCCTGGAGGGATCCGCTGAACCGGACGGTCGAGACCTATCAGCTAACGCAGACCGGTTTGGAGCAGACGTCCACCGAGCCCGCGCAACGGTCCCCCGAGGCGCCGCCGCTGACCGGTACCCCGGTCTTGGAGCCACCCGCGCAGGTACCCATGCTCCACTTTCGAATGGATGAAGGCCACGGCGCATCGACGTCCGCCGAAGACGGCACGGCGGCGAGCATCGCCGGTCAAGGCGCCCCGTGGCGGGGGGGGATCTCGGGTACTGCGTTTGCGTTCGATGGCTATCGCTCCGTTGTCGAGTCCGAGCGCTCGCTTCCGGGGGCCATCACCGTCTCGGGGTTCTTGGCCCTCGGGGCACGGCCATGGAACGACGCTCCGCTCTTCGAGAGCGGTGATCTCCTGCTCGGGGTGGGGCCGTATGGCCGCCCCATCCTTCGCGTGGGTGATGCCGTGGTCGTCGGCGACGCCCCGCTTGCACTCTGGTCCTGGACGCACCTGGCCGGCGTGCTCGGCGACGACGAGATCGTGTTGCTTGTCGACGGCGAGCGGGTAGGTGCAGCACAGCCCGACCAAGACGCGGCCGGTCCAGGCCCGCGTATTCGCATCGGCCTCAATACTACCCCGAGCGCCGCGTCCGACGGCGTTCGCGCGGACGATACCGATATGTTCCACCACTTCTCGAGCGTGCACGGCGTGGAGGGACTGATCGACGAGGTGATGGTGCACGCGGAGGCGCTGACGGACGAACGAGTCGCGGCGCTCTACGAGCACCAGCGCAGTGCTGCAAACGCGACTCCCGAGCTACAAGCCCGCCGCGTGCCCGTGACCCCGGGGCCGGCCGAGGCATTCGGCGTGTCGCTAGAGCCCCTGCGGTACCACGACCTGTGGGACGACCAGTGGCGTGTGGCCGAAGGGGACGACGTCACGGTGCGCTTCGATTCCCTGCCCGGCAGCATCGTGTACTGGCGCGGTACCGTCCACGGCGTGAACATGGTGGCGGACCGGACCGCCTGGATGACCGATCAGAGCGTGGAGATGGTCGTCCCCGAGGACGAGCCGCCGATCTTGACCCTGGCCGAGCACATGTCCGACAAGCAGGCTCGTCGCAGCCATGTTCGCGTGATCGAGAACACCCCGGCCCGCGTGGTCGTGCACTGGCGCTATGCAACCGCCGATGTGTTCGACACGCCAATTCACCAGACGGCGTTTGTGGACGAGATGCACACGATCTACCCCAACGCCGAGATGGTGCGGCACGTGTTCTTCCAGCTTGCGGCCGACGAAGAGGGCCGAGAGTTCTTCCACGACTTTCAGGTCATGCTCGAGCCGGGACTCCGCCCTGAGGACGTGATCGGTTTGACGGCGCTGACCTATGCGAACCTCGACGGCGAAGTCGCCGACCTGACATGGCCCCTTCGTGCCGAGGCAACGCCGCCGATCGATCCGTCGAACATCATTCGGATCAACTTCAGATCGGATTGGGACGTGTTTGGTGTCGCTCAGGGCGGTCGTCACTTCCCGTCTGGGGGCGGAGGAGAGATCTCACCGTACGTTCAATACGACGGCATGGACTTCCCGTTCGCTGGTCCGTGGAATCACTGGCCCGCGGCCCAGATCCCCTCCGACGGTCGCTACGTGACGGACTACGATCGCGTGAGCCACTTTGCTCTGGGCAGCAGCGAGCCGCAGGAGCACGGGACGGGCTCCATGCTGTACGGGTTCACCAACGACCCGGGCATGGATGGAGCGGTGATGGCCGCGCGTGCGTGGATCCGGCCTCCCGTGATGGAGAACCTCTCCGGGGCGGAGTCCATGGGCTACGACACCGATGCTCGCGCGTATCAGCTTCGCCACAGTGGCGCTCCCATCCGCTTCGTGCTCGCCGGTAGCGATAAGTCCCCCGTGCACGACCCCGCCTTCGTGGTCGACGATTGGCAGGGAGGAGCCGACGTCGAGGTGATGCTCGACGGGGCCGCGGCTGCGGCTCGTGTCGGGCTCACCCGCGACCGTCGCGGTGCCCCGCGCTTGGTCGTCTTCGTGGAGCACGATGGCACGTCCGGGGTCGAGCTCGAGATCCGCTGAGCTGGCCTCGTCGCGATAGCAATGGGCGTGAAGAGCTCCGCCGATGCTTGCCTGGTGGCAGCGTGTTGGCACAAAGCTCCGCAGTTGCTTAAAATGGGACAATATAGATATAAAAAGCACTATTTTAGCCTAAAACAGGACAATCATAAGGCAGAAAAGCGTTAGTCCCGCTATTTTCGGGAAAATTCGAGAGATATTAGCCTCTTTTCGGCTCTTTTTTAGGACAATGGACGCTCAACAAGCTCCACGGGAGCTTTTTGGATGAAATGGATGACAAAGAGGCTCTGCAGGAGCTCTTTTAGGTGTCACCTCCAATCACTGGAGCGTCGCGAGCTTTGATGAGCATCAATCGGAGGGATCAAGCGCTCCACGCAAGCTCGACTCGGCATGATCGATCCGGTCCCGATACTCCCGATACCCTTCCATCAGCGCCAGGTACACCATCTGTCCCAAGACTTTTTGTCCGGCCATGGTCAGGTGGGCCAGATCCCCGCTGAGCAGCGGTGGGGTCGATCGTCGCCAGCGTCCCGCCGATCCGTCGCCCCCCATGGCGGCGACCGTGTCGAAGAACGCGCAACCTTCGGCCCGGGCCACCCGGCGCTGGATCTCCACGATCCGGGACACCATGGGTCGGCTGACGATCCGGGGACCTTCGCGCTGCCCGTGGTCCACGGGGGCCATCACCAGGCAGGCGACCGGCTCGTTGGTCCCGCGGAAGCGTCGAAGCACCTCGCCAAAATCTCGTTCGTATCGGTCGAGCTTGCCCTCGGCGAGGGTCAGATCGTTGCCTCCGAAGCTGAATACCAACAGCCCCGGGTCGCGGTGGTCGATCTGCCGCCGCAGGTGCTCGGGATCGAAGTTGAGCATGCGATCGGCAAACGCCCCGAGCTGCTCCATGCCGTCCCACACCACCCCGGGCACGTCGCGCTCCAGCACCACCCCGTAGATCCGCACGGGTCCGCCGGAGCCCACGCGTAGCTTGATGTCGTGGGGGCCGTCGCTTCCGAGCTCGAGGGTGTGCCAGGTATCGATGGCCTCCCGCTCGGCGGTCTTGATGATGACGGGCGGCTGCTTGTCTACCTTCACCCGGAGCCGGCCGGTCTTGGGTGTGCCACGAACCCACAGCTCCAGTCGCGAGGCTTTGCGTCCAAAGGGAAGCTTGTCCTCGGTGCGGAAGCGGAGCTCGGCGCCGCCGTAGGCGGACGCGATCGTGCCTCCGAGTCCGTAGCGGCCGTCGCCGCGGCAGCGATTGATGATGTAGCAGATGTCCCAGCCCTCCCCGCCGGCAAAGCGCACCCCCCGGTGGCGGTAGCTGGCGTTGGGTTTGGCCGCCAAGTGGAAGCCGTGGCCGGCATCGCCGAAGCGGCGTTGCATGGCAAAGCGCAGAGCGGAGCTGATGTTGTCGTTGGCGACCACCGAGTCTCCCCAGTGGGCGACCCGGGTGATCGCACCGGCATAGCGGGCGTCGGTGCGGGCAAGCCGGGCGTAGAACGAGTCCAGAGTGGTGGGCGAGGGCAGCTCGAGCGAGCGCGGTACCTCTTGCTCGTCGTCGGGGTGGGGCTCGTAGGGCGGTAGCCCGTCGCCGGTTGTAGGGGGCTCGATCACCGGCGCATCCTCGACGGCCGGCACGTCCTGTGGCTCGTTTTGCTTGACGACCGCGGCCGCGAGGCGCTCCACCTCGTCGTGTTGCTCGGCCACTTGCTCGAGTAGCTCGCCCTCGCCCAACAACTCGCGGCCCACGAGGTTCCAAAAGAGCACGGGATCCTTGCCCCGCACCCAGGGGCGGGCAAAGTCCAGCGCGGGCACCAGGTAGCTCGCCATGACGAGCAGCCCCAGGGTGATCATGCCAGAGACGATCTTGCGAAAGGTGCCGGCCGCGTAGGCCCCGGGATCGTCGCCGTCGCCTTGGTCGAGCACGACCTCGTCCACCCGCTCGTCCACGTCGAGCAGACCGACGTCGTCGTCGTCGGAGGTGTCGTCGTCGGGGTTGGCCATGGCGCACGCGGTGAGTTGAACGCTTGGAGTCGAACGCTTGGACGGCCAGCGCTAGAAGTTGAAGTAGATGAACGCTCGCGGCGCGCCGTCCATCAGCTTCATCAGGCCCAGGCCCAATAGGCCCAACAAAAGGCCCAGCACCGGTCCGGGTAGTCGTCGAAACACCCCGTAAGCGTACTCGTCGACCCAGCGCTTGGGCGTAAAGTGGTAGAGCGTGCCGAAGACCAGGGCCAGCCATAGCCACCCGGTGAGCAGGCCGGGGCGGACCAGCGCGGTGTCGAAGCGCAAGAGGCCCGCCACCATCGCCTTGGCGGTCTCGAAGTCGGGGGCGCGAAAGAACACCCGCGACAGCACGGTAAAGTGATACGTGATGACGATGTGGGCGAAGGTGACCAGCGGGCCACCCTGCAGCGGCAGCCACGTCACCAGCAAGAACATCGCCACGGCCGAGCCCCCGCATAGCAGGGCGCCGTCCCGGGGCAGGTCGAGGACCAGCTCGGCCGCTGCGCTACAGGCCACCCCCACCGCGAGCGCCGCGATGGCGGCCTGGAGCCCCCGTCGCCCGCGTGGCCCGTCGCGCCGCCGGGTGCGGTTCCAGCGGTTGAAGAGCATCGCGAGCCCGTGGATGTTGCTATAGATTACGAAGTTCCAGCTGGTGCCTGGCGAGTAGTGCCACATGCCCACCAGGAACATGGTCAGCCACAGGTTGAAGTAGGTGCGGGCGGGGGAGCCCCGGCTGCCGCCGAGGGGAAAGAACAGATAGTCGCGCAGCCAGGTCGACAGGGTCATGTGCCAGCGCCGCCAGAACTCGCCTACGTTCTTGCCCTGATAGGGGCGATCGAAGTTCTCGGGGATCGTAAAGCCCAACAGGCGCGCGGTGCCGATCGCGATGTCGGAATAGCCCGAGAAGTCGGCATAGAGCTGCACGGTGAATGCATAGAGCGCCAGCAAGATCTCGGTTGAGGTGTAGGCCTCGGGGCTGGCGAAGATCGCGTCGGTGAACTGGGCCGCTACCCAGTCGCCGAGCACCACCTTCTTGGCCAGGCCCTTGAAGATCCGGAACAGGCCCTCCTCCATCATCCGTGCCGACAGCCGGGGGCGCCGGTGTAGCTGGGGCAGCAGCTCGCTGGCTCGGACGATCGGCCCCGCCACCAGCTGGGGAAAGAAGGTGACGAATAGGGCGAACTTGCGAAACGAAGGCTCGGGGGTCAGCCGCTGTCGCCAGATGTCGATGGTGTAGCTGAGGCTCTGGAAGGTGTAGAACGAGATCCCGACGGGCAGGATCGTCTCGAGGTGAGGCGCCACGAAGGGGATGCCCGCGGCGTGGCACAGATCGGCAAAGACGCCGACGAAGAAGTCGGTGTACTTGAAATAGCCCAGCAGGCCGAGGTTGCCGACCAGGCTGGCGAGCAGCAGCGCGTTGCGGCCCCGTCGGGCGCGGGCGGCCACGGCCGGGTCCTCATCGTCGAGCGCCGGGGTCCGACGGTGGATCTGGTGCCCGCACACGAAGTCGAGCACGGTCGAGAACACCAGCAGCCCCGCGAAGTACCAGGGCGTGGGCGGCGGGTCGGTCTTGGGACCCGCCATGTAGAAGAAGTAGCTCGCGACCAACAGCAGCAGTACCCGCGCGATCGGGCGGTGTCCCAGCGCCCAAAAGGCGACCAAGACCGGCACCAGGAACACCAGGTAGTCGAAGGTCGGAAAGAGCATGGGCGCGACGGCGCGACTTTCGTCAAAGCTACCCCCGGGTCGGGATCGGCGCGAGTTCCTTACGCACGAAGGAAATGCGCTGTTCCCGCTGGTGCTTGCGCAGTTCGCTGGCGTTGCGGGACGATGCGGGCATGAGCACTCAGGGTTCGGGTCGCAAGGTCCTCCACTTCGCCGTCACGGGCGCACTGCTGGGGGGTGGCGCGGCGACCGGCTGCGCGTCCAAGACCGCAGCGCCGGTCGAAGAGCCCGGGCCGTCGGCCAACCCTGGCCCCGTCGACGAGGCGGAGGCCCACGCCGAGCCCGCGGACGAAGATGAGCCTCACACCAATCCCGGGCCCGCCGGCGAGGAGCGTCCCAACACGCCCACTCACGTCAACACCGCCCCGGTCGATGCGCCGTCCGAAGAGCCCCCGTCGGTCGCCGTCAACCCGGCACCGCAGCCCGAGCCCAGCAAGTAGCGCGTGGCCGAGCCCACCGGTGCCGAGCGCATGCTGGCCCCCGCCACCGAGCGGCTGGGGCGGATGCATCGTGCTCAGGTCCATCGCGATCCCTGGCCGGATTTCTCCGCCTTCGATCCGGCACGCTACGAGCCCACCTTGCGTCGGGCCGCGGCCGTGCAATGGGCGGGTCGAGCCCGGGCCGAGCACGGGTCGGTCCACCAGTTTACGATCGTGGCCCACACGCTGTGCAACGCTCGCGTGCCGCTTCACGTGCTCGGGGCGCTGGCTCGGCTTTGCACCGACGAGGTTCGCCATGCCGAGCTGTGCGCCGAGATGGCGCTGGCGTGCTGGCCCGAGGGGACGACTCAGGAGCCCGCCGTGTTCCGCTGGGAGGCCCCCCGCGCCCCGTGGGCCATGCCTCCCACGGGCACGGGTGATCTGCAGCCGCTGCTGGCGTGGGCGGCGGAGGCGATCCTCGTGTCGTGTTGCATTGGCGAAACACTCTCGCGACCCATGCTGGAGGCCATCGCGGTGGTCGCCACCGAGCCGCTGGCCGACGCGGTGGCGCGGCAGATCCTCCGTGACGAGCACCTGCATGCGACCTTTGGCTGGGAGACGCTGGGTCTGCTGCTGTCTCGCCTAGAGCCGGCGGCTCGGGCGAAGTTGGAGCAACGCATGGTGCGGGCTTTTGGAGGGGTCGAGGCAACCACGGCTTGTGGGATTAGGGTCGAGCAGGTCGCGGGGCAGGCCATCGAGATCCGTCGGGGCGATGCGCCCAACCTGGGCACGTTGAGCGACGAGCAGTACGCGATGATCTTTTTCGCGACCATGGAGGCCGAGGTCTTGCCCCAGCTCGAGGCGCTGGGTCTCGATGCCTGGGCGGCCTGGAGACAGCGACGGGTCGGTTCGCAGGGTCGAGTTCGAGCCTAGCTGCAAGGTCGCCCGTATCGAGCGGATCAAGGTCTTCCGGTCGTAGGGTCCATCCGGACAGTCCGACCGCTAGGCCACAGTCATTGGGGGATCGAGACATCGAATTGTCGGTGAAACTCGTGGAGTGATTTCTCTATGACTGCCAGACGGAGGGCTTGCCCTTCGACGATCGGGCGGAGATGATCCATTGTGTGGATGGAAAGACGCTCCGGGTCGAGGTAGATCCGCGCGTTGGGTGCAAGACGATCCAATTATGAGCATTCCGAACGCGATGGGTCGCGGAGGTCGAGTCCAGGACGCAGAGGCAGGCAATTGGGTCGATCGTCGCGCCCCACCCGTGGCTCGGCCCTACCTCCGCTTGATGCGGGCGGATCGGCCCATCGGTGTATGGCTGCTGTTTTGCCCCTACGCTTGGGCCCTGGCCCTGGCCGCGGAGCCAGCGGCGCTGCCCGATCTGCGGCTGCTCTCGATCTTTGCCCTCACCGCCGCCCTGCTGCGAGGGGCGGGCTGCACCATCAACGACATCGTCGATCGCAAGCTCGACGCTCGGGTCGAGCGTACGCGAGCGCGGCCGCTACCCAGCGGGCAGGTCAGCGTCGCGCAGGCCGCTGGCTTTGCGATGGTCTTGATGCTCATCGGGCTGCTCACCATGCTGGCCACCACTCCCCTGGCGTGGCGGCTGACGGTGGTCTCGCTGGTGCCCATCGTGGCCTACCCGTTCATGAAGCGGCTGACTTGGTGGCCGCAGGCGTTCTTGGGCTTCACCTTCAACTGGGGGGCGTTGATGGGCTGGGCTGCGGTCCACGGGGAGCTGGATGGGCCGGCGTTCCTGCTGTACCTGGGGGGGGCCTCTTGGACCTTCGGCTACGACACGATCTATGCCCACCAGGACAAGCGAGACGACGCGCGCATGGGCGTTCGCTCCAGCGCGCTGGCCCTGGGGTCGCGCACCAAGGCCGTGGTGGGGTGGTCGTATGTCCTGGCGGTGGTGTTCATCGTCGCCGCCGGGCTCGTGGCGGGCGTCGGGCCGTGGCTGTGGATCGTCATGGTGGTGGCGGGGGTGCAGCTGGCCGCCCAAGTGCTCAGGGTCGACCTCGACGATCCGATTAGCTGTCTGCGCGCGTTCAAGGCCAACCGGAACATCGGGTGGTGGATCTTCGTGGCGCTGGTCTTCGGTCGAACGCTCGTCTGACGAGCTCCGCCTCGGCGTCGTGAGGGCCTCCGGGTTCGGGAACGTCGTCATCGTGGGGCCAGCGCGCCGGTGATCCCGGCCATGCGGCTCGAAGAGGGGGCGGATCCTCGATGATCGGGCGGTGCTTTTGTCGTGGCACGAGGGCACCTACCATGCGGCCGCCGCGGTCGGCGTCCTGTCGCCGCGGATCCCCAAGGTGAAGTCATGCGAGCAATACCGAACCGTCATCTTGCCCTCCACACCCTCGTTGCGCTGTGTTGCGTGCTAGCCCCGACGGGTTGCGACAAGGGCGAGTCCTCGGACGAGAAGGGCAAGGCCTCCACGCCCAGCGCCGAGGGTGATACCAAGGATGCCGAGCCGAGCGAGGACGCCAAGGGCGCTGGCGCTGAAGGTGGTGAGGCGAAGCTGAGCGACAAGGACGCCGAGATCGCGGCGCTCAAGGCGGAGCTCGCCGCGGCTCAGGAGCAGCTAGAGGCGGCCAAGGAGATCGATCCTGAGGCGGCCAAGCAGCTCGACGAAGCGGTGACCCTCGAGGACGACGTCGCGCACGAAAAGAAGCTCGAGGCCGGGCAAGAGGGCCCGGTCAGCGTGGCCAACGTGTCGTTCGACGAGAAGAAACCATTGTTCGGCGACGGCGGCCTCCGGTTCGAGCTGGCGGCCGACGTGACCGTCAACGAGAAGAAGGAAGGCGGCGTCTACGCCAAAGCCTCGTGCCTCGTCGGCGAGGAGGTCTTCGTCAACGTGGGGACGATCAGCAACAACTATGGCGACCTGGGCAAGATGAAAGAGGGGGAGACGCGGCGGCTCCAGACCCATCTGTTCAGCAGTGGCCTGCCCGGCAAGCCCACGCGCTGTCAGCTGGCCTTCGACTACGGGGCGCCCGTGTTCTCCACGCGGGTGAGTGATGTCTGCTGGGACGGCAAGGCGATCGTCGATGGAGCATGCAAGGAGCCGGTCCTGGCGCAGCCGAAGGGGGCGGGCAAGATCGTGCCCTTTACGTTCGCGGTCGCGCCTCACAAGTCGATCTTCAACGCCAAGCCCGACGACGTGGCGCTCAACGTGAGCTACGGGGCTCGCTTCAATGCGCACATCGAGAAGGCGCCTCACCTGCACACCAAGACCGCATGCAAGGTCGGGGATCAGATCTGGGTGGAAGTCTCGCCAGATTTCCCCCATGTCAAGCCCTTCTCCCTGGAGAATGGTGAGGCGGTGATGGTGCACCACAACCAGTTCTTCACCAATGCGCTGCCTGGTAATCCCGAGGCGTGCAACATCGAGGTGCTGCTCGACGGCGGCTTGGGTAAGTCCGGCGAGAAGCTCGCCGAAGTCTGCGCCAAGGCCGGCACGGTCGCGCCCAGCAAGTGCGAGTTTCGCACCGAGCCCCAGGGCTCCCCGGGCCCCGTGGAGTCGGGGTCGATCTCGATCGATCGGATCGCATTCGAGTGGGGCAACGACTGGAGCGACAAGAGCAAGGTCGTGCTTCGCGTACAGCTGGCGGCGACCGTCCACAAGGGCATTGCCGAGCGCGTGCAGCTGACGGCCATGGCCAATTGCGACGGCAAGGATGACGAGGAGCACCACATTGGTCCGGATCTCGAGTACATCGGCCCCGGGGAGACGGTCGGGGTCAATTTCGCGGCCTTCCGCAGTACGCCGCTCGACGCCCCCTCGGGTCGCTGCGAGGTGATCTTTGGTGCCAAGCCGTTCATGGCGCGCGGTGAAGGGGTCGAGCTCGCCAAGTTCTGCCTCAAGGGCGACAAGGTCACCGCCGGCAAGTGCAAAGGCAAGAAGGGCAAGGCCATCGGCGTGGGCCAGGAGGTCGTGTTCGCCGGCGGCAAGGCCAACAAGAAGTAGCCCTGACCGCCCGGGTGGCCCTGGGTGAATGCGACGTGGTGGCGCCTCACCCGGGTCTGGTCCGGGTATCCGTGCGTACTCGAGCCATGGATCGAACGGGTCGGATCGGTCTCGGGCACGAGATCAGAGGTTTGGTCACCGTACGATATGCGCAGTGTGCTCGTAATCGAACGGTTTCGCGCCTCGGACGATCGGTGCATTGTTGGTGATGCTCTGGGCCGCGGTCGACGTCGACGTCGAGACATGGACTCGCTCTTGGGGGCCCGGGGGTCGCGAATTCCCGACTTTTCCCGAGCGGGGTCCCCTTTTTCCCCGTTCGACGCGTATCCTATGTACGAACCTGAGCGAGCGTCGTCTGGTGTCCATGTCTTACAGCTACGTGTGTGAGCGACCGTCCCGACGCCGGGTGAATGTACGGATCAGCGGGTTGTTCACCGAAGAGAACATGCCCTCATTGCGTGAGGAGCTCGAGGCGATCGGACGCGAAGAAGAAGGGAAACCCTTCGATGTGCTGTTCGATTTCACCACCGCCGAGCAGTGCGAGGTGCGAACGAGGCACGCGCTGCTCGAGCTTCAGCGGATGCTCAAGCACTTCCCGGGTCGTACCGCCTACGTGGCCGATCGTCCCCAGGTCTGGGGCATTGCGCTGTGGGTGATCCATCAGGCCGACGACGGTCGAGCTCGAGCGATGGTGCGGGTGGCCCATGCCGAGCGCTGGTTTGCCCAGGACGACGATCAGATCACGACTTGCCCAGGGCCAGCGCGATGACCAGCACGCTGACCACCAGCAGCAGCACGCCGAAGTAGCGCTTGAGTGTGGCCAGCCGGAGTCGCTGGGCGATCCGTGGCCCGAGCTGGCCGCCGACGATCACACCCGGGACGGCGAAGGGCAGCACCTGCAGCATCTGCTGGCGGTGGGTCTCGATTGCCGCCAGCATCTGGGCGTCGAGCCGGGATAGCGAGGCCGTCAAGGCGCAGGCGAAGACCACGAGTACCGAGGTTCCTACCAGGACGTCGGGTGGTGCGGGGTGGCGGCGCATCATGGTGGGCACGAGCACGGCACCACAGCCAGTGATCACCAAGCCCTCGAGCAGGCCGCCCGCGGCCGCTGCGAGGCGGATTCGCCCGAGGTCGGTCGTCTCGCAGGTTGGGGGGTCGTCCGAGGACCGAAGCACGCGGATCCCTCCCGCCCCGGCGATGGCGGCGAAGCCCAGCAGCAGCGGTCGGTCGTTGACGAAGGATGCGGTCACCGAGCCTACCAGGGCGGCTGGGACCGCGACTATCAGCAGGCGCCAGGCAAGGTGGCCGTCGATGGTGCCGGCTCGTAGGTTACGGATCACGCCCGAGCTGCTGCCGAATACCATGGTGGTCAAGGCCAGCCAGAAGGCCAGTCGGGGGGGCAGCGCGAGCAGCAGCAAGAACAGCGGGAGCCAGAAGTTCGAGCCCGAGATCCCGGCCGACACGGCAACGGTGGCGATGGCCAGGCCCAGGGGTAGCAGGTACCAAAACTCGAACATGCGTCGAATGGCCGGCACGTCGAGTCGCCGGGGGACTCATCATGTCGAGGGACGGAGGTCCGCGTCTACCATTGTGCGCCGATGTTCATGGTGGTGGTTGGCGTTGGTGGTTGGCGTCGTTCAGCTTGGCGCGATACCGCGCGCGCGCGGGTTCATGGGGCTTGGTCTCGGTCAACGGAACACGGACTCGTCACGACGCATTCATTTCGTCCCGGCCTGGTCTTGTGTGCGCATCGGTCTTCGCATGCTTGGGCGGCACCACTCAGCGGCTCGCCATCGCCTCGGCGAATGCGCGGTCTTCTTCTTCGACGGTCTGGGCGCTGAAGCGGACGGCGAAGGAGAACACCGAGCACACGATGACCGCGAGGCCGAGGACCATCAGCCCTTCGCTGTAGGAGAGCGAGTCGCTCTTGAAAAGGAAGCCGGCCGCCACGGCCCCCGCGTTGCCCCCCGCTCCCACCATGCCGGCCACGCCGCCCAGCGCCTTGCGGTTGATGAAGGGCACCACTCCGAAGGTGGCCCCCTCGGACATCTGCACGAAGAGGCTGAAGCAGATCAGCATGGCGACGGCGGTCTGCAGCACGTGCATCTGCGAGAACACGACCAGCGCGATGCCCTCGGTCAGCATGCACAAGAACAAGAAGCGCACCCGGCCACGCAGACCGCCGGTGCGGGCGAAGCGATCCGAGAAGATACCACCCAGCGTGCGGGCGAAGATGTTCATCAGGCCGAACAGGCCCGCGATCATCCCGGCTGTCTCGAGGTTCAGGCCGAACTCGTCGAAGAAGTAGATCGCCGCGATGTTGTTGATGGTCAGCTCGACGCCGAAGCAGCCCGCGTAGACGATGAACAGCGCCCAGACTCGGTAGTCCTTGATGGCCTCGGCGAAGCTCTGCCAGCCGCCGGGATCGCTCTTTTGGGCGATGACCCCCTTGCGGCGTAGCTCGTCGTAGTTGCCGTCGGGGGCGTCCTGGGTCATCAGGTAGTAGGCGATACCGAGCCCGAAGAGGATCACCCCGGGGACCACCATGGCCAGCCGCCAGCCCATCGACTCGCTCACCCCCAGCGAGACGATGCCCGTGAACACCAGGGGCATCACGATCTGGGTGGTGCCGCCGCCCAGGTTGCCCCAGCCGGCAGTGGTGGCGTTGGCCGTCCCCACCACGTTGGGCGCAAACATCACGGTGGTGTGGTACTGCGTAATGACGAACGAGGCGCCGATCGCTCCGATGGCGAGCCGGGCCAGCAGGAAGGTCTCGAAGCTGCTCGACAGCCCCACACCCATCACCGGCAGTGAGCCCAGCAGCAGCAGGCAGGTGTAGGTCTTGCGCGGCCCGTACTTGTCGCACAGCGGCCCGATGAGCACCCGGATCAGCACCGTGATCGCCACCGAGGCGATGATCGTGCTGCCGATCATCGACTTGTCGAGGTGGAGATCCTCGCGCACCACGGCCATCAGCGGCGCGATGCCGAACCACCCAAAGAAGCACAGGTGGAACGCGATCCACGACATGTGGAACGTCCTCATCTGCGGTGACTTGAAATCCAGCAACCGGATCCGGGTGGCCTTGTTGGCGAGCTGCATCCGAGACCTCCACCAGCAGCGACCGTCCTCGTCTATCGTGGCGCCGCGCGGGGGCATTGTCGCTCGATTCGCCGCGGCTGCAAAACCTCGTTCTCCGGGCTCGGGCCCGGTTTGGCCACCAGGGTGGGCCTGGCCACTGCCCGGTCGGACCGCGACGAGCGGATCGATCCGATCGCCGGTCGAAGGTGGGACGGTCTGGTAACCTACAGATAACCTACAGAGAACCTGCAGATAATCTACAGAGAACCTGCAGATGGGTTCGTGGACACGACGGGCCGAGGGGGGGCGCTACACACCCAGCCGCTCGCGCACCGTTTGGACCACGGCTGCGTCGTCGTCGAGCCCTTCGGGGGTTGCTAGGTCGTCGTCGCCATCACGACACAGCAAGAAGTACTCCACCGCCGCGCGGGCCAGACGCTGGGCGTTGTCGTCGAGCCTGTCCCAGGCGTCGAGCAGGGCCTCGCAGTCGCGGGCGATCTGGCGACCGAGCTCGAGGGGCGGCCCCCCCTGGGTCGAGGCGCGCTCAATAGCCGCGAGGTAGTGGGGGATCTGCTCGCGTAGCCCGGTCGGCGAGCGGATCGCGCTTTTTAGCAGGCGAACGAAGCTGGCCCGGGCTTCGGGCGGTAGCTCGGCCACGATGGGGTGCTCGGCATCGCGGGACACTCGGGGATCATACGCCAGCGCGGGGCCACAGGGACGCTCGGGGGCGGGCCGTCACCGGGCTTGCTGGGTGTCGGGCGTGGGCCTAGCAGCTCACGCCTACAGCAGCCCCACGCCCCGCAGCCCTAGCCGCGCAGCGACGTCCCGCTTTCGGTGTCGAACATGTGCATGTCCGTCACGGCCAGCGCGATCGACTCTCCTTGCGCCACCGGCTGTGAGCCGGCGAGGCAGGCGATGAAGGGCTGGCCGCCGACCTGCCCGTGCACGTGGGCGTCGGGCCCGAGCGTCTCCACCAGCTCGGCGTTCAGGGACAGCGAGCCCTGCTCGGAAGGCTCCAGATCGTGCGGTCGGATCCCTAGGCAGACCTCGCGGCCCTCCTCGAGCGGGGGCAAAGAGACGCTCGAGGGGACCGGAATGGTCACCCGGTCGTCCCCCGTGCCCACCTCCACCACCGCGCGATCGCCCGACCGACCGACTCTGGCGTGGAGGAAGTTCATGGCCGGGCTGCCCACGAAGCCGGCCACGAAGCGGTTTGTCGGGCGCTGATAGATCTCGAGTGGTGCCCCCGCCTGCTGGACCAGGCCACCCTCGAGCACGAACAGCTGGTCGGCCAGGGTCATCGCTTCCACCTGGTCGTGGGTGACGTAGACGCTGGTGGCTCCCAGCCGATCGTGGAGCCGCCGGATGTCCACCCGCACCTGGTTGCGCAGGGCAGGATCGAGGTTGGACAGGGGCTCGTCGAACAAGAACAGCCGGGAGCGCCGCACGATCGCTCGGCCCATGGCCACCCGCTGGCGCTGTCCCCCGGACAGCGCGCGGGGGAATCGGTCGAGCAGGCCCTCCAGGCCCAGCATCGCCGCCGCTTCGTCCACCCGCTCGCGGATCACCGCCGGACGCTCCTTGCGGAGGGTCAAGCCGAACGCCAGGTTGTCTCGTACCGTCATGTGGGGGTAGAGGGCGTACGACTGAAACACCATCGCGATGTCGCGGTCGCGAGGCGGCAGGGCGGTCACGTCCCGCTCGCCGAAGCGGATCGTCCCGGTGGTGACCTCTTCGAGCCCGGCGATGAGTCGCAGCAGGGTGGACTTGCCGCAGCCGCTGGGGCCCACCAGCACCGCGAAGGAGCCCGAGGTGATGTTGGCCTCGATGTCGCGCAGCACCTGGGTCTGCCCGAAGCGCTTGGAGACTCCACGGAGGGTGACGCCAACCATCGACCAGATCCTCGCTACCACTGCCAGACGATCCGGTGCGCCGCGGCCAGGTGCTCGCTTCGCAATCCGTGGAGTCGTAGGTGGTTGTACCACCCCAGATCGTCGGGCCCGCTCCCTTCGACGTGGTGCGGCGGGATCCACAGCCGGGTCTCGCGTAGCCACGCTTCGGCCGAGTCTGGCTCGATCTTTCGAAGGTCCTCGGCGCCTGGCTCGAGGATCTCGAGGGTCGTCTCCATGAGCCGGTGACGATACCCACAGGCCAGGGCGCTCAGGTGCTTGGCCGTCGCGCTCAGGTACTCACCGGCGACCGTGGGGGTGACTCCCTCCGCGCTGACCATCGTCCAGTCGCTGCCCTCGAGCTGAAACACGATGGCGAAGCGATGGGCTGCGAGCATCGGAGCGGTACCTAGCGTGCGCTCGACCGCCACGTTGGTGGTCGAGGCTTCGAGCGCGTCGCAGACCGCATCGGCATCGGCTCGCAGGGCCCATCGAGGCCAGGCCGACGGTGCGAACTGGCCGTAATCGTCGATGCCGTAGAGCTCTTTGGGGGTGTGCATCCGCTTTCGTCTCTTGAAGACGATCGCGGGCGCGCGGGCACGCAAGAGCGCCTCGCGTCGATGTTGTCGCAGGTAGTACCGGATTGCATTGCGCTGCGGGCCGGCGGCTCTGTTGACCGGGGTTTGCCCGCCGTCCCCGACGAATTCGAGGTTGGCCCCTGCCTCGACGAGTCGTTGGACCAGCTCCAGGTCACCGAGCTCGGCGGCGTAGGTGAGCGGCACGAAGCGAGTGTCGCCGCTGAGGCTAGGATCCGCCCCCGCGGCGAGCAGGGCCCGGCAGGTGTCGGTGTGGCCCCCGCGGGCGGCCAGCACCAGGGGGGACAATTGCTTGGGGGCCTGCGGACCGTCCGCCGGCACGTCGAGCTTCAGCAAGGCCTCCACCACCGGCGTCAGGCCGTGCTTCGCGGCGAAACACAGGATCGGATCGTTCCCAACTCGAGTGGCGGCGGGCTCGGGGCCCAGCATTCCGGCCTCGATGAGGGTCGCCACCTTGCGCTCGAGCTCGGCCCGGCTCGGTCCATCGGCGACCCGCGGGGGAGGCGGCTCGCTCTGTGCTTCGAGCTCGGCCCGAAGCTTGCGATGTTTCTCCCGCCTTGCGTCTTGCTCGGGGTCGCGGACCAGATTGCGGGGCACCGCCCCCGCCGCGAGCAGCAGCTCGACGACCGCCTCGTGTCGGTTCTGAAATGCGC
Organism: Myxococcota bacterium; assembly: GCA_039194325.1. Classification (GTDB taxonomy): domain Bacteria; phylum Myxococcota_A; class Polyangia; order Nannocystales; family Nannocystaceae; genus Paraliomyxa. The sequence goes on from JBCCWC010000002.1 coordinate 83,662, forward strand.
GCTCGATCGGATAGAAGCCCTCGCGATAGGGCTCGTCGGGATGCTGCCCGTCGGCCAGGTACGCGCGCACGCGCTCCACATCGCCCGCGCTGGCCGCGTCTCCCAAGGACTCGGAGCGGCGCGGGTCGTCACGCTCCAGTAGGCGAAGCGCGCTGAACAGTGCGTCGCGCCCCGAAGAGTCCGTCGTGGCGGAGGCTCCCGCCTCGTCGAGCCGGGTCAGGATCTCGTCGTAGACGTGCTTGGCTCGATCGTCGGTGTTGTCCATGTCGCTGTCCTTTGCCAAGGTTCTCCGTTCTAGATCCCGGCCTGGTACTCGCCCTCGGGCACCAGCATGGCCCCCTGCATGGGCTCGAGGGTCAGCTCCACGGTGCCGTCGCCGGCCACCACGACGCTCGTGTCCCCGCTGGAGATCGCATCGATCAGCACGGTGCCTGGCGGGGCGCCTACCGCCATGGCCTGGCCTTCGAACGAGGTGGTGCTGGCGTGGCCTTGATGGGTGTTGAACACCATCAGCGTGTATCGTCCCGGTACCTCCTCGCCGAAGCGTTCGAAGGCGAAGATCCCCGCGTCGGTCTGGTCGCCGGTGTGCCCCGACGACCAGGCCACGTTGGTACCCCCACGGCGCAGCGCGGGGTAGGCCGCGCGCAGCGCGATGAGGCGCTTGGTCCACTGGAAGGTGGCCCCGGTGGTGTCGTAGCCGGTGTCCCACAGGCGCTCGCGGTTGGCCGGATCGTTGCCTCCGGCGAACGCCTGCTCGGTCCCGTAGTACAGGCACGGCACGCCCTGCGCGGTCATGATGAACAGCAGCACGTTGTGCAGCAGGGCGCGCTGGGTCTCCGGATCGCGGTCGCGCAGGTTGAACAAGAAGCGGGCGACGTCGTGGTTGTCGACGAAGTTGATCGGCATCTGGGCCGGCGACACCCCGATCCCCAGCTCGTTGGGCTCGGTGCCCCAGGTGGTGGTCCGGCTCTCCCACAGGGCCTGGATCCGATCGGTGCTCTGGGCGCTGGCGAACACGTCGCGCACCGCCTGGAAGTGCTGGGAGAAGTAAAAGACGCTGTCGATCTGGTCGCCGGTCAGGGGCGGCCCGTCCGAAGAGCAGCTCTGCTCGGCCGCGAGCTGCTCCTCGTCGGTGGGCTCGGGCCCCGGGGTCAGGCCCAGTAGGCGGATCAGATCGGCGTCGCCCAGGATCTCGTGCTTGGTGAACGAGCCCAGCAGATCGTCGCGGCCGTCGAAGACCTCGCCGAACATCAAGAAGTTGGTCTTGCCCTGCTCGGCTAGCCGCTGCCGCAGGCGTTGGGTGAAGAAGCGCCAAAACTCGTACTCGACGTGCTTGATCGTGTCGATGCGGAAGCCGTCGGCGTTGGTCTTTTCGATCCAGCGGGCGTAGATGTCCACGAACTCTTGCTTGACGTCGCAGCGCCGGGTGTCGATGTCCTTGAGCCCGCCCGGGAAATCGCCGCGCAGCAGCTGCTCGGGATCGTCGAAGTTGTACGTGCGACCCTTGCGGTTGTAGACCGCGGGATCCTGGAACAGCGCGGGCGCGGGCGGGATGTGGTTGGTGGCCGGGTCGTACTGGAAGACGACGGGGGCGGGTCCGGCCTCCCCCAGCGAGGTGAACGCCTGGATCCCGCGGGGATCGAAGTCGGGGTCGAACTCGGTGTAGTGCCGCACGGGCATGGGGCCGCCGTTGTTCTGGAACTGGATGTCCGGCACCCCGTTGAGGTTCATGTCGTAGTAAAAAGCCTGCCCCACGTGGTTGGTGACGATGTCGAAGATCACCTTCATGTCGCGGGCGTGGGCCTCCCGGACCAGCGTCTGCAGGGTCGCCAGGCTGCCGAAGTGGGGGTTGACATCGTCGAAATCCTGCGCCCAGTAGCCGTGGTAGCCGTCGACGTTGGCGTCGGTGTTCACGTTGCGGATCACCGGAGAGATCCACAGCGTGGTGACCCCCAGCTCTTGGAGGTACCCCATGCGATCGATGATCCCCTGCCAGTCGCCGCCCTGGTAGCGGGCCAGGTCGCCGGCGTCGACCATGATGTCGTTACCGCGATCGCCGTTGGCGAAGCGGTCCACGAGGATCTGGTAGATGACCTCGTCTCGCCAGTCGTCGACCTCGGTCGAGAGGGTGACCTCCGTCTGCTGGTCGAGCTCGCGGAAGTCGGCGCACCCGGGCCCTGCGGCCGCAGCGAGGGCCAGGGCCGAAACCATGACCATCGCTGAGATCGGGGTTGGGGGCGCAGGGATGGGACCGGAGGCGGGACCGGAGGCGGGACCGGAGACGGAAGCGTGAGCGGTGAGCATTCGAGCCATCGTGAAGATCCCCTACGCGGTCAGTCGCGGAAGTAGCTGGTGGAGCCGAACCACCACTCCGCTCCCAGGGCGATATAGTGATCGATCGGGCGGAGGTTGAAGACGTCGTGCTCCGGATAGAGCGAGCGCGCTCCTGGGTCTCGCACGGTCAGCAGGTAGGTCAGGCGGATGTGGGGTCGGGCAAAGTTGCCCCGTCCCGCCGGGGTCACGAAGGGCACCAGGCCCACCCGCCCCATCTGGGCGAACAGGGGCTGCTCGCCGCCGTCCCCGTCGGGGGCCAACACGCCGCGGCGCTGGGCTTGGTACGAGCCTTCGACCGATACACCCGCGATCTTCCCCAGCCAAAGGGTCGGCCGCACGATCACCACGCCCTCGCTCAGATCGCCGAAATCGAGGTTGGGGCTGGCGTTGCGGAAGCTCCGCCAGTAGCTGCCCAGCAGCACCCCGAAGGGGCCGATCTCGTAGTTGCCCCCGGCGGCCAGCAGGTACTCGCGGGCTCCGGCGCTCGAGCGCTGGGGGGACAGCTGCGTCGGCGCGTTGAACTCTCCGTAGGCGGCCAGGCCCCCCGAGGCGCGGAACACCAGGTTGAGGTGGGTGCTGCGCTTGCCGGTGAACAGGCCCAGCTGGGTGCCCACCAGCCACCCCGACTCGCGGGGCAGATCTTCGAACTCGCGGGGCTCAGTTTGCCGCTGGCCTTCGTTGGCGTAGTGGGCCTCGCCATAGAGCACCGGCTTGATGCCCGCGCCCTTCTCGCCCAGCCACAAGATGTGGCTGACCTTGCCGCTGCTGATGATCTTTTGCCGGTCGAGCACGGCGACCGAGGCCTCGCCGGGCTGGGCGTAGGGCAGAGGTCGGGGCACCGCCTGGTAAAAGAGCGGGCTTTGGGGCTGGTTGACGCCGGCGTGCAGCTTGATCTCGGTGTTGTCCTTGATCGTATAGGCGGCGCCGCCCCCCACCGTGTTGAGGTTGTCCAGCGGCCAGAAGTCCAGCAGGTAGATGTCGTCGCCGCGGTACATCCGCGAGCCGGCCCACAGCCTCAGGTTCTTCAGGCCGAGCCCGGATTCCTCGATATAGAGGTTACGGACCCCCATGGCCGTGTCGAAGCGACCCGTTTCATGGAACAGCGGGGCCGCGATGGCCAAGGTGGCCACGATGCGGGTGTAGGCGTCCGTTTGCTCCCAATAGTCCTCGCGACGGAGCTCGAGCTCGGCATAGGTCGACTCGTCGAGCCGCGAGCCTCGGGCCACGATGTCGCCATCGCGTCCGCGCCGGCCCCGGTGATCGCCTCCGATCACCACCCGGCCGTACGAGCCAAAGTGGAACCCATCGGCGTAGTCGGGCGATCGGTTGTGCTCCACATCGGCCGGAGCGCTGGGGGCCGAGGGAGCGGCCTGGTCCTCGCCCGCCGGGGTCACGATGACCGGTGGAGGCTTGCCCAACTCCTCGGCCACCTCGGCCTGCGACTCCCGAAGTACCTCGACTTGCCGTTCGAGCGTGTCGATCCGCTGCTGGAGCGCCTCGAGCTGCTCGGCCGAAGGGCCCGACGACGGGCGATCCTCGGGTGTGGACGCGGGCCCCTCGGAGTCGGGCCCCTCGGAATCGGGCTCGGGTTCGCCCGGGGCGGGCGTGGGCTCGGGCCCCTCGGGGTCCGGTTCGGTCTCGAACTCGGACCCGAGCACGATCTGCTGGGTATGGGCATGGGCCCTGCCGGGCACGAGGAGCAAGCCCGTGGTGACGAGCAGTCGGGCGAGTCGCAGGGGGGGAAGGGAGCGTGAGCGGCCAGTCACGGAAGCGTCGCGACTCTAAACCAAAAACCAAACCCAGGGGCTGGGGCGGTACGTGGGTGTGGCGCACTCCTCGCGGCCGAGACCACGGGCGGGCGCCCCGTGGGTACTCGCCGGGCACGCCGATCGCTCGTTGTTCGGCGCCCGGACTTGGAGATCGACACGTCGCCCCGCGGGGGGCGTCCGTTCGACGGACACCGACCGCCGAGTCGGCCTGCTCACCGAAGTGACAGCGACCCATTGGCTCGAAGCGCAGCCGGGGGTGCGTCGGGTCGACCTGCCGGCGATGAGTTGGGCAACTTGCCCAATTCACGGCTCTAGAGCGCCTTGGCGGTCGTTTTTCGTTTTACCGGCGTGTTCGCATCGGCTATGATGCACCTCGTAGGAGGTGCTAGTGGCACGATCGACGGTGGCGGTCTTCGAGGCGCGACGCAAGCGGGTGGACGAGGAGATCTCGGCCCTCTCGGACGAGTACGAGAACATCGAGCAGTTGATCGCGCAGCTGCGGCGGCGCAAGGAGCTGCTTGACGGGCGCTGGGAGCTGCTCATCGCCGAGCGCGACGTCCTCGACGAGCGGATCTGGTTCCACGAGCCACGGGCTCGCCGGATCCCCCGGCCTCCGGTGGTCCGGGGCCGTCCGGTGAGTCGCCCGCGAGATCTGGCGCCCGAGCCCTGGGATTTCATCGAGCTCGAGGGCCTGGTTGCCCACTGAGCTATCTATCTATCCATCCATGCCGAGGCCGGCCTGGTCGTTGGGTCATCGAGTCGTCGGCGAGTCATCGTCTTGGGCCAGGATGCTGGTATTGAGCATGACCTCGTCCGGGTCGAGCGCCTCGGTGTAGATCGCTGCGTAGTAGAGCTGGCCCGAGAAGGAGCGATCGCCGTCGGTGCGGTTGCCCAGCACCAGGGCCGAGCCGCTGCTCAGGGTCATCCCTTCGCCGAAGGCGGGCTCGCTTGGGTGGATGTGCGCAGGGGCTAGCGGCACGCCGTCGATGTACGCGAGGATCCGCTCCTCGGGATCGTCGTGATCAGTGTCGAGCACCACGTGGATCACCTGACGCTCGCCGTCGAGATCCGCTGCGAACAGCCGCGTGTCATGGACGTTGTCCCAGCGGATCTGCAGCTCGTCGAGTGACGCGGCGCCCACCGCCAGATCGGTCCGATTGGCGGTCCCGATGTGGAGTAGGCGCGAGGCCCAGCCCGACACCGTCTGGACGCTCACCACCAGCTCGAGGGTAATCTGGTGCGAGCCATCGAGGTCGGTCGTGAGCTTGGTGTCGTTGGTCCAGGCCATGGCCCGGCCGTCTTCGCCCTGGGTGCTCCAGCTGAGCCCCTGGTGTCCATCGAGCGTCACGAGCTGTGGGGAGCCACTGTGGACCAGCAGATCTAGATCCAGCGGGAGCGCGGTCGTGTCGCTCACCACGGTCGGGGTCTGACCGACCGTGGTGTCGTCGATCGTCCACCGGGCCAGCAGCCCCGTGTCGACCAGGGTCGAGTCCGGCGTGCCGGTCGAGCTGTCGCCCTCGGTGTCGCCTTGGCTGGTCGACTCGATGGGCGGGAGGTTGCCGGACGTGGTGGGCTCGTTGGTTGTCGTTCCCGAGTCCAGCGCGTCGGCGGCACCCGTGCTCGTGTCCGACTCAGGGTCGGTCGTAGGCTGGGGTCCCGCCGTGCTGGAGCCCGAAGATGGGGCGGGGGTCCCTGGGCCTAGTCCGGTGGTATCTAGAGCACATGCGGCTACTCCGAGGCCCAATAGTAGGACCCCGCATTGGCGGATCGTCTTCATAGTGTTGTGATCTCGGGGCTCGATCTAGGCTCGATCTAGTGGATCGGTGCCAGGTTCTGAATGTCGTCGACCGCATCGAGCCACCCGGTGATCTCCGCGTGGAGCTCGACGGCCGATGGGCACTGACTGTCGGCCAGGGCCACTCGGGTAGCGCGGGCCAGGGCGATACCGTCTGGGCGGGCTAAGGGGTCGCGGGCCAGCCTCCGGGCGCGCCCGAAGCTGCGGATGGCGTCGGCCACCACGTCGCACCCCTTCGTTGGTTTGGGCTGCGCGCTGGTGCATGTCGCGTGCTCGGGCTCGGGCTCCGAGGTCTGGTCGGTGAACGCAGCGGCGGTCAGGCCCAGCACCGCCAGCCCGCTCAGGGCCGTCCCTGCCACGAGGCGCTGCCAGGCTCGGTTTCGGGTGATCCGCCGCAAGTCCACGAGCAGCTCGTCCATGCTCGGGTAGCGCTCCTCGGGAGACCACGAAAGGCCCCGCTCTAGCACCGAGTGCAGACGCCGGGGCACGCCGCTGCCGGGAGGCGGGCTGGGCAAGCGGCCCTTCTTGGCCTGCCACAGCGCGCGAGTGGTCAGGCCCTCGAAGGGCAGGTGCCCATAGAGCGCCTCGAACAGGGCCACGCAGAACGAGAACTGATCGCTGCGGGCATCGACCAGTCGGCCCTCATGCTGCTCGGGTGCCATATAGGCCGGGGTGCCCATGGCCGAGCCCTTTCGCGTCAGACGGGCGGGCTTGGGCATGGTGTCGGCGCCCATCTGCACGGGGGTCAGGAAGCGCTGGTCTCCCTGCACGAAGGCGGCCACGCCGAAGTCGCACACGAACACCCCCCCGGCTCGGTCGACGAGCACGTTGGTGGGCTTGAAGTCGCGGTGCACGATGCCCGCCGCGTGGGCGGCCGCCAGCCCGCGACCCGCGGCCACGAAGACCTCGATGATCTTGCGCCAGTGGGGGCGCTCCCGGAGCCAAGTGGCCACGTCGGGGCCGTCGACCAGCGGCATGGCCAGGAACACCCCCGATGGGGTCAGCCCCACGTCGTAGACCCCCAGCACGTTGGGGTGTTGCAAAGCCGCCATCGACTGGGCTTCGCGGCGTAGTCGGGCCTGGGCTTCGGTGGCGTCTCGGTCGGAACGGGGCCGCATGAGTTTGACCGCGACTCGGCGCGCGAGTTCGGGATCCCATGCCTCGTAGACTGCGCCCATCCCCCCCAGGCCCAGGCGCTCTCGCAGCTCGTAGCGTCCGGCTCGGGCGAGGCGACCCTCCGCGCCCAGAGGGCGATAGGCCGCGGTACGCTCGCGAGTTCGGACGCGTTTTCGAGTCGAAGCGTTCATGCCAGTTAAGGGGGACCTTGACCCCACGAAGTAGTCGCCGCAAGCCCGAGAAAGGTTCGCCCTACCTCACGATTGTGTTGGAGCATTCGATGTTGGTAACTCGTCCCACGCAGAAGTCACCAAATACGAGCATTTTGCTGCTTGGGAGGCATCCTCTGTGTACGAAGGGTGAGCTCGATCGAAGAGATGACGCGCGGTGTTTCGTTATGGGACCTAAGATCGTGGGATCGGTCACGGCTCGGGGGGCCTTTCAATGGACGATGGGCGCGGTTCTTTCGCCGGTGTGCGACATGGTGTTTTCGAAGCGTCGTCGGCCTCCGTCGAGCGCGGAGCGATCCGCGATCCTGGTCGCAACGAGGTCGCTCGGCCGTTCCGACGCGATCGTTCGAGCTCGGGCAAGCGGTCGTTCGAGCAGGCGCCGGTCGAGCATCGATGCATCGAGCGTTGATCCTCGACGTTCGATGCCTCGACCTGCGAAGTCCAAGCGCAGCATGCGATGGTTCGTATTCAATACGACCTACGAATCGGTGCGTCGTGGTGCGTCGAATCGATCGCATCTGATCGCGCTCGCTCGAGGCTCATTCCGCGAGTGTTCGATCGTTCAGTCAGTTCGGTCAGTTCGGTCAGTTCGGTCAGTTCGGTCAGTTCGGTCAGCTCGGACATCACGAGGCTCGAGCGGTCATCGACGGCCGCTCGGGTGAACGCTCGAGCGGGTCACTGCGTGGGTGCTGGATGCACGACCGTCGCCTTCGGGAGCGGGTGAGCGTCGAGCCACCGCTCCACCGTTGCTCGCTCTTTGGCTGCGATCGCGCCGGCTTCGGTGTAGTCGTCGTGCGCGTACTCGGCCAGTCGTCGGGCTCGGAGTCGGTGCTCGGGCTCGGCCCACAGCGCGCGGGCTAGCACGAACCGGGCCGTGGCCATCTGGCGAGGGTCGAAGGTCTCGCCCGATTCGAACAGTGCGAGGGCCCGCTGCGCATGCGCCTGCGCACCGGCCGGGTCGTTTTGCCGCAGCTCGACCTTGGCCAGGCCGAGCACCGCAGGGGCCAGCTTGGAGGGGTTGGGCGCCGAGGTACCCTCGAGCAGGGAGACCGCATGCTCGAAGCTATCGGAGGCCGCCCGTAGCTCTCCGCGCTCGAGCTGAATCTCGCCGATCCCGTGCATCGCCGTGGCCAGGACGGGGTGGTCGGGTCCCAGCGCGGCCCGATGGATCCCGAGCCCCTGACGATAGTGCAGCAGGGCCCCCTCGAGGTCGCCCTGCTCGGCCAGCACGAGCCCGATGTTGTCCAGTGTGTGGGCGACCACGGGGTGCCGTGGTCCGAGGTTGGCCTGGAAGCCGGCGAGCGCTCGTCGATAGTGCACCAGGGCGCCGTCCAGATCCGAGAGCCGGTGGAGCACGACCGCGATGTTGCCCAGGGTCTTGGTCCGGTCGATGTGCTCGGGGGCGAGAGCGAGCCGCTGCTTGGCCAGGACCTGACGATGAAGTTCCAGCGCATCGCCGAGCTTGCCCTGTCGCTCGAGCGCCAGCGCGATGTTGCCCAGCGTGCGGAGCCGGTCGGGGTGCTCGGGGGGGAGCACGCGTTGCTGAATGGATCTCGTGCGCGCCAGGTAAGCCAGGGCGTCGTCGAGCAGATCTTGGTGATCCATGAGCATGACCCCGATGTTGCCCAGCGACTTGGCGAGCTCGGGATGGTCGGGTCCCAGCGTGCGCTCCTGAATGAACACCGCTCGTTGGTAGTGATCCAGCGCCTCTTTGGGCTTGCCCTGGGCGGTCAGGGTGATCCCCAGCTCGTTGAGGTTTTGGGGAATCCTCGGGTGCTCGGGATCCATCGCTTGCCTGATCGTGAGGGCCAGCTCCAGGTACGTGAGCGCTTGGTCGAGCTTCCCTTGGTCGCGGAGCATCATCCCCGTGTGCGCAAAGATCGAGGCCCGGGTCGCGGGATCGGTGTCACGGCGTCGAGCCAGGGCCAGGGCGGTCTGGCTCAACGTCTGCGCGCGCTCGGACTGGCCCAGCTGGCGGCCTACGATCCACAGTCGCCAGTTGGTCGCCGTGGCCTCGATCTGCCGGTGATCGTGTCGCAGCGCCAGTAGGTAGGCGCGCTCGAGGTCGGCGGCCGCCTCGGAATAAAGACCCATGGCATTGCGCGCCAAGCTTCGTTGCATCAGCGCCTCCGCCATCAGCGGCCCGTACCCGATCGTCTTGGCGGCCTCGAGCGAAGCCTCCGCGTCGAGTAGGGCTCGCTGATACTTGCCCGCGTGGATCTGCACGCGGACGTCGAGCAGTCGCTCCCGGACGGCGTCGACGCGGCGGGCCTCGCTGGGCGCTTCGGGGCGGGGCAGTGCGGTCTCCAGCGCGAGCAGATCGTCGCAGCGGGACAACAGCGGCAATCCCGCCACTACGGTCGTGGCCTTGTCGACCACGTGCGTATCGGTCTGGGCCAGCAGGTCCACTGTCTTTTGCAGGGCGGTCCGGCGGGTGTCCATGCATCGCATGCGTCGCCCCATGTCCCGCTCGGTCTGCACCTCGGATACCCGGGTCGCCTCGCAGATCTCGGTGTGCTTGGCCACCCACTGCTGCCCGTAGTCGCTCAGCTGCGCGTCGACCCGGGTCCACGTGTCGTCGGCGTAGGGACGCCCCGAGCCCTCGAGCGCCGCGCGGACCTCGGCGCGGCGCTCTTGGTCCCAGATTCCATCGAGCTCCCGCTCCGAGCCTGCACACTGCTCCTTGCGTTCCTCCTCCCAGTGCGTGGCCAGGGAGGCCATCCCGAGCCCCAACCCGAGCCCCGCGCCCAGGGCCAGTGAGCCGAGCAGCCGCCGTTCCTTCCACCGGGGGGTCACCACCCGCTCGAGCGCGTCTAGCAGCGCGTCCATCGACGGCCACCGCCGCTCGGGCTCGGTGGCCAGCCCGCGCAGGAGGATCTGTCGCAGGCGTGCCGGGACCTTCGTTCCGGGGGGGGCGAGTCGGATCCGGCCTTCGCTCAGCGAGGCCGCGAGCTGTTGGATCGTCGTGCCAGGGAAGGGGCGCTGGGCGTAGACCGCCTCGTAGAGCGACACACAGAAGCTGAACTGATCGCTCAGCGCGTCGATCGTTCGCCCCTCGAACTGCTCGAGGGGCATATAGGGCAGCGTCCCCATCGTCGCGCCGGGCTGGGTCAGCGAGCAGTTCAGGGCGTCGTCTCGGGGTTCCACCGGCATGGGTGCGGGGATGATCTCCTCGGTCGTCGCCTTGTCGGTGCGCACCACCAGGCCGAAGTCGAGGATCCGGGCCCGCCCGTCCTCGTCGAGGATGCAGTTGCTCGGCTTGAAATCTCGGTGCACCAGTCCGGCGGCATGGACTGCGGCCAGCCCCCGGCCGGCGCCCAGGTACACCTCGACGCATCGTCGCCAACCCGGTGCGGGCGACTTCACCCTCCATTGGTCGAGCGTCGGTCCGCAGACCAGCTCGAGGGCCACGAAGGGCTGGCCCTCGACCTCGCTCACCTCGAAGACCTGGACGACATTGGGATGGGACAGCTGAGCCAGGCCCTGGGCCTCTCGCCGCAACCGCCGGGCTAGATCTTGGTTTTGGTGCGGGTGGAGTAGCTTGAGGGCCACTCGGCGGTCGAGCTCGTCGTCGTAGGCTTCCAGCACCGTCCCCATGCCTCCGCGGCCGAGCTCTCGCAAGACCACGTACCGCCCAAAGCGGTGCACCGCGGCGCGCTTGAACAGCGCACTTTGCACCCGGGCCCTCCGGGCTTCTCCCACCACGTCCCGGGGTACAGGTACCCCGTCGTTGTCGAGCTCCGAGGCCGACGGATCATCGCTCGGGGTCGTCGAAGCGGTCGGATCCTTCGGATTGGCCTCCGGGTCGGCCTCCGGGTCGGCCTCCGGGTTGGCCTCCGGGTTGGCCTCGCTCACCAGCTCTCTCCCACCACGTACCTTCACGTTGTCTCGCTAGTAACGCGAGCGCAGCCACGGATTGCGCAGTGGCCGATTTTCCCGGATCGGTCTCGGGGGGGCGGCCCAAGTGGCCCCAACGTGCCTATGCCTCGGTTTACGCGGGGGTCTCGGTGCACGCTTCGGGCCGCTGGAGGATGGAGGCCGACCGTGGAAGACTGGTCACCGACGATGAGCGGGATGAACGCGGTAGAGGCCGAGCCGATGGCGGATCGGAAGGACGAGGAGCTGCTGTTGGCCTGGAGGTCCGGGGAGCGAGACGCCGGGGAAGCGCTGTTCGAGCGGCACTACGCCAAGATCGCGCTGTTCTTCCAGAACAAGGTGGCCGAGCCCGAGGATCTGATTCAGCGTACGTTCCTGGCGTGCGTCGAGTCGGCCGATCGCTTCCGCGTCAACTCTAGCTTTCGGGCCTATCTGCTGGGCATCGCGGTCAACGTGCTGCGCAACCACTATCGGCGGCTCAACGGGCCACGCAACCATACCGCGCTGCAGATCTCCATGGAAGACATGGGGCAGACCCCCAGTCAGATCATCTCCTACCAAGAGGAGGAGCGCCTGCTGCTCGCCGCCCTGCGGCGGCTACCCATCGAGCGGCAGCTGCTGCTCGAGTTGTTCTACTGGGAGCAGATGAAGACTCACGAGCTGGCCGAAGTGCTGGGCTGGCCCGTGGGGACGGTACGCGATCGGCTCCGGCGGGCGCGCAAGCATCTCGAGGAGCACCTCACCACGCTGGCCGAGTCCAAGACCCGGCTCGACAGCACGGTGACTCGGCTCGACGAGTGGGTCGAGAAGCTACGCCTCCGGCTGCATCGGGGACCAGGCGGGGGACCCGATCGGGGACCAGACCGGGGGTGATCGGTTGGTCTCCGATGGTTCCATCGACCGCGTCTTTGCGCGGCTCGGCGAGGCCCGGGGGGTTGATCCCCGGCTCAGCCACAACAAGGACCAGGTCAAGGCTCGGCTGTTCGGGGCCGACAAGTCCACCGAGACCGTCGCCGGCCGACCGCGGCTCGGTGCGGTCACCGACCGGGGACCTTCCTCGGCCGGTGCCCGACCGTTGCCGCGCCCGCGCGTGCCCTCTGGGCCTGCGCCCGAGCGGATCGGTCGCTTCGTCGTCCTCGGCCCGCTCGGCAAGGGGGGGATGGGCAAGGTCTACCGAGCGTTCGACGACGTCCTGGAGCGTCAAGTCGCCGTCAAGGTCGTCCACGCCGAAGTGGGCGTGCGCCACGGTCGACGCCTGCTGCGCGAGGCCCAGGCGCTCGCTCGCCTGTCGCATCCCAACGTGGTCCAGGTCTACGAGGTGGGGGAGGTCGGTGGGCGGCTGTTCATCGCCATGGAGCTCATTCGGGGCCAGACTCTGCGGCAGTGGCAGCGACAGGAGCCGCGCCCCGGGTGGAAGGCCTGCCTCGACACCTACGTCAAGGCCGGTCGCGGGCTGGAGGCCGCGCACGCCAAGGGGCTGATCCATCGCGACTTCAAGCCCAGCAATTGTATGTTCGATGACGAGGGGCGGGTGCGGGTCCTGGACTTCGGGCTGGCACGAGACTCCAACCCGTCCGAAGATCTCGCGGAGCTTCCCGGTTTTGGGGGCCCGGTGGACGGTGCCGCTTCGTCTGCGTCGTCCTCGGGCTCGTCGAGCAGCGCCTTGATGGAGAGGCTGACCGAGACCGGGTCGGTCGTGGGTACTCGGGCGTATATGGCCCCCGAGCAGCTCGGCGGGCGGGTGGTCGTGGACGCCAAGAGCGACCAGTTTGCCTTCTGCGTGGCGCTCTACGAGGCCCTTTGTGGTCATCTGCCCTTCTCCGAGGACCCCATGCCTGCCTTGCTCGACATGGCCTCCGGGGTTGGTCCCATGCCCCAGCCCTTGCCCATGGGGAGCCATGCGCCTCGCTGGCTCCAGCGTGCGGTCGTTCGAGGGTTGGCCGCCGATCCTCGAGAGCGCTGGCCCTCCATGGCCGCCTTGCTATGGGAGCTCGAGCGTCGCCAGCGGAGCGCGGGGGTGCGGCGGCTCTCGCTGCTCACCGGTGCGCTGCTCGGGGTGGTGCTGACGGGGCTCGTCATGAGCTCGCGCGAGCCGCCCGGGCCGTCGGTCTGCGCGGAGGCTCAGCAGCAGCTCGAGGGGGTCTGGGACGACGAGCGGCGGCAGGTCGTTCGTGAGGCGATCCTGAACACCGAGCTTCCCTATGCCGCCAAGACGCAGTCGAGCGTAGAGCGGCAGCTCGATCACTACGCGCAGGAGTGGTCGCATGGGTACACCGAGGCTTGCGAGGCCACCCGTGTTCACCACGAGCAGCCGGTCGAGGCGCTCGAGCTGCGCCAGCGCTGCCTGCGTCTGCGGCGATCTGCGCTCGCGCACGACGTGGAGTTGCTCGCCGATGCCGATCATGATCTGGTGGAGCGGGCGGTCGAGCTGGTCACCGAGCTGCCGCGCATCGATGCGTGCGCGGATCTGTCGGCCCTGAGTCGGAGCTCCGGGGTCGCGCGGATCCCCGGCGGCGCCCAGCGGCTCGAGGCCCTCCGCACCCACCTGGGTCGTATGCGCTCGCTGGAGACGATCGGTCGTCACCGCGAGGCGATCGTCGAGCTCGCGCCGCTTACCCGGGATGCTCACCGCCTGGGCGACCAATCGCTGCTCGCCGAGGTCTTACTGCTTGGGGGGCAGCTACACATGGCCCTGGGGCGGGACGAGCAGGCCGAGCAGTACTTTCGGGCGGCACAGATCCGAGGGTTGGAGCACGGAGCCGACGCCGTCGCCCTCGAGGCGATGGCGGGGCAGATCCACCTGATGGGCGTAGAGCGGGAGCAGACCGGTCGCGCCTTGGAGCTGGCCCAGGACGTGGCCTTGCCCCTGGTGCGCCGCCACGGCCGCGACGATGCCCTCGAGGCCAAGGTGCTCACCGCTCTGGCCCAGGTTCGAACCGTGCGTGGCGAGCACCGAGAGGCGGAGGCCCGCTATCGCCAGGCCCTGGCCATCTTGGGGCGGGTGCGGGTTCGGGGGGACACCGCGCTGGTCGAGGCCCATGATGGCCTCGCGCAGACGCTGCGCGAGCAGGAGCGCTTCGACGACGCCGAGCAGCTCTACCGCCGTGCCCTCCATGCTCGGGAATCTCGCCTCGGCGACACGCACCCCGAGGCCGCCTACCAGCGCACCAACCTTGGCAACGTCTTGCTGGCGCGGGGCAAGCTCGACGAGGCCGAGCAGCACTTTCGCGAGGCGTTGGAGATCCTCGCTAGCGCCTCCACCGTCCACGCCAAGCGGATCGCGCACGCTCGTGCGTCCCTGGGGACCGCGCTCCACATGCACCAGCGGTACTCGGAGGCTGAGCAGGAGCTGCGACAGGCGCTGTCGCTCTTCGAGCGAGAGCTCGATCCCGACCAGCTACGGGTCGCCAAGGTCCGCCTCGACATCGCCGTGGTGCTGACCGAGCAGGGGCGCGCTCTGGAGGCGATCGACGAGTACCAGGGGATCCTCGGGGTGCTGCGGCACAGCGAGCCCACGCCCTCACGCAATCGCCTCATGGTCAAATGCCTGCGCGACCTCGGCTTGCTCCTCGTGCACCAGGGGCGAACTCGCGAGGCCGACGCGCGCTATCGGCAGGCGCTGGAGATCCTCGAGCCCGGGCAGGAGGCGCGCGGTGCCTTGCACGCCAACGTGCTCAACCGCCACGGCGACCTGCTCCTCATCAAAGGGAGCGACACGGACGCCGAACATTCGTTCCTGCAGGCACTCGAGATCTACGAGCAGCTCTACGGGCCCGTGCACCAGAAGATCGGGCATACCCTCAAGCGGATCGCCGGCGTCCACCAGCGTCGGAAGCAGTGGCCCTTGGCCATGGCCCGACTGGAGCGGACGCGAGCGATCTACGAGACCACGCGGGCGAAGCCCGAGGCCATCGCCGAGGTCGAGCAGGCACTGGCCGAGGTTCGGGCGCACATCGAGCCCACCCGGTAACCCGGCGGGCCGCCCGGCCCGGCGCCGGTCCTTCGCTCCGGCCGACCGGGCCCACGGTGGAACGGTGTCATCCGTGATCAGGGGTTGGCTCACGCACTTTTTGTGCATGTTCTTGATGGATTGGCTCAACAGTTGATGGGGGATTGGGAACTCATGGGTCGAACGCAGCCTTGACCGCTCGATCAGTCGTCCATTGATGGATGGCTCGAGCCGAGGTGCGCACTTCGTTTCGCGGCGCCGTCCCTTCGAGGTTCGGGTGTACCCGGTCGGATCGGCCGGGTGGCCATCGTGTGTCTTGGTCCTTGGCCGGCCGAGCAGGAGCGCAGCCGCATGACCCGGAGCAGCAAGACGATATGAACACTCACTCCCCTGTAGGACTTACTGTACGGACTGTGTTGCCCGGGCTGTGCCGGGTGCACGCGGTGGCCGTCGCCGTGCTCGTCGCGCCGGCGTGCGACCTCGAGTCGAGCCTCGGAGATGACCTCGAGCTTCGGGCCGGCCTGCAATTGGCCCCGAACCCGTCGGCCGTGGTGTCGGTCGGCATGGGCGCCAGCACGACCTGCGTGGTCACCCTTTTTGGGGAGGTCAAGTGCTGGGGGCGCAACGACTACGGACAGCTCGGTCGCGGCGATCTGGTCGATGTTGGAGATGACGAGACGCCCGCTGAGGTCGCTTTTGTTTCGTTGGGTGGCGAGGCCGTGCAGGTGCTCACCAACGGCGCGCAATCCTTCGCGCTGCTGGAGGACGGAACCGTGCGGGCTTGGGGCATCAACAGCGGCGGTGAGCTCGGCTTACAGCATGTCGAGTCGATCGGAGACGACGAGGTGCCTGGTGCGGCCGATGTGGTCACCGACGTCGAGCTCGGCGGTCCGGCGACCAGGCTCGCGGTGGGGGGCGACTTTGCCTGCGCCCTCATGAGCAACGGTACCGCGAGCGATGGCACGACGAGCAGCGGCATGGTGCGTTGCTGGGGGGCCAACGACTTTGGTCAGCTCGGGCGTCGGAGCACCGAGACGGTCGGGGACGACGAGGCTCCCGCCGTAGGGGCCTCGATCTTCTTGGGCGCACCCGTGGTCGACGTGGTGGCCGGTCGTCGGCACGCCTGTGCGTTGGTCGAAGGAGGGAGCGTCCGCTGCTGGGGCCGTGGCGCGCAGGGGCAGCTGGGCTATGGCGGCACCCACGACGTGGGGGACGACGAATTCCCGGTGGTCGCCGGTACCGTTGCGCTCGGAGGTGCTGCCGAGCAGATCGTGGCCGGTGGGTGGCATACCTGCGCCCGACTCGTCGGCGGTGACGTACGCTGCTGGGGCCGTGGCGCCAACGGGCAGCTGGGCTACGGCAGCACCAAGAGCGTGGGGGACGACGAGCGGCCCGTGGCTTGGGCGCCGGTCTCGCTCGGGGGTCCCGCCGTGAGCCTCGCGGCAGGAGCCGAGCATACCTGCGCCGTGCTCCACGGTGGAGCAGTGCGGTGTTGGGGTGGGGGCGAGCGGGGGCAGCTGGGCTATGGCAATACCCACGCGGTCGGAGACGACGAGACCCCCGCGGCGGTCGCCGCGGTCCACCTCGCGGGAGCCCACGCCATCGCGGTGTTTGCTGGGCCATTGGCCCGGTCGACCTGCGCGCTGCTCGACGACGAGAGTCTGCGGTGCTGGGGGGCCAATGATTTTGGTCAGCTGGGCTATGGTCACGTCTTCGAGTTGGGCGACGACATCGCCGAGCGACCCGGGGATCTCCCTGACATCTTGATCCTGAGTCGAGACGACGATGCCTGAGTCTGCTTCGCCGAGGCTTGGGCTCCGGGTGTACCCTCGGAGCCCATGACCAGTGATGCGGAGCTGCTATATGCCTGGCGTGACGGCAACGCCAGGGCAGGTGAAGAGCTCTTTGCGCGCTACTATCCGCTGATCGACCGCTTCTTTAGCAACAAGGTCTCCGAGGACCCCGGCGATCTCATCCAAAAGACCCTCGAAGCCTGCGTCCAGGGCCGTGATCGCATCGACGAGGGGCGGTCCTTTCGGTCGTACCTGTTTGCCATCGCCTACAACGTGCTGCGGCGATATCTCCGCGAGCGCTACCAGTGTCGCGAGCAAGAGCTGTCCTCGCGGTCGATCCACGACATCGCCCCCGGTCCGAGCACCCTGATGGCCGAGTCGGAGCAGACGCGCCTGTTGGCTCTGGCCCTGCGGCGGCTTCCGCTGAAGCTGCAGGTGGTCCTCGAGCTACGCTACTGGGAGGACATGTCGAGCCCCGAGATCGAGAGCATGCTGGGGACCAACGCGTCCACGGTGCGTACGCTGCTTCGACGGGGGCGTAAGCAGCTGTCCGAGGTCTTGGGCGAAGTGAACGCTCGCCCCGAGATCTTGGAGGATACCGTCAGTAATCTCGACGCTTGGGTCGAGAAGCTACGCGCCGAGCTCCGCAAAAAGGAGTCCGGCTGAGGTCGGTGTTGTCCATGCCGAGGCCGGCTCGGGATCCGCGACTGCGCCGTTGTCGCCGGGGCCTGATGGTGCTTGATGCCCGTATGCTTGCGGCGGATGTCCGGTTCTCGCTCTCCGCCCGGTCCTGGTCCTCGTCTTGGTAGGGCGGCGCGGTGCGCCCTCGGGTTGGCCATGGTGGTCTCCGCAGGGTGCGGCGAGTCGTCGTTGGAACCCGAGCCCGGCGTCTGTCCGGTCGTAATCTGGGGGATTCCTCGCCGTGCCGACGAGCGCCTTACGGTGCTCGGCAGCTGGGACGACTGGACGCGGCCCGAGCCCATGCGTGCCTGGTCCGAGGAGGGGGGAGCTGAGGGAGGGTCCGAGGGAGGGTCCGGAGACGACTGGCAGGTGGCGCAGCTGATGCTGCCCCCCGGGGTTCATGGCTACCTGGTGGTCGAGGAGGGCCAGGGACGGATCGATCCTCACAACCCGCTGACGAGCTTTCGGGCCAGCGACGGGCTGGAGATCTCCCACTTGCCCGTGCCCGATTGCCAACAGCCGCAGCTTTCGGTCGTTGCGGTGGAGCATGATGCGCCCGATGGCTTCTCGATCGAGCTGGGCTTTGACGCCGCGCTCGACGGCGCCGCGCTCGACCCTGCCTCCGTCCGGGCCCAGCTCGACGACGGCACCGCTCTGTCGATCGACGCGCTCGACGTCGAGCGTGGCACGGCCCGGCTGCGGGTGCGCGGCCAGGCTTCCGGCAAGCACCGCGTGCAGGCGTGGGCCCACGACACGGCCGGTCGACCAACCTCGCCCGCATCCGGTGTGGGGTGGGTCGGTGCCGTCGCGCCGCAGTGGGACGACGGGATCGTCTACCAGATCATGATCGACCGCTATCGCGGGGACGGAGGTGCTGCGCTCGAGCCTCCCGTCCACGCGGGTGCTCGGGCGGGCGGTACCCTCGATGGTGTGCTCGCCGAGCTACGGGCTGGCACCTTCGATGCGCTGGCCGTCTCGGCCCTGTGGCTGTCTCCGGTCTACCTCAACCCCGACGAGGCCCGCCCCGGCCGCGACGACGATCGTCTCTATGAGGGCTACCACGGCTACTGGCCCCTCGATACGCGGGCGGTCGACCCTCGCCTGGGCGGGGAGCCGGCCCTGCGGGCCCTGCTCGACGAGGCCCACGCCCGCGGGATCCGGGTGCTGCTCGACCTGGTCCCCAATCACCTCTACGAGGACAACCCCCGGGTGGCGCAGTACCGGGCCGAGGGGTGGTTCCACGAGCACGATCCTCCCTGCATCTGCGGCTCGCCCACCTGCTCGTGGGCGGAGTTCATCCAGGTCTGCTGGTTTACCCCCTACCTGCCCGATCTGAGGTTCCAGAACCCCGACGTGCTGGATCTCGCGGTCGAGGATGCGATCTGGTGGTTCGAGTCCTTCGACATCGACGGCTTTCGGATCGATGCCGTGCCGATGATGCCGCGCGCCGTCACCCGCCGGCTCGCCCACGCCCTGCGGCAGCGTACCGGGCCCCGGTCGGCCGCGTTCACCATGGGCGAGATCTTCACCGGCCCCGGGGCGGGGGGCACCGAGATCATCCGCTACTACCTGGGCCCCGACGGGATCGACAGCGCGTTCGACTTCCCGCTGATGTGGGCCCTGCGCGACGCCCTCGCCCATGAGTCGGCCGGCATGAGCGTGGTGGAGAGCAGCCTCGCCAATACCGAGCGAGCGTTGGAGGGCTCGGGGGCGCTCCTCGCCACCATGATCGGCAACCACGACGTGACCCGCTTCGCCTCCGAGGCCGACGGGGACGCGGGGACCGATCCCTGGGACGATCCACCTCCGGCCTCGGTGTCCGAGCTGGCCCACGCTCGCACCGCGCTGGCGCTGGGCCTGGTGCTCACCCTGCCCGGGTTGCCGGTGATCTACTACGGAGACGAGCTCGGGCTCGCTGGCGGGGCCGATCCCGACAACCGTCGCGTCATGCCGGGACCCGCCGCCGTGTCGACCGCCCAGCAGCAGGCTCGTCAGTGGGTGCAGCGGGTGGCGCAAGTGCGGCGGTGCGTCCCCGCGCTGCGCCGCGGGGGCCGCCAGGCCGTGGTGGTGGAGCGCGATCGCTACGCCTTTCTCCGCGACGCACAGGACGGCGCGCCCGCGGTGGTGGTGTTGCTGCGCGACGCAGCGCCGGCCGACGTCGATCTGCCGCCCGGCTCGACCCCGGTGCCGGGGTGGTATAAGGACGCCCTGACCGGACAACGCTTCGAGCTACGCCCCGACGGGGGGCGGATCCCGATGGAGCCTCGTTCCTTGCGGGTACTCGTGCCTGAAGACCTCCCTTGCGGTTGAGATCACCCATGCCACGCGCATCATCCTTCGAGTTCGTGTCTCGCTTTTGGCCCCGGCTGGGTCTAGTGCCGGGTCTTGCGCTGGGCCTTGTGCTCCCTGCGTGCGGCACCGACGGCCTGGAGTCGGTCACGAGCCTCGACCCCCCCGAGGACTCTTATGATCCCTCCAACGGGATCCCGGAGGTGAGCGGCACCGGCACCGGCACCGGCACCGGTGGCTCCGGCAACGACACCAGCGGTGACGACGGCCCCCCACCGCTGCCGCCGTCCGAGGGGGCCTGGGACTGGCGCGACGCGATCATCTACTTCGTGTTCGTCGATCGCTTCGAAAACGGCGACCTCAGCAACGACGGGCAGATCGGCGGCCCCGTGCAGGAGATCGCCGACTGGTACGGCGGCGACTGGCAGGGCGTGATCGACCGGATCGACGAGGGCTACTTCAACGAGCTGGGCATCAACACCCTGTGGATCACCGTGCCCATGGACAACACCAGCGCCGCTGGCCTGGGCGTGGGCGATCCGTACATGTACTCCGCCTATCACGGCTACTGGCCCTCGGATCTCGAGGACACCGAGGAGCACTTTGGCACCCTCGAGCTGCTGCAGCAGCTGGTCACCGTGGCCCACGACCACGACCTCAAGGTGATCTTCGACTACGCGATGAACCACGTACACTCCGACTCCCCCGCCTACCAGGACAACCCGGGGTGGTTTTGGCCCAACGACAACGGCATGGGCGGCAATTGTGTGTGTGGTTCCGGGTGTTCGTGGGACGGCGCCGAAGGTCGGCGCTGCTGGTTCACCGACTACCTGCCCGACTTCGACTTCACCAATCCCGACGCGCGGGCCTTCTCGATCGACAACGCGGTGTGGTGGGCCCAGCAGACCGGCGTCGACGGCTTTCGGCTCGACGCGGTCAAGCACATCGAGGACGTATGGCTGACCGATCTGCGCACCCGGGCACGTGACGAGCTCGACCGGTACGACGACGACGGCGAGCTTACCCAGCGCTTTTACATGGTCGGCGAGACCTTCACCGGCAACCAGGGGGAGATCGCCCAGTACGTCAGCGAGGGCATGCTCGACGGGCAGTTCGACTTTCCCCTGCGCACCGAGATCGTCGACAAGGTGCTGATGCGCCAGGGCTCCATGAGCGATCTGGCCGGCTTCATGGACGACAACGACACGTTCTACTGGTCGGGCGCGGTCATGAGCACCTTCATCGGCAACCACGACCTGCCGCGGGTGGTGCACTACGCCGAGGATGCCCCGCGCTCGGGCACCGACCCCTGGTGGAACGACAAGGAGCTCGGCTGGAACAACCCGCCGCCGGTGCCGGGGGGAACCTCGGCCTTCGAGCGGCTGGTGGTGGGCTTTGGCATCGTGCTGACCACCCCGGGGGCGCCGCTCATCTACTACGGGGACGAGATCGGCATGGCCGGGGCCGGCGATCCCGACAACCGGCGCCCCATGGACTGGAACACCGGGGGCTACACCGCCGGGCAGCAGCTGGTGCTCGACTCGCTCAAGGCGCTCAACACGATCCGCGCTGGGCACCCGGCCATGCGCTACGGCAGCCGGACCACGCTCTTTTCCGACTTTGACACCATGAGCTACGCCATGGAGCTCGCGGTGGGGGATCCCGAGCTCGACGAGGTGGTCTACGTGGCGATCAACCGGGCCGACGGGGATGCCGACGTGGGCGGGCTTCCCGACGGCGGCTACCTCGACGAGCTGAGCGGCGAGCAGGTGACCGTGATGAGGGGATCGGTAGGCGTGCCGGCTCGCGGGCTGCGGGTGCTCGTCCCGCAGGGGTAGCCGAGCGCCGCGAGCGGGGTCTTCGGCCTTCGGCCGACCGGTACTCTGCGCGGGATCGCCCGCCGAAAAAAAGATCGAAGAAATCGACATTTCTTCGTCAGGGTTCGATCGCGGAAACCTTACCCGTCAGTGTGGAACCCATACTGTTCGACCCAACCCCCTACCAAAACGTCCCTCGGCTCACCACCGAAGGGACCTTGGCCCTAGCCCTCGCGCTTGTTCGCGCGGCGCCCGAGCCGGTTCCGGAGCCTATCGAGCGCCACGCCGAGCGGCTCCGGGATCGAGCTCATGAAACGGAGGATGCATTGACCATTCGCCACCGAGAGTCCGTTCCGGTGGATCTCTCGGACGAATTCGGGCTCGACGTCATCACCGACGTGATGTGGGGCGCGTTTCGCGACTGGCTGCGAAGCTGGAGCGCCTTCGAGCGAGTCGAGTTCGCGCTCATCACGGACGGGGCGCGCCCAAAGACCGCGAAGATCCTCGCCGCGGGGCAAGACAAGGCCCGGCGGGCTCGCGAGCTGCACGATCAGCTGTTTGGCACCGATGGCCTGGCGTTCACGCAGCGGTCGTACCCCGAGCAGGCGCAAAGCATGGCCAGCCTCTTGCGGCTCATCGACGAGGATGAGCTCGGGCCATCCATCGAAGAGCTCGTCGGGCCCGAGATCTTGGTAGCGCTACGCCGCTGCCAGACCCTCTACGAGGCGATGGTCGATGCGCGAATGACCCGTGACGATGCGTCCTCCGTCGATCTCTCGGCGCTTCGCGTGTCTCTCATCCGTGCGATCGCCCGCTACACGAGCGCCGTGATCTCTTTGGTCGACGAGGACGATCCCGACTCGCTTGAGATGGTTCGCCATGCTTTGCGGCCTATCGAGGTTACGCGTGCGCGGCAGGCACGCGCTCGCACGAGAGCCTCGGTTCAGGAGGAAGAACTTGCCCTGGACGAGGGAGTGGAGATGCTACCGCAGCAGCCGGAGGCACCGGTCGCCGCGGAGTGAAGTCACCTCGTCATTTTCATCTCTGGTTCCCCGCCGTATCCCGACGTGAGGACGGAGCGGCGGGGAGTTTTTCGACCCCCTGCGGTCTACGAGATGTAGCTCGCCGGGGGTCGACCCGTATGGAGCGGGTCCACTCGAACTCGTTGCCGAGCGACGTGGGACCCGCAGGTGGCCGAGCACGTGCTAGCGACGGGCCCTGGTTTTGCCCAGCAGTAGCTCGTGGATGTCTCCTTTAGTCTGAAAGCTGGCGAGCAGTAGATAGCTCGACAAGAAGAGCATGCCTCCGATGGGGACCAATATGCCCAGCGCGATCCCGGCCGGCGAGAAGTGATGCCGCCAGGCGACCCACAGCCCACCCAGGAGCAGGAAGGTCGTGAAATCCAGGTTGAACTGGCCGGGCCAGCTCATCGACGCCAGGTCGCTGAAGAAGACCTCGAATAGACCAAAACCATGATTGATGCCGACCACGACCGTGTAGCCGAGGACGCTGGCGAAGAACACGAACAGGATGACTCGAAACGCGGACATGGTTGTTTTCCTTTCAGGGCGATGACTTGGGCGGTTACCTGTCGAGCTTCGTTCGCCCACGGCTGGTCGGGCCATCGAAACTCGGTGGCCGAGCGTCCGTTGGAGCCGGGCGGTGAGCCCGAGCTTTGCCTCGCAACAGCTCGTGGGTGTTGTCGCTTGGCGACGAACTCATGAGCAGCGTGACGTTGGCGATGTCTGCGCGCCATGACCTGCGAGGTCATGAAGAGCGGAACAAGTGCGTAATGCGCATTTTCTGAGTCGTCGGGGTCTAGCCGTCGACTCCTCGAAGGGCCAAAGATTGGGGGCCCCAGGGGTGGTCGACCTCTCGGAGGGCCAAAGATTGGGGAGCCAGGAGGTGGGTGACCTCTCGGAGGGCCAAAGATTGGGGAGCCAGGGAGGTGGGTGACCTCTCGGAGGGCCAAAGATTGGGGAGCCGGGCGGTGGGTGACCTCTCGGAGGGCCAAAGAGTGGGGAGCCAGGGGGTGGTCGACCCCCCCGTGGTCTAATTTCGCGCCCCCGCGGGCAGCTTGCCCCCGCTCCCCGCGCGTCCGCTCTGCGTTCCTTCGCCCAGCGCACCACGTTCGGCGAGCCAGCGGCGGGCTTGCTCAGCCGGATCGCGCATTTGCGCGCATGGTCATGATCGCACCGGTTCTTTGTCGAAGACTCGTCAACGTCCTGTCGTGTCGCGGCAGACTCCCTCGATACTATTGTTCGACCAATGACCTATCCCGTGCTTCGACCCCGCTCGTGTCCGATCACCTTCACCGGCGCGACATCCCGCGACATGCGTCGTGCTGCGGCTCGAATTGCCTCTTTGGCCCTGTTCTCGCTGCCGCTGGCCGCCTGTTGGGACGGCATTGGAGGAGCCGGGGAGTCCGGCTCGACGACGGGGACCCAGGCCGGGACCCAGGCCGGGACCCAGGCCGGGACCAGCATGAGCGCGTCGAGTCCGTCGACGACGCAAGGTGAGGTCGACAGCACCAGCCTGGATGACGGGCCCCCGCCCGACCTGCCCGACCCGCCAGAGCCCGTTAGCACGGTTGGCGAGCTGCTCGTCCCGTTCGACGTGAACCTACAAGATCAAGCGGGCCCGGGCTCATGGAACACCAATTATGGCAAGACCCCTGAGATCATCGCGGTGCCTCACGGCAGCGCGCTTTATGTCTGGGCCCAAAACTACGACACCGACGACGCCCAGCGCGCGGTGCTGCTGCGCCTCGAGCCCTCGCTCGATGACTACGTCGTCACGGCCTATAACGAGCCGCCCTTTTTGGATCGCATCATGGGCCTCGCCCATGATGGAGGCGATCGGATCTACGTCGCCTCGGGCATCATCGAAGATCTGCACCAGCCGCTCACCGTCGACTATCCGGCCCCCGGCGAATACCGCAGCAACATCGTGAACGTCGTCGACACCGACTGGGACGGTAACGTCGCGTGGACCGCCGATCTCGACCTCGCACGCCAGGCCTTCGATGAGCCGGAGCTGCTCATCAACCCGATGGTCGCGGCCAGCTCGCGGATGGCGTACGGCGCCGGCACGATCGCGCTGGCGCACGGCATCAACACCGACCCAGACGGCAACGGGGTGCGGCATCAAAAGGCCATCACCACGCATGTCTCCGCGTCCGACGGGTCGGTGACCCGCTCGGCGAGCATATGGGTGAGCCACAGCTTCGATCAGCGGATGCTCTTCGACGGCCAGCGTTTCATCGAGATGCACCACGGAGACGCCTACCCGCGCCACGTGGCCTTTGCCGGGATCGAGGCCGGTGGGGGCGGCGGCACCGGCGAGTACCCCCTGTTCCACATCAAGGGCCCTGTCGGCGACAACGTCACCCGCACGCAGGTAGGCGACGTCGCCCTCGTCGAGGGCGACCCCGAGTACGGCTATCTGGCGGTCTTCATCAGCGAGCGCAGCGGCGGCACCACCAACATCATTCCCCAGCAAGATCGCATCGCCGGTACGCGCGAGGTGGGCATGGTGCGCGTGCTCCGGGATTTCGAGATCGACGGTGGCAACGAGCTCGCCCACCTCGATCCCAGCCTGCCCCACACGCTCGATGTCCAGAGCTCGGGGCAAGCCCGCACGAATCGGCTGCGCTGGCTGACCGACTACGATTCCGCTCCGGGTGGCCCGGCCAGTCTAGTGGCCGAGCGAGCCAAGCTGGTGGCGATCGGGGACGACCAGTACATCGTGATGTGGGAGCAGCACGAGCTCGACAAGAGCGGCTATGTCTTCGCCGGCAGCTGGGGCGTGACCATCGATGCGCACGGGGATGCGGTGGCCGGTCCCGCTCAGGTCTCGGACTCGCGCTTGCCTCGGGGCGACGACGCCTTTGCGCTCGAAGACGGGGCCGCGTTCCTGACCGGCGACAGCAAGGCCAGGGCGCTGCACCTGCACCTCATCGACGACCAACTCCAGGAGCGGATCGTCGTCATCGAGTAGCAGCTACATGCCCTCGCCCAGCGCGTCGCGCTCGGCGAGCCAGCGGCGGGCTTGCTCGGCCTCGTCGGTGCGTGCGTCTCCGAGCGTCGCGTTGCTCTGATATGCCCGGGTCACCAGCTCGATCGCGCGTGAGCGGTCGTCGCCCAGCAGCCACAGCACGTGGCCCAGCGCGTAGTGCACGTCGGCGATCTCCTCGGGAGGTGCTCGCCCTGGTGCTCGCAGCGCCAACGCCCGCTCGAGCAGCGGCTGGGCCTGCGCGGGCTGCTGCCGCTCCACGTGCACCTGGGCCAGCAGCATCAGGGGCAGCGACACGTTGGGATGCTCGGGTCCTAGCCGTTGTTCCAGGACGGGCAGTGTACGACGGACGAGCGGCTCTGCCTCGTCGAGCTTGCCTTCCTTGATGAGGATCCCGGCCAGGTTGCAAGTGACGATCGCGGCGTTGGGGTGCTCGGGCCCGAGCGTCTTGTCGAAGACCGCCGCGGCCTTGCGGTGGAATCGCTCGGCCTCGGCGAGGTTGCCGGTCATCTCGTAGTGGACCCCGAGGTTGTTGAGCACCAGCCCCGCCCGGCGGTGCTCGGGCCCGTAGGCCGCCGTGGTGTTGTCGAGTGCGGCGAGGAAGCTCGCCTCGGCTCCCTTGGTGTCGCCGGCCCGTGCCTGGGCCGACCCGAGGTTGATGAGCGCCGTACCCAGCTTCGGGTGCTCGTTGCCGACGGTCTTGCGCAGCAGCGCGACCGCCTCGAGGCCGGTGCGGATCGCATCGTCGGTGCGGCCGGCGCTCGAGTAGGCCGAACAAAGAGCGGCGAGCGACGAGGCCACGCGGGGGTGGTTGTTCCCGTAGCGGGAGCGTTCGAGCTCGAGCGCGCGCCGTTGATGCTCGAGGGCCTCGTCGGTGCGCTCGAGGGTCGAGAGCGCTTGCCCGAGGTTGTAGTGGTAGTTGGCTATCCGGTAGTTGTCCGGGCCCAGGTCCTGCTCGCGCAGCCGTAGGGCCCGGTCGAAGTGCTCGTGGGCGGCCTCGTAGTTGCCCCGCTGGTAGTCGATCCGCCCGCGGGCGTTCTCGATCCGCCCCTCATACTCGGCGCCGGCGCCCATCTGTGCCAGGGCTCCCTGCGCGTGGTCGGTCCAGCGCTCGGCCTCGTCGAAGTTGGGCTCTTTGGCGTGGGTGATCTGCGCGATGGCCAGCCCCAGCGCCGCGAGGATCGCGACCCGCTCGTGGCCGCCAGCGACCGCGCTGGAGAACGCTTGGTGGCTCTCTTGCTCGGCCCGCTTGGGCTCTCCTGCGTCGGCCAGGGCGCGCGCCACCGCGAGGTGGAGCTCGGCCTGCAGTGCACGGGGAGCATCGCCCATGGTGGCCCGCGCCGCTTGGGCGGCGGCGACCGCCTCGTCGTAGTGTCCGGCCTCTTGCAGGATCTCCACCTCGCCCAGGGCTTCGGCCATGGCCAGGGCCTCGGGACCCTCCATGTCCGCGGGCTCGTCGGCCCATCGTGCGCACGACTCGATCGAGCCCAGGCTGTCCACCACCCGGGGGGCTCGCTCTACCAGCGCGGCGTCGGCCTTGCGCAGCAGATCGCCGAGCTGACGCAGCTCGGCGTAGCGCCGGTGCAGGCAGACCATCTGCCGGTCGAGGGCGGCCCGTGCGTCGATCGACCCGCGATTGGCGTTGTCGGGGAGGTGCTTGGCGAAGAGCGCCGCCTCGGCCTCGCAGGCGTTTCGCTGGGCGTCGACCCACCGTGTGGCCTGGGCGTCGACTCGCGCTACAGTCAAGGCCCAGGTGTCGGCGGCATAGCGTAGGCCCGTGGCCTGGAACGCTCGCTCGGCTTCGGCTCGCCGGGTGTCGTCCCAGACTCCATCGAGGCGTTGCTCGATCCGGGTGCAGTAGTCGCCGCTCGGCTGGGCCTCGGACTGCATGGCCCACCACGCGCCGCCACCGACCATGGCGGTGGCCAGCGCCCACGAGGCCTGCCGACGCCGGGCATTGCGAGCGCGTCGCATGGTCCGCAGCAGGCTGCGCATGTCGGGGTGTCGCGCTTCGGGGTCGACTCGGAGCCCGCGGCGGAGCGCTCGGGTCAGCCCGCGGGGGATCCCGGTGGGCAGAGTCCCGCCCGGGCGCTGCCGCTCGATCGCCAGCGCGATCTGGGCCAGGGTGGCCCCCTCGAAGGGGCGCTGGCCGGTCAGCCCCTCGTAGAGGGCCACGCAAAAGGAGAACTGATCCGATCGAGGATCGACCATCTGCCCCTGGATCTGCTCGGGGGCCATATAGGCCGGGGTGCCCACCAGCGCGCCGGTGCGGGTGAGGGTGGCCTCGAGCGAAGGAGGGTCCAGACCAGACAGGCTTTGGGAGGCGGGCTCCAGCGAGTGCCGCGGGAGGTCGGCCTGGGCCCGGGCCAGCCCGAAGTCGGTCACCTTGACCTGCCCGTCCTCGCCGATCAGCACGTTGGCTGGCTTGAAGTCGCGGTGCACCAGCCCCGCGTCGTGGGCGGCCGCGACCCCTTCGCCCGCGAGCATGAACACCCGCACCACCTCGCGCCAGGGGTGAGGCCCTTGCCGGATCCAGTCGGCGAGCGTGGAGCCGGTGACCAGCTCCATCGCGATGAACACTCGCCCCTGGTGGGTTCCCACGTCGTGGACCCGGATCACGTTGGGGTGGCTGAGCCGGGCGAGCGCCTGTGCCTCCCGCTGTAGCCGGGCCTGCGCCTCGGACGACGAGCCTCCGTGCAGAAGCTTGAGGGCGATCTTGCGATCGAGCTTGGGATCGAAGGCGCGGAGCACCACCCCCATGCCCCCGTGGCCGAGCAGGCCGAGCACCATGTAGCGGCCGATCGTGCTGCCCTCGACGGGCGGCGCGTCGCCAACCTGAGCCTCCGGGAGCGTGACCGCGTCGTCGCTGGCGACCGGGGGCACGAGCGGCGTGGACACGGCGGTATTGGAGCACGGGCCCGGCGGGGGTGCCAGGTGGGCGTGCCAGGCCCGCGAGCGCCGTGCTATGTGCCCCGCATGGAGCTGACCGATCTCCGCTACGAGCAAGAAGACGCGCTGGCGATCGTGACTCTCGATCGCCCCGATGCCCGCAACGCCTACAGCGAAGCGATGGTGGATAGCCTGATCGCAGCCTTCGATCGAGCCGAGGCCGACGACGCGGTGCGCTGCATCGTGCTCACCGGGGCGGGTCGCTCCTTCCACGCGGGCGGCGACCTCAAGCGGATGCGTGATGCTAGCGGCATGTTCGAAGGCGGTCCGGTCGCGCTGCGCCGCAAGTACATCGAGGGGATCCAGCGGGTGCCTCGGCGCCTGGCCGCGTGCGACAAGCCGGTGATCGCCGCGATCAACGGGGCGGCTATTGGGGCTGGTCTCGACCTGGCGTGCATGTGTGATCTACGGGTGGCTGCGTCCGGGGCCAAGCTCGGCTCTACCTTCGTCAAGGTGGGGCTGGTGCCCGGGGACGGCGGGGCCTACTTCTTGGCCCGCACGATCGGGTTTGCCCGGGCCCTCGAGATGGTCCTGACCGGGCGCGTAGTGACGGCCGAGGAGGCGCTGGCGATGGGGCTGGTGCACGCGGTCGTCGAGCGCGATGCGCTATTGTCCGAGGCCAAGGCGCGCGCACGCCTCATCGCGGCCAACGCTCCGCTGGCCGTGCGGCTGACCAAGCGCGCCGCCTATCGCAGCTGGGATCTCGACATGGACACGGCGCTCGAGCTCGCCGCCAGCTTTCAGGGGATGGCGCAGAACACCGAGGACCACCGCGAGGCGGTCGACGCGATCCTCGGCAAGCGACCCCCTCGATTCCACGGGCGCTGATCGGCCATCGGCGCGAGGGTTCTGGGGCAAACTGCTCAATGTCGCTGCGCAGTTTGCCTGTCTTTGAACCGATGGCGAGGCACCTGCGGTGGGTCGGCCCCAAGATCCACGAAGGTTCTTCGATGCGTGTGATAAGGCACGACTGTTGCACACCCACGCGCACATGCGGATGGGACGACGCGGACTGGTGCTTGCTCTTTTGAGCAGCGCATGTGGAGGCCTCGATGGTGACGAACACTGCCCGGACCCCGGCGTGTGCCCCTCGTGGGATGGCGGGCCCGAGGCAGAGGAGCCGGTCGGGGACGGGGAGCCCGAGAGTGAGCAGCCGAGCAATGGCGACGACGGGCCCGGCGATGGCGATGGCGATGGATCGGTCGGTGGCGATGGATTGCCCTGTGAGGTGCGCGACGCTCTGGTCTCCAACTGTGGCATGTGCCACGGGTCCCCGCCCTCGTTTGGTGCACCCATGGCCCTGTCTGAGTACGACGACCTACGCGTGCCCGCGCCCAGCGACGCCACCCGCTCCACCTACGAGATCGTTGCCGAGCGCCTGACGGCCGACGTGGGCATGATGCCGCCCGATGGCGAGATCAGCCCGGAGGATCGAGCGATCCTCCTGGACTGGGTCGAGCGCGGAGCCCCCGAGGACCCCGATGCCTCTTGTGGCGAGGCCCCCGAGGGCGGTGACGATCCCGAGGTCGGTCCGGACTTGTTGCCCTGCGATGCGGCCTACGAGATGACGGCCCATGCCCCCGGAGACGATGCGCTCCCCTACCTCGTGCCCTCGCAAGGGGCCGACGATCTCTACACCTGCTTTGCCTTCCGCTCCCCGTTCGCCGCGGGCATGCAGGCCACCGCGTGGGCGCCCATCATCGACGACGAGCGGGTCGTCCACCACTGGATCCTCTATCGGGCCTCAGAGGGCAACTACCAGGACGGCACGGCCTTCCCCTGCGACGTGTCGTTGCAGCTGTCGGCCGATTTCGTGGCGGGCTGGGCCCCGGGGGGCCCCAACACGATCCTCCCGCCCGATGTGGGCTTGGACGTCGGCTCACCCGATGATTTCTTCGTGCTCCAAGTGCACTACAACAACACGGTCGGTTATACCGACGCCTTCGATGCCAGCGGGGTCGCCTTTTGTGCCACGGATACGCCGCGCCCGAACCTGGCCGGCGTACTGACGATCGGGACCACCAGCATCAATATCCCGCCCGGGGCGGTGGGGCACGAGGAGACGGGGACCTGCGGCTTCCTGTCCACGATCGGCTGGCCGGGGCCCCTGCACATCTTCGCCACCAGCCCGCACATGCACGGGTTTGGCCGGGGGTTCCGCACCGTGCTCGAGCGCCTCGGTGGAGGCACCGAGATGGTGACCGATCTGCCGGTGTTCGATTTCGAGAGCCAGGGCATGTACTTCAACGAGCCCGAGGTGGTGGTCAACCCGGGCGACACGCTGCGCAGCACCTGCGTGTTCGACAATCCCACCGAGCACCCCGTGGGGTTTGGGGAGGGCACTGCCGACGAAATGTGCTTCAATTTCGTTCTCGCCTATCCCATCGACCAGCTGAGCGGACGCAACTGTGGAATCATCTTCTGACCTCGAGCCTCCGAGCGGTCCCGGCCGCTCGTTTCGCTCCGTGCTCGCGCGGTGGCCGGGGGCCGGTCGGTGGGGGATCGCGGCGCTGGTCGGGCTGGTGCCGGCGCTCGCGTATGCCAGCAACACGGGCAAGCCCCGCGTCCCTCCGTCGTTCTTGGGGGTGCGCTGCATCGAGACGATCGATCGCAGCGTGGACCCGGTGTGGCGCTTCGACGTGGGGATCCCTTTCGAGGACACCGGGCTGACCGACGACGAGCCGCCCGACAGCCGGACCTTTCAGTTCGTGGGGCTGTGTCGAGCCCCCGGCCCGCTCGAAGTGCTGCCGCCGTGGCTCGATGCAGCCGACGCGATGGCGGCGGCTGCGGTCGATCCCACGATCGAGCTCCCGGAGCCGGGGCAGACCCTGGCCGACAGCGCCGACTGGGCCGACTGTGTGCAGTGGATCACGCCCGCCTCCGAGCGGATCCCGATCACGTGCGCCGCGACGACGGCCGGAGCCTCGTGGGACACCACCGGGGTGCCCGCCGGGGCCCATGCGATCTGGGGCTACACCTACGAGCCGGCCCAGAACCTCTGGACGCCGCGCGACGGGGTCGTTCGGGTGATCGACGGCGACGATGCCTCGGCCGGTCCCGCGGTGTCGTTTTCGTGGCCGCTCACCGAGGTGACCGCGGGGCTGGACGAAGGGGTGCGGGTGGCCGGGTGTGTCGCGGGGATGGAGGGCACGATCGTCACCGTGTCGTGGGCCAGCGCCAGTGCGCTGGAGTCCGAGGGAGATCTCGCCTGGGAGATCTTTGCGGAGGATGAGTGGGCCGAGACCTTCGAGGTCGCGCTGATGCCTCCGCCCGAGGCCGAGTACGAGGCGATCTTCTTGCGCGCCGAGGCCGCCGACCCTCAGGGGCGTCGCTTCGTTGCCTATACCCGTGAGCCGGTGGTGTTCTTGTCGGGCTGCGAGTCACCGCAAGGCGGCGCCCGCAGCTTGCCCGACGATTGCGGGATAGGCTCGGGATCTCCGCTCGTTCCCCCGGGGTCTCGTGGCGCCGGGGGGTGCGAGGAGGGCTCGGGCTCGGTCGACGAGACGGGGGGCGGGCCCGAGGGACCGGGCGCGACCGCTTCGGGCTCGGGCTCGGGTGCCGGCGGTGAAACGGGCGAGCCCGCCGCGTCCGGTGGTGATGATCGAGGGTGCAGTTGTCGGACGAGCCCGGGTCGATGGCCGCTGCCTGGCGCTTTGGCGTTCGTCCTCGTCGTGGCGGGATGGAGGGGGCGAAGGGGCGACGCGACGCTCTTTTAGGCTTCGCGCTCTCGTAGCCACCCTACGATCTGTTCGTAGACCCGGCGGGTCGACGCTCCGTTCCCGGCCGCGAATGCATCGCGGGCCAGGCGGGCCAGATCGAGCATGCGGTCGCGGTCACGACCGAGGTGATGCAGAGCCTTGGCCATGGAGAAGCGCACCCGGGCCAGCTCGACCGACGAGGCTCCCCGCCCGCGCAGCATCGCGTGGGCTTGCTCGAAGGAGCGCAGTGCGGACTCGCCTTCGCCGAGCGCGAGCTGGCAGCGCCCTACGTTGGCCATCACGTGGCCCGTCTCCCGAGGGGGGCGCGCCCGGCCCTGGTAGATCGCCAACGCCCGCTGGTGGCACTCGAGGGCGGTCGTCATGTCGCCAGCGTCCTGGAGGGCCCCGCCGAGCGAGTCGAGGATGGAGGCCACCGCGGGGTGATCCTTGCCGAACTTGACCTCGCGGATCCGCAGGGTGCGCTTGTAGGCGGTGATCGGATCGACGCTGCCCTGGACCCGCAGGTTGCCCTTGCTGTCGATCTGCTCGTCGTCGTCGGCCGCGAACCGGGAGTCGCCGGGGATGTCTTGCGACATGGCGCGCTCGATCGGGGTCGGCACGCCGTTGCTGCGCAGCTTGTCCTTGCCCTTGCCCTTGGCCAGCTCCTGGCTCTCGGAGACCAGCATGCTCGAGTCGCGGTACTCGTAGCGGAAGTCGAGGATGGCCGATTGCCCCACGCGGATGCGATCGCCCTCGCGCAGGCCCTCGGCGTGGATCCGGCGGCCGTTGATGTAGGTGCCGTTGGTGGAGTCGAGGTCGACGAGCTTGGCGCTGCCGTCGGCGTCGCGGATGATCTTGGCGTGGTTTCGCGAGATGCCGTCGTCGATGAGCTGGACGTCCATGCCCTCGCGGCGACCGATCGAGCTCTCACCCTCGGGCAGTTCGAACACCGTGCCGACGTGTTCACCGGTGAGCACCGTCAGGAACGCCGGTCCCCGGCGGGGACTCTTGGGGCGCACCTTGGTGGCCTGGACCGATGTCGCTTCGTCTTGACCCCCCTTCACCTCATGCCTCCCGGGTGTCCTCAGTGCTGGTAAGGATACGGCAACTCGGCCGCGCGAGCGTACGTTCGATCGGGACGGCCCCGAAAACCGCGCCACCGGGCATCATGGGGCAATCGGGGTAGAATTCCCCGCGATGGCGGACCTGCGCGGACGTTCTCTGCGGACGCTGGCCTGGCTAGGCGACGTGGAGTTCGAGCGAGAGGTCCGGTATCGGCTGGCCCGACGCGGGGACTATCCCAGCGATCGTCTCGATGCCATGAAGACCGGCGTGGTCCGGGCCGAGGCTCAGGCGCGGCTGCTGGAGACGGTGCTCCCCGGCCTTGCCCCCGAGGAGCTCGATCTGGTGAGGCGAGGCCGAAACACCGCCCCGCCGGCCGCGGCGCGGGGAGGCCGGCGCCGGATGCAAGACTATCGGGCCGCGACTGCCCTCGAAGCCTTGGTGGCGACCTGGTGCCTGGGGGGAGAGGCAGGCCGAGAGCGCATGCAGCAGGTGCTCGGTCCCGCTCTCGACGCCGCGATCGACCGGGCGGTCGCGACTCACGCTCGACGCCCCCGACGAGGCTGAGGGAGGTGGCTGAGGGAGGTGGTTCGGTGGCTCGAGAGGTGGGCAACTGTGGATCGGTGATCCGAGGAGTCGACGCTCTGAGCGCTGACGCCCCGTTTGCTCACCAAGTGGGAGCGAGACGGGGCGTCGAGGTGAGCGCCGGGCCGAGGCAAGCTCAGGCGGCGCGGCGGGACGGAAGCAGATCGGCGTTGGGCTGCTTGCGGGGTCCGGCCTCGTAGACGCGGCGTGACGGCTCCCGGATGTCCCAGACCAGCCTCACCCAGCTCATGGCCTTGAGGATGTAGTAGGTCACGTCGACCTCCCACCAAAAGAAGCCCTGCCGGCACGAGCTCATGTGGTGGTGGTGGTTGTTGTGCCAGCCCTCTCCCAGGGTGATCAGCGCCAGCAACCAGTTGTTGCGGCTGTCGTCGGTGGTCGCGTAGCGGCGCTTGCCCCAAACGTGGGCCAGCGAGTTGATGGTGAAGGTTCCGTGCCACGTCAGCACGGTGCCGAAGCAAAACCCGATGAACAGGCCCCACCAGCCCAGCGCCAGCCAGATGCCGAACGCGAGGATGAAGGGCGGCAACAGCCACAGCTTCTCCAGCAGCACCAGCTCGGGGTAGCGGGTCAGATCCTTGACCTTGCTCCAGTCGAACGAGTCGTTGCGGTCGTAGATCCAGCCCACGTGCGAGTGCCAAAAGCCCCACCGTACCGGTGAGTGCACGTCACGCTCCGCGTCGGAGTATCGGTGGTGATCGCGATGGTGCGCCGCCCACCACAGGACCCCCCGCTGGGCGGTGGTCATGGCCGTGAATGCCAGCACGAACTGGAACACCCGGCCGGTCTTGAAGGTGCGGTGCGAGAAGTAGCGATGGTAGCCGCCGGTCACCGCGAACATCCGGACCCCGTAGAGGACCAGCGCGCAGATCCACGCCGACGCCGGCGCGCCCATCACCAGCCCGGCGACCGCCCCCGCGATGCCGAACGCATGGATGGCGAGCATGGCGGACATCGCTCCCCACTCGTAGTCCCTCCAGCTCCGGGCCTGTCTGCCGCTGGTGCGGACGGGCGGAGCCTGTGGAATCTCCAAGAGCTTCATGGTCGCAGCATGGCTTCGGACGCCGTTCCATGGGGTCATACCTCCGTCCCGGTCTGTCATGGTTGTGTCACCGGACCGCGGGCCGGCCCACCTCGAACCGGACCCGTGCGATCTCTCCCACAACGGGGCGTTATGCCTCGTGGTGGGCCATGGATTCGCGCGTGTGGATGCGCTGTTACACTCCAGCGCCGTCCGATGGCCCAGATCTCGTCCGCTATCCTCGATCCGAAGGACCCGCGTGATCGCCTCTACCTCATCATCTTCGAGGCGGAGACCCCGACAGGAAAGCTGTTTGATGTCGCGCTGTTGTGGCTAATCATCGCCAGCGTTGTGACGGTGGCGTTGGAGAGCGTGGCCGGGGTGCGCGAGCACTACGGGACGCTGCTTATCGTGCTCGAGTGGTTTTACACGTCGGTGTTCACCATTGAGTATGGCCTGCGGATCTACTGCACGCGGCGCCGGCTTCGCTACATCCTGTCGTTCTTCGGCATCATCGATCTGCTGGCGCTGTTGCCAGCGTTCATCAGCTTGGTGTTCACCAATGTCCATTCGTTGCTGGTGATCCGCGCCTTGCGGCTTTTGCGGGTGTTCCGGGTGCTCAAGGCGGTGCGGCTGATGGGCGAGGCCTATAGCTTGATGTCGGCGGTACGCTCCAGCCTGCCCAAGATCTCGGTGTTCATTGGTGCGGTGATAGTCATCGCGCTCATCGTGGGTTCGGCGATGTATCTCATCGAGGACGCAGAGGCGGGGTTCACCAGCATTCCGCGGGCGATGTATTGGGCCATCGTGACCATGACGACGGTGGGCTACGGCGACATTGCGCCCAAGACCGAGCTGGGGCAGTTCTTGGCGGCGGTGCTCATGATCCTCGGCTACGGGATCCTGGCCGTGCCCACCGGGATCGTCTCGGCGGAGATGGTCGCGAGCAAGAACGAGGAGGTCGGCGTCGAGGAGGGCGATAGCGCGAACGAGGTCGACGACCAGGCCGAGCTCGAAGGTGCTGTATGTCACGCCTGCGGGGCGCATGGGCATCTGCCCGGGGCCAACTTTTGCTACGTGTGCGGCTCGGCCGTCGACTGAGGTCTTCGTGCAGGGGTGTGCCGTGTCGGAGCCCGAGGTCTACCACGCGTTGCTGCTGCTGATGTTCGGGCTGGCCGGGGTGGTGTTTGCCGTGTTGGGGCTGGTGAGCGCGCCCTACGGTCGCCACACGCGAGGAGGCTGGGGCCCTCAGATGCCGGAGCGTTGGGGCTGGGTGCTGATGGAGTCGCCGGCCGCCTTGGTGTTTGCGTGGGTCTTCTTCTCGGGCCCTCGCGCCGCCGATGTGGTTGTCCTGGTGATGTTGGGGCTTTGGCAGCTGCACTATCTCCATCGTGCCTTCGTGTACCCATGGTTGGTGCGCAGCCGTCCCGGGCAGCGGATCCCTGTGGTCATCGTATTGATGGCGGTGATCTTCAACGTGCTCAACGCCTATCTCAATGCGCGATGGTTGACCGCGCTGGGGCCCGCGTACGGGCTGGGTTGGCTGCTGAGTTTTCGGTTTCTCTATGGTTTGATGGTCTTTGGGACCGGCTTGGTCATCAATCGCTGGGCCGATCTTCGCCTTCGGGCGCTACGCAAGCCGGGTCAGGGCGGCTATGCGATCCCACGCGGGGGTCTGTACGACGAGATCTCTTGTCCCAACTACTTGGGTGAGCTGGTGCAGTGGGTCGGATGGGCCATCCTCACGTGGTCTCCGGCCGGTCTCGCCTTCGCTACGTTCACGGCCGCCAACCTGATACCCCGGGCCGTCTCCCACCATCGCTGGTACCAGCGCACCTTCCCCGACTACCCACGAAGACGACGAGCGATCATCCCCTACCTGCTGTAGCTGGCCTCGATGTGCGTATCTCCCGCTGCCGCTCGAGATCCACGGGGAATCCACCCGAATGGGCATTGTCCCGGCGCTCGATTGCATCATCGCCGTCGATCCCGCGTCAGTGGCCCCAGCAGTCGGTGGCCCCAGCGGCCGGTGCCCCCTGCTCCCTTCGCGGAGCCCATGCTCCGGGATCATCGCACGGCCCGCGAGCCGGCCAGCGTCGTAGCGCGACATCGATGTCAGGCGTGACGCAGATTGCAGGGGGCAAGTCGGACACTGGCGTCATGCTCCAGGCGAAAGACGCGGTAGACCCGCCGCCGTGACAAACTTTCCCCAATGATTTCCGCCGGCGACACAATGGCACGCCGGCTGCACCTTAGGGGAGCGAGCGTCTGGCGGCGGACACTACTTGACTTCGACTTACCGTTCCGACTCGCCGGGCTCTACCTTATCTTACTTGGATTGCGCCTTACTTGACTTCGCTTGGCCACTTACCTTGGACTGTCACTTTGCTTCTTCTTTTTCCTTGGCTTATCGACCGTCCTTGGCTTACGCACGAACTTCGGTTCACCGCTCGATTTGGCTTGACGCTTTGATCTTACCGCTTGGCTTTGCTCTTTCGTTTGGCTTTTGCTCTTTACTTTTTTGCTCTTTGCTTTTTTGTTTGGCTTTGTCCCTTCGCCCCTTCTCATCGCGGACGTGTTCACCTTCCCCCGGTAAACCCCGCGGCCTGGGCCAGCAGGGCGCTCTGGTTCCTCTGCGCGCCTCGACTCGGCCCCCACGATCTTCTTCGGTTGGTCCGTTCGGTACATTCCTTAGCTTGAACTTCGATAGATGTAGTGCTTGGTGTTGGTGTCTCCTAATCTAGCTTGACTTGATCTTCTTCGGTGCTTTTGCCCGTCCCGGATTCGGTGCCCGGGGCAGGCCATCTGGTCACTCCATTCTCTAGAACGCCCGGGCTCCTTGCTGGAGCCCGGGCGTTCGCGTGTTTGGCTCGTCGGCTTCGCCCAGACGGGTGCTCAGTGGCCGCGCTCTTGCAGGTATTCGCCCAAGTGCGGCACGATCGGACGGCGGAGGATCGCATCGGGGGGTTCGAAGCTCGCCCACACGACCTCGCGGTTGTCCACCACTAGGTGCGGAGGCTCATCGACGTCGACCTCGACGATCGTCACCTTGTCGTGGCGATTTTCGAATGGGTGGACGCGGGAGTAGACCTCACGAAGCCGGTCGAGCGGGACGTGCAGATTGACCTCTTCTTGGAGCTCCCGCTGGGCGGCCTGCGCCGCGCTCTCGCCGGTGCGCACGTAGCCTCCGGGCAGGGTGTAGAAGCGCCGGTACGAATTCTTGACGAGCAGCAGTCGCCCCTCGTGCCACACTGCGATGAGGGCGCCGTGGGTGTTGGGTCGACGGACCCGCCAGTAGGCGCGGAGCATGCGGTGCGCGACCCGGTAGCCAGTACGAAAGCCGAGGTCGACCGCGGCCTTGAGGCCGGGTGCCCCCGAGGGGGAGGTAGCGTTGAAGTTGCTCATCCGCGGGCTGCCCCATGAAGCCACAGGCCACCCCGACGACGCCAGGAGATCGTCCCGAGAACGGCCGGCTCGTCGGGGGGTCGATCACGACATGCGGGCCGGCTCGTTGCTCGGGTGCCCCGCTGGGGCCGGAGGTTCGCGCGAAGCGCGGACTCGGCCAGATTTCCAAGTTGCGGTGCGGGTGGCCCCACGACCCAACCCACGAGGAGATGGGCACTAAATGGTTTCGACTGCGAACTTCATGGGTGGCCGTGAGTCGCGCAGGACGATAATCTGGTGCATGTGAGCATGGCTGCCACGCTGTACGACCGCCTGGAGCGGGTGGCGAACCTGTTGGGCTCGCAGGCGCGCGCCACGGCGCGGATTCACTCGCTCGAGCCGATCCAGCTCGAGGTGCTCCATTACTTGTATCGCTGCAATCGTTACAGCGATACCTCCAAGGCGGTCGCCGAGTTCTTCAGCCTTACCAAGGGGACGGTGTCCCAGACGGTGTCGGCATTGCATCGCAAGGGCATGATCGAGAAGGTCTCCGACGAGGCCGACGGTCGTCTGATCCACTTGCACCTGACCAAGCCCGGGGAGCGGGTCGTCAAGGAGGCGTTCCCGCCGGTGCTGTTGCAGGCGGCGTGCACCGAGGACGATGAGGAGCTGCTGGCCCGTTTGGACGATCTGCTGCTTCGCATGCAGCGGGCCACGGGTTCGGTCAGCTTCGGTGAGTGTCAGACCTGCGTTCACTTCCAGCGTGAAGGCGATCGTCGCTTCCGTTGTGGGCTGACCGAGGAGGGCCTGCGTCGGGCCGAGATCGTCAAGATCTGTCTGGAGCACACGCGTCCCGACGACTGAGGGGTCGAAGGCTCGCGGCGTTGGTCGAGCAGGACCTCCGCCGCCATGCGCTACCGGGTGCCACCAGTCGGGTGCCAGAGCGCCAACGTCAAGAAGTCCCAGAGCGCTATCGAGCCCACCCTTGGTAGGTACGACAGCAAACCTGAGACGACGTGCGAAAAATCAAGCTGCCCGCCGCACCCGAGGGGTGCGGAGTTGGGATGGAGTGGATGCGGCGGGCAGCCGAAGGGAACAGGTTGGCGCGAAGACTTCGAGATGGAGTTGAAGCCTTGTGCTCCCTGGTAAATACAAACGCCATGCCAAGCCTCATGCACCCGGTTTCGGTAGGTTGCGGGCCAATTGCGTGGGTCGGGTCTGGCTACTGTCGTAGCCGGTGGGATCGGTGCCGTAGCCACTGGGCGAGGCGCTGAGTGCGGCGCCTTGCCGTATGGGTGGGTGGAGGCCCGAAGATCTCGCCCCTAGTGGTGGACCGGCCCGGATCGGGTACATTTCGCCGGACGTGCCCAGCGTCAAGGAGGGGAGCCGGGATGTCCAGAGGCGTGAGCTACGAGGAATTCAACGAGAGCCTGCGCGATTCCAAGGCCCGCAAGCGGGTGCTTCGTCGCAAGGGTCGTCAGTTTCACGTGCTGCTTAGTCAGCAGTTCGGTCGGTCCGACATCGAGTCGCTGTGCGACACGGCGACCGCGATCCGCCGGCTCGATCGTCACCGTGAGGGACGGAGCTTCTTGCGGGGTGTGCTGGCGGGTTATCGCATCATGCACCTGTTTGCCCAGCCGAGCACCCGCACGGCCCAGTCGTTCCTCGCCGGGGCCGACAAGCTGGGGGCCACCAGTCGTACGGTCACCAACCTCAGCACCTCTTCGTTCGCCAAGGGCGAGTCGGTCGAGGACTCGGTGCGGACGCTCTCCAGCTTCTTCGACGCGATCGTGGTGCGGCATCACGAGGATGATTTCGCGACGCGAGCGGCGTGGGCCCTGTCGCGGAGCGACCGGCCGATCCCGGTGATCTCGGCGGGTAGCGGGCGTAGCCAGCACGTGACCCAGTCGCTGCTGGACGTGTACACCCTGCGCTATTCCTTCGCCGAGCGGGGGGGCATCGATGGCAAGACGGTGCTCATCATCGGGGACATCGCCCGCAACCGGGCCGCGCGTTCGCTGGCCTACTTGATGACCAAGTTCGACCAGCCGCGGGTCTACTTCGTGTCCCCCAAGGATTTCGTCCCGGGGCAGGATCTGCTGGACTACCTCGACAAGCACTCCATCGAGGTGCGGATCCAAGAACGCATCGAGACCATGCTGCGCGAGCACGGCCGACAGATCGACGCGATCTACGTGACCCGCCTGCAGCAAGAGTGGGACGAGGGCGGACCCCCGGCGGAGCGGGGCAGCGGCGATCCCTACATCCTCAAGCCGGAGTATCGCGAGCTCATTCGCCCCGATTGCACGATCATGCACCCGCTGCCCCGGGTCAACGAGCTGCCCCACACGTGGGAGTCTCATCCCGGCTTTGTGGTGTGGCGACAGGTCCGAAACGGCATGTGGATCCGGGCGGCGATCTTCGCGGTGGTTCACGGCGCCGACGAGGAGATCCGAGCCCGCGCTCGCCGGCTCGATCTGCTCTAGTGCCCCGTGTCGGAAGTTCGTGCGGGCGGCGGGTGGCGGGCGGCGGGCTCGTCAGGGGGAGGGAAGCGCGTCGAGCCAGGCGTCGATCTCGGCTCGGGCGGCCGGGTCGTCGAGCAGGCCGGCGCGCGCATCGTTGGCTAGCCGGAGGGCGCCCTCGCGATCGGGAGGATCGGCGGCGGCAATCGTGCGAGCCAGGGCGAAACGGGCGCGGGCCAGGGTCTGTGCGGGGACCTGCGGGGTGGTCAGCAGGGGGATCGCGGCTTCGAGGGGCCTGCGAGCGGCCGCGGGCGTGTCGGTCGCGAGCAGCACGGTGCCCAGATCGAGCAAAGCCTCGCCCCGTCGAGAGTCGAGGCCGGGGCCCAGCGTTTGGTAGATCTCGATCGCCTCGGTGAGCAGCTGCCGGGCCGCGTCGGGTCGAGCTTGCTGGCGGCGGACCTGGGCGAGGGCTCGGGCGACGTCGGCGGAGACCAGCGCGCTCTGCTCGGGCAGCAGGCCCCGCAGCGCGTCGGCCTGCTCGAGGACCTCGCGGGCCTCGGTGAGGTTACCGGCCTCGAGCAAGATCTTGCCGAGGTGGGCGAGCAGGTCGACCCGCTCGGGGTGGGCGGGGCCGTGCTCGGCCTCGAGGAGCGCGGCGGCCTCGCGCAGGTGCTCGGCGGCGGCGGCGTACTCGCCCGCGTGGCGCAGGGCCTGGGCCAGGTTGCCCCGCAGACGGACCATGGCGCTGATGCTGGAGTCGGAGGACTCGAGGATCGCCAAGGCACGTTCGAATAGTTCCCGTGCGTCCTCGTGGTCACCCAAGTCGTCGCGGAGCGAGCCGAGGGTGTCGAGCGCGGTGACCACCTGGGGGTGCTCGGGCCCGAACGCATCCTCGAGGATGCTGAGCGCGAGCTCTAGGTGGGGCACGGCGGCGGGCAGTTGCCCCGAGAGGTAGAGCGTGCCGCCGAGACTCTTGCGAGCCTGCCCGACCTCGGGGTGCCGGGCGCCGAGCAATTGCTCTTGGATCGCGATCTCCGACGCGAACTGCTCCTCGGCGCCCGCCATATCGCCCAGGGCGGCCAGGGACAGCCCCAAGGTGTGGTGGGCCTTGGCGAGATCGGTGGTCTCGGGGCGGGTCCGCATGAGGGTGACGGCGCGGGTGAACGCCTCTCGTGCCTCGTCGAGGCGACCGGCGACCTGGTACACGCTTCCTTCGAGAAACCACACCTCGGCGAAGCGGAGGTCCTGGGTGTCGGATCCCCGCAGCCAGGCCCGAGCTTGCTCGGCCCAGTGCTCGCCTCCGGTGGTACGACGCTGCGAGACGCCGACCACCGTGCCGAGCTGGAGCGCGGCCTTCACGGCCAGGGAGGCGTCGCGCCCCTCAACGGCGTCGGCGAAGGCGGCGCGTAGCGAGCGCTCGGCCTCGGGAAGTCTGCCCTCGGCGGTGAGGATCTCGCCGTGGAGAAGCCGGGCTTCGCCGAGCAGCACCGGATCGTGGAGGTTGGAGCCGCGCTGCTCGACGCCGAGCGCGAGGGACTCGGCTTGCTCGTTGCGGCCGGCCCGGGCGAGCACGCCGGCTCGCGCGAGGGTCTGGCGTAGGCCTTCGATCTGGGCGGCTA
Source organism: Myxococcota bacterium (assembly GCA_039194325.1). GTDB lineage: Bacteria > Myxococcota_A > Polyangia > Nannocystales > Nannocystaceae > Paraliomyxa. The sequence continues at coordinate 126,123 of JBCCWC010000002.1, forward strand.
TCGCGGGGTCGGCCGCCCGTCCTCGGGCTCGCAGGGTCTCGACGTCGGCGCACTGGTGCACAGCGGGCAGGGCCGCGACCAGGCCCGTGGCCCGCTGTAGGGTGCTGGTGCTGACGTTGCCGGTCAGTGTCTCCACGGTGGCCTCGAGCTCGGTGCGATGGCGGCCGAGGCAGGCCATGCGCAGGTCGAAGGCTTCTGCGGATTGCTCGTGGCGTACGCGGGTGGCTCGGCATGCATCGGCGTGGCCCTCGGTCCATGCCTGCACGTAGGTGTCGAGCCTGTCGGTCACGCGCTCGGCAGTGTCGGCTGCGTAGCTCTGTCCGGTGTCGAGCAGCGCGTCGCGAACCCGTGTGCGCAGGGGGTTGGGCCACAGCGCATCTTCCAGCGTTGCGGGGTCGGGGCAGGGGTCGTCCGGAGCGGCGGCCAGCTTGATGCCGATCGCCGCGGCGCCCAGCGCCGCTCCGCTCGCGGCCCAGATCCAGCGCCTCCGGATCCGCACTGGATCTCGACCGAGCTGCAGCAGCAGCTCGGCCATAGTTTCGAAGCGGGCCTCGGGCTCCGGGTCGAGACCACGCTCGACCAGCCGAAGTAGCCAGGTGGGCACGTTCGCCGCCGAGTCGGGCTGGAGCTTGCGCGCTTCCTTGGCCTTGAGCAGGGCCGCGGGGTCGCGGTGGCCAAAGGGCCGACGCCGATAGAGCCCCTCGTAGAGGGCCACGCAGTAGGCATATTGATCGGCTCGGGCATCGAGGGGCTCACCGCGCAGTTGCTCGGGGGCCATGTATGCCGGGGTGCCGACGACCTCTCCCGCCGCGGTGATGGAGTCGAGCTCGTGGCCTTGGACCGGGCGCCAGGCACTGGGGGCCTCTCGCTCTCCCTCGTCGGCGCTGTCGTGGGGACGCGCGAGGCCGAAGTCGGTGACCAGCACCCGGCCCTTGTTGCCCAGGAGCACGTTGGAGGGCTTGAAGTCGCGGTGGATGATGCCGGCTTGATGGGCCGCATGCAGGCCCTGCCCGGCCTGGCGGAAGACCTCGACCACCTCGGTCCACGTGCGGTCGTGTCGACGGATCCAGCGGCTGAGGGTCTCGCCGTCCACGTACTCCATGGCGATGTAGACCGAGCCGCTGACGTGCTCGACGTCGTAGACCGGCAGTACGTTGGGGTGGCTGAGCTGGGCCATGGCCCGGGCCTCTCGCAAGATCCGGTGCTCAGCGCGCTCGGCTTCGGAGCCCTTGCGGCGATCGAAGCGCAGCATCTTGATCGCGACCTCGCGACGCAGCTTGGGGTCGTAGGCGCGGTGCACCACCCCCATGCCGCCGGCGCCGAGCTGCTCGAGGATCACGTAGCGGTCGAGGCTGGGGGGGCTGGTGGCGTGGCCGTCGTCGCTCGGCCGGAGCGTGGGCGTCTCGGCGAGCGGAGGGTCGTCGTCGTTGGATCGCTCCTCCACGTCGGTCGCCACCGCGGGTCAGTGTACGCCTGTCGCGGAGTCGAGCGGCTAATCGAGCGACCAGTCGAGCGGCCGGAACAGTCAGTGCAGCACAGGAGCGGGAGCGGTCTCACCGACCGAGGCGCGGCAGAGGCCGACTTTAGGGAGGCGGGGAAGAGGTGGACGCCTGTGCCTTGTGGTCGACCAGCGCCTCGACCGTCAGGTTGCGCGCCAGATCTCGCAGCCAGGCATGGGCGGGATCGCGATGTGAGCGCTCGTGCCAGGTCATGGTGATCCGAAACGACGCTAACTCGATCGGAGGAGGGAGCAGGCGTATCGAGGCGAAGGTCGCCGCCTCCTGAGCGAGCGCGCGAGGCAAGGTGGCCACTAGATCCGAGCGCGCCACCATGAAGGGAACGCCCACGAAGTAGGGAGTCCGCAGCATGATGCGTCGCTCGAGGCCGTGCGAGGCGAGCATGCGGTCGACGGCCCCGGGTTCGTCGTTTCCGCTGACGAGGATATGGCCTAGCCCGAGGTACTGGTCCAGCGTGATCGAGTCGTCGTGGTCAAGGAGCGGGTGCTCTTCGCGCAGCACGACCGCGTAGTTCTCGTCGATGACGGCGCGCTGCTTGAGTCCGGCGCCGTCGATGGCTATGCCCATGACCAGGTCGGCCGTGCCGTCCTCCAGCAGGGTCTGCATCGCGTTGGTGTAGGGCATCATGCGCAGCGAGACGCCGGGGGCGTGCTGCTCCAGGTAGTGCAGCACGCGGGTCAGGATCACGAAATCGGCGTAGTCCGAGCTGATGATGGTGAAGCGGCGCTCGGCGGTGGAAGGATCGAAGGGCTCGGTGCTGCGGATCGCCGCGTGCAGCTCGAGCAGACCCCGGCGGACCGGACCCGCCAGCGCCTCCGCCCGCTCGGTGGGCACCATGCCGCGACGGCCCCCGACCAGCAGATCATCGTCGAAGACCTCGCGGAGCCGGCGGAGCTTGTGGCTCATGGCCGACTGGGTCAGGCCCACGCGCGCGGCGGCCTTGGTGACGTTGCGCTCCATCAGCAGCGCATCAAGCGCCAGTAGAAGGTTCAGGTCGACCGCTCCTGCATGTAGATTGTGCATGATTTGTATGAGCAGTATGCAGTGTCCGCATGGTCATTCCACTCGCATGCTGGTGTTTGCATGGAGCGAGGCGAAAACATGCAGCACACTCATCCAACGACCCCCGCCGCTCAACGAGTGCGTAAAATGCGCTGGTCTTTCGTGGCCTGGGGGATGGTCCTGACCCTCAGCGGCGTGACTGCCGCTTGTCATGGTGCGCCCACGGGGGCGCCCAACGCGGAGGCGGTGCTCTCGACCCCCGCGACGAACGAGCCGACGAACGAGCCGACGAACGAGCCGGTGGCCAATATGGATGAGCAGCCCGGGTCCGATGGGGTGGCACCGTCCAAGGTCGCGGCCGGCTCGCCGGCGACGATGTCGGGCCCGCCGACCGGACTGACCCCGCCCGTGCCCGGTGAGGAGCGCCTGTCGGGCACGGTCGTCGAGCTGTTGCCGGCGGGCGGCTACCACTACATGCGGGTCGCGCCCGAGCAGGGCGAGCCCCGCTGGGTGGTGACGATGGGCGGTGAGTATCGCGAAGGCGCGGTGGTCGAGGTGAGCAACTTTGGAGCTCGCCACGACTTCTACTCGCGCCGCCTCGACCGTCGCTTCGCCGAGCTGGTGTTCGGCATGGTCGACGTCGTCGGCTGAAGTAGATTTCTAGACCTCGGGGTATTGATGCCGAGGCCGGCTCGGAATGCGCGACGGCTGTCGCGCCCGGTCTCGGTCTTGCCCAAGGGGCACCTCGCGGATCGATCTCATTTTTAGATGCGGTGCATGGGCGCCGTTTGATCGCTTTTGCTCTGGAGCGTGCTCGGGAACGACGCCTGATCACGCCCGGATACCAACCTCCCAACGTTGAAAAGAGACACTTCGATGTACCGACGTCAACCCACGACCCTCACTTCTCTGATGCTCGGCGGACTTCTGTGCCTACCCGCCTGCGCCGATGATGAGCTCGGCGACGATCCGATGGCCGACGGAGGCACGACCACCAGCGACGATACGGCCAGTGATGACGATTCCCCGGCGTCGTCACCGACCGAAGGCGAGGATGAGGGGGAAGACACCACGGGGGAAGACCCGACCGGCGAAGATCCGACCACCGGGGGTGAGGACGAGGATGCGATCTTCGACTGCGAAGATCCCAACATCCTCATCATTCCGATGACGGGTCCGGGATTCGATCCCGAGACGGGAGAGTTCGTGGGGGCGCCACAGGACACTTATATCGCGCACACCACCCTGGCGGTGGTGACCCCGGAGCAAATGGAAGAGTTCCTGGAGGTCAATGAGCTGGCGGCGGCGCAGGCGATGCAGACTCCGGGGATGCTCGGGGTGGGCTTTGCGGTCGAGTCCGAGTGTGGCTTTTTGCGCACGATCGGCCTGTGGGAGGATGAAAAGAGCCTATATTCCTTCGTTGGCTCGGGGGCCCACCTCGAGGCGATGCAGCGGGCGCCCGAGCTGTCGGTCGCGGGCAAGACGACGCACTGGGAGATCGACTCAGGGGTCATGCCGCTGACGTGGGACATGGCCTTCGAACAGCTGGAGTCGGTGGAGCCCTCGCCGATCTACGACTGATTGTGCCCCCCGCCGCCGTTGGGGTGCTTGGAGGTTCAGCGTGCTTCCCCTCGCAAGCGGGGGGATCGGTTGGGGGCTAGCCGGGAGACTGATCGACGGCCGAGCGGTCCGGCTGGGGTTGCGATCGCAACCGCAACGGGGGCCGCAACCGCAACAGGGGCCGCCCGATCACCACGCCCAGGCAGGCGGCCCACGCCACGCCCCAGGTCAGCACCGCCGGATCACCGCCCGGCAGCGAGCCCATCGCGGCGACCAGCCCCACGAGCATGCCGCCCTGCACCCGGTCGCGGCGCAGGCGGACCTCGGGATCCACGTCGCTCGCCGAGCCGGGCGGAGGCTGGGTGAGCATGACCAGCCCGAAGGCGACGGCGACCGCGATCGCGCCCCAGGTCCACGGCCCGGGGGTGACCAGATGCAGCTCCACGTCGCCGATCAGCACGCCCATGACGGTGGCGGCGGCGGCCAGGCCCGCGAAGGGCCATCCTTCGCCCGAGCGCTCGGGGAGCAGGGCGTCGAGGGTAAAGGCCAACACCGCGGCCACGCCGACGCCGATCCCGTGGTCTTCGGGTGCGACCACGAACACCATGACGGTGAGCACCACCCGGTCGACGCGCTTGGCCGGCGGGCCCACGCTGCGGTTGACCACCCGCACCAGGCCCATCGCGACCAGGGGGCCGAGCACGGCCGGGGTGGCCCCGTAGAGCACGACCGCGGCGACGGGCACCAGGGCGATGAAGGCGGCCGGGTTGTCGTCGGGCGCCAGATCTCGGGCCAGGGCCCAGGTGACGAAGACCACCAGGGCGCCCATCATGCCGGCCAAGAGCGCGTCGGTCGGATCCGCGCCGCGGACGATCGCGGTGACCCCCAGGGCGACCAGCGTCAGGCCCATGACGATCAGGATGGCGAGGTTGGTGGGGTATTGGGGCTCGACGGGGCGCGCGATGGCGGAGAAGCGATGGATCGGGTGCGCCACGGGCTGGCGATCGTGACGCTCGGCTCGGGCGCGGTCAAGGCGGGGGGGCCAGCGCGAGGGGCCAGCGCGAGGGGCCAGCGCGAGGGGGCAGCGTGAAGGGGCCCGTGTAGGGCGAAGGCGAGGACCGACGAGGTGCCTTGTTCGGATGCCGCGCCGATCGGACAATCCGAGCCGCCGATATGAGTGACGAGCCGTCATCCCGCGCGATCCTTACCGTTCCTGCCGAGCACGTGGGGCTGGTCGTCATCGGCCGCAACGAAGGCGAGCACCTGCTGCGAGCGTTCGGCTCGATGGGGGAGCAGGTGGGAGCGGCGGTCTATGCCGACAGCGATTCCACCGACGACAGCGTGGCCCTGGTGCAGGAGCACTTTGCTGCGGTGGAGGTGGTGAGGATGACGGCGGCCGAGCGGCCCTTGTCGCCGTCTCGCGGGCGCAACGAGGGGTACGCGGCGCTGCGGCGGCGCCTGCCGACGGTCCGCTATGTCCAGTTCCTCGACGGTGATTGCGAGCTCGATCCTCGGTGGCTGAGCGCGGCGGCCCAGTACCTCGAGGCGAACCCCAAGGTCGGGGTGGTGGCGGGCCGGCTGCGGGAGCGCGACCGCAATCGCAACGCGTTCCACCGCCTCGCCGACATGGAGTGGGATCAGCCCCCGGGCGAGGTCAACGACATGGGCGGCATCATGATGGTGCGAGCCTCCGTCTGGGACGAGGTGGGCGGACAGAACCCCGACATTCCGGCGGCCGAGGAGCGCGAGTTCTGCTGGCGGGTGATCGACGCGGGCTACACGATCATGCGCTTGGCCGACGACATGGCGCTGCACGACATCGACATGGCCGACATGAGAGAGTGGTGGACCCGATCGGTTCGCACCGGGCACGCATACGCCCAGGGCTACTGGGTGCATCGCGATCGTTGGCACCTGCGGCACGTGATGTCCTTGGTGGCCTACGGGGCGGCGCTGCCCGGGGCGGCACTGGGCGGGGCGCCGCTGACCCTGGGGCTGAGCCTGGGCCTTCTGGGCGCCTACCCGCGGCTTTGGCGGAAGATCGAGCAAGGTCGGCGACAGCGGGGGGATGCGCCGGAGGATGCACGGCTCTATGCAACCGCCAACGTGGCGGGCAAGCTCGCGGGGGCGGTGGGGGTGGTCCAGTTCTTCACCCGCACGCTTCGGCAGGGCCGAGGAGGTCGTCGGGGAGGGGTCGGAGGACGTGAGCCCGGGACGCCGCCGCCGGGTCGTGGGATCATCTGAGCCGATGGCCGATCCGGACAAGCCCAAGGCTGCACCGCAGACCCTGCGACCCGAGATTCCCAGCACGATCCCCGTATCGACCCGGGTTGAGCAGACACGGCGGCTGTTGGTGATCGCGGCCGAGCGGGTCAGCTCGCACCCCGTGCCTTCGATGGGCAAGTTCAAGGTAGGGCGGGGTGACGAGGTGGATCTTCGTATCGACGATCCCTCAGTCTCGCGGGATCATGCGTGCCTTTGGTTCGGGCGCAACAACGAGATCCACGTCAGCGACTCGGGGAGCTCCAATGGAACCCGTGTGCGGGGAAGGCGCCTCAAGGACGGAGAGCGGGTCGCGGTGGTGGCCGCAGAGACCTTCGAGGTGGGATCGGTCCTGCTGATGGTGCAGGACCCGTTCGGTGCCGAGGCATCCGAGGCGCCGGCCTCGACGGGGGGAGGGTCTGTCGACGACAGCGGGATCGTCATCTCCGACCGGGCGATGACCAGCCTGTACCAACTGGCCGAGCGCGTGGCCAAGAGCACGATCAACGTGCTGCTGCTGGGCGAGACGGGCGTGGGCAAGGACGTACTCGCGCGCAAGATCCACGCGATGTCTCCTCGGAGGGGCAAGCCCTTCTTGCCCCTCAACTGCGGGGCGCTCAGCGAGCAGCTGCTCGAGAGCGAGCTGTTCGGCCACGAGCGTGGAGCGTTCACGGGGGCGGTCGAGTCGAAGATGGGGCTGCTCGAGGCGGCGAACGAGGGCACGGTGTTTCTCGACGAGGTGGGCGAGCTGCCGATGTCGGTGCAGGTCAAGCTGCTCCGGGTGCTCGAGGAGCGCCAGGTTCGTCGCGTGGGCGGGCTGCGGAGCAAGAGCTTCGACATCCGCTTCGTGGCCGCGACCAACCGCGACCTCAACCAGGCGATCGCCGACGGGGAGTTTCGCTCGGATCTGTTCTATCGGCTCAACGGGATCTCCCTGGTGATCCCGCCCTTGCGGCAGCGGGTGGGGGAGGTAGAGGGCCTGTCGCTCCGCTTCATCGAAGAGGCCAGCAAGCGCGCGGGGCATTCGCGGGCGCCCTCGCTGAGCCCCGAGGCCCTGGCGTGGCTGGAGAAGTACCACTGGCCCGGTAACATTCGCGAGCTGCACAACACGATCGAGCGGGCGGTGTTGCTGTGTACCGACGATGTGATCACGGTCGAGCAGCTGCCCTCGGCGGTCGACACCCCGACTGGCGCGCCCTCGCCGACGCCTCGCGCAGCCTCGGGTTCGGCGGCGGCCGCCGAGCAAGACCCGGAGCGCAAGCGGATCCTCGACGCACTCGAGCAGTGTGCGGGCAATCAGACCCGAGCGGCGAAGCTCTTGGGGATCTCTCGCAATACCCTGCTGGCGCGGCTGGATCAGTACAACATCCCGCGGCCGCGCAAGCGCTGAGCCGGGCCAGGTGAGGTCGTGCTCTCTCGGCGTCGTGCCTGAGGAGCACGGGGACGTTCGTGATCGTTGGTCTTTGGCCCTGGCATCATTCGTGCCTTGGTCAGAAGGGTGGTCGGCGTGCGTGGTATCGTGCAGTCGAGATGGGCAAGCTTCCGCCTGACGATGAGCGACCCGACGAGGCGGACGGGGCTCCGCACCACGATGATCCCGATCGCGCGGCGATCCTCGCTCGACGGCAGCGGTTCATCGCGTTGGCGCTGTCGGGGCTGACGACGGCGGGCTGCGACAAGCCCAACGACGAGCCCAACGCCCCCAAGGGCAAGGGAGCCCAGGAGGGCAAGGCGACCGTCGAGGGCCAGGGGGACGCAGGGGCTCGGCCTCAGCCGTGCCTCGACGTCGCTCCGGAGCCACGCGACTCGGAGGGGGCGGGAAGCGGCGAGGGCAACGCCAAGCCGGTCCCGTGCCTCGAGGTGGCACCGCCGCAGACCGGCGACGAGGAAGATCCCTTGGGGTCGCCGCAGGCTTGCCTCAAGGTCGCGATGCCTGACGCTACAGAGCCAGCCAAACCAGCCAAGCCGGCCAAGCCGCAGCCATGCTTGAAGGTGGCCAAGCCGGAGGAGCCGGCCAAGCCAGACGAGCCGGCCAAGCCGCGGCCGTGTCTTCGGGTGGCTAAGCCGCGCTGAGCGATCAGCCGTGGCGAGCCGAGGTCGGGTCGAGCAGGGTCGGGTCGCGCTGGGTCCGACCGACGACTTTTGTGATCTGGTGATCCACGTGCTGGCCCACGTGCCGCTGCCGGAGCCGGGGAACCTGCACGATCCACGCTATGTTGCCTGGGCACGGGCGCACATGCCGGCGTCGGAGGTCCGGTGGCTGTACGAAGGTGCCGCGGTCTTCGAACGGGCCTGGGCCGCCGGGGTGCCGCCGGTGGTGCATGCTTGGCCGGAGCTGTTTGGGTCGATCGAGGCCTTCATGTCATCGGCCGTATCGGAGCTGGCGCAGCTGTGTGCCGACGACGTGCAGGCGCCCGAGATCTTGAGGCGGGCGCAGACCATGGGAGGGCCCGACCTCGAGCTGCTCCATGCCACGCTGGGCGCGCTGGCCCCCTGGTACTCGCAGTGGCGAGCGCAGACGGTGGGGCCGTGGTTGCGCGAGTCGATCGCCGCCGTGCAACCATGGATCGACGAGGCCCAGCGGGTGCTGCCGAGCCTCGATCGGGTGGCGCTGGAGCTGGCCTGGCCTCTCGGTGCGCATGGTCGGGCGTTTGCCCGGCGGATCGTGGTCGGGGCTCCCGGTGGCTGGAACGGGCTGGATCCTTGCGTGGCCGCGGTACTGTTCATGCACGAGCGGCAGGTCCGTGATTGCGGTGCGGCGAACTACGTGGAGGCGGAGTGGTCGGCCCTGACGGGGTTGGCGGTCCAGATCCGTGGAGCCTCGGCTCGGCTGCGCGAGGCTCATCGGGCCTGGGTGGCCTCGCTGGAGCTGAGCTCGTTGCTCGAGGCGCTGGGTCGGTCCGGCCGGATTGCGGCCGAAGATCACGAGGCATTGCTCCACGACCCCGAAGGACGAGCCGAGCGGCTGGCCGTGGCTCGTTCGTGACGAGAGCTCGCACTCGGGCGAGAATGCGCGCTTGAGCCGCATACGGTTCGAGCGCGCTACGTACGATCTATGGCTCAGTTGCCTAGAGTTACGAACGAAGAGGATTCGATCACTCGATTTTGGGATTGAGTTTGTATCCGAGCTCGCATCATCGACGGCGGGCCGAAGTGAGCATCGCTTCGATCCTGATCCTACGCTGGGCCGGAGCTACTCTCGACGGCTGAGCAATGTCTGTGGGCCACTTCGGACTCGACCTGACGTCGAGCATGTGGATCTTAATACTATTTTTGCGCTCGAATGACGTGATCGAATTTGGCTGGTTCGTAACTCAATACGAACCGGTCTACTTCCCAGAGACACCGAGTACGGGTGTTGCCCGGCGGCAGTGAGCATCGCCGTCCTCCGCGTTATGCAAGGTCGAGCTGATCGCCTCGGTCAGTCCATGGTCTTCGAATTTTCATGATTCGATCCATTCGATAAGCCGAAGAAGATATTAATGAATTTTAATATCCAACCGCGAGACAAACCGCGAATGAACGCAACTATGTGATCGTGACGAAGCAAGTATGGAGAGAATGGCCCAGGCTCATGGTGCCTGCGCTCGGGTTGCTGTTGACCGGGTGTTACTCAGGACTCGACGCCTTCGATCCGATCGGGTCGGGGGGCAACCCCGTGCCGGAGCCATCGGGCGCAGCGGACGACGATGGCGGCGGCGACGGTCCGGAGGCCAGCTGCCAAGCGCCCTCGGTGGGGGTCACGCCGCTGCGTCGATTGACCCGCTTCGAGTACGACAATACGGTGCGAGATCTCTTGGGTGACGACCGCCACCTGGCGGCTGCTCGCTTCTCGCCCGACGAGGCCAACGGGGGCTATTCGGCCAACGCGGTGGCGCCGATCTCCAAGACCCAGCTCGATGAGTACGCAACCGCGGCTGAGGATCTTGCGGTGTCGTTCCTCGACGCGGGGGTTGGCGACTACGTCGACTGCCCGCTGTCCGACAGCTCCTGCGCCACGCAGTTCGTGACCAAGTTTGGCCGCCGGGCGTTCCGCCGCCCGCTCGAGATGACCGAGGTGGACGAGTACGTGGCCCTTTACGAGGACGCACGCGATGCCTGGGACGGGGCCACCGGCTTTCGCATCGTGGTGGAGGCGATGCTGCTATCGCCGAACTTCCTGTACCACATGGAGGCCCGGCCCGTTGGCGCCGCCGAGACCGACGTGCTCCCGCTAGGCGGGTTCGAGATGGCCAGTCGCATGAGCTACTTCGTGTGGGCCTCGATGCCCGACGATGAGCTACTCGACGCGGCCGAGGCCGGCGCACTCGACACCACCGAGGGCCTCGAGGCGCAGGTACGGCGCATGCTCGAGGACGAGCGGGCGGGCGACACCATCGCCAGCTTTACTCGCCAGTGGGTACACCTCGAGGGGCTGGGCGACAAGGTCAAGGATGTCGAGATCTTCCCGGAGTGGAGCGCGGTGCTGGCCGCGTCGATGGAACACGAGGCCCTGGCCTTTGCCGATGAGGTCATCCGCAACGGCGATGGCCGGCTCGAGACCCTGCTGACCGCCCCGTGGACCATGGGTGATGCTTCGCTGGCCGAGCTCTACCAGGTCGATGCTCCCGAGGGCGAGTTCGGGCGCATCGACTTGCCGCCGGCCGAGCGTGCTGGCTTGCTGACCCAGCTGGGCTTCCTCACCGCCAACGCCCACGCGGCCGAGACCTCCTGGGTGCACCGCGGGCTGTTCGTGCGGCAGAACCTGCTATGCCAGGTCCTACCCGCCCCCCCTGCTGGGGTCGATGTCAACGATCCCAATGATGCCGGCCGCCTCGAGAATCCCGAGTGCACGGGCTGCCACCTGATGATCGACCCCATCGGCTGGGCCTTCGACGACTACGACGCGCTCGGGGTGTTCGTGGGCGAAGGCGAGCCCGGCGACGCCAGCGGCTCCTCGGTGGGCGAGTTCGACGACATCGTCGCCCTGGCGGGCGCGCTGGCTCAGGCCCCCGAGGTCCAAGATTGCGTGGCCTCCCAGTGGTTTCGCTACGCGACCCGGCGGGCCGAGACCTCGGCCGACGACTGTGCGCTCGATGACATCAAGACCACCTTCGGAGCGTCGGGTCACGACATACGCGAGCTGATCGTCGCAGTGGCCACATCCGAGGCATTCCGCTACCACAAGGCGTCGGAGTAGGAGAGATATGAAGATGACACGACAAGGGTTCTCGAGCTTCACTCGCCGGGGCTTCATGCGCGGGGCCGGGCTGGCCACCGCAGCCGGCATGGGCCTGCCCTTCCTATCCAGCCTGGTCGCCCGGGCGGCCGGCGACGAGGATCGATGCAAGCGACTCATCATCCTTTGCTCGCCCAACGAGTTCATCGATCGCGATCATTGGCTGCCTTCGGGAGGCAACGGCGACAGCTACGCGATCACCGGGCTCCCCCCGGTGATGAGTGCGCTCGAGCCCTACCTGAGCAAGCTGCTGATCGTCGGCGATCTCAGGATGCAGAGCCGCGCGGACGACCCCCATCCCGGTGGTCATCTCGGCACGAGTCACGTGCTCGTAGGGCGCAAGGTTACTCCCAACGGCTCCGGCCCGGGTGATGCGTGGGGTGGAGGGATTTCGGTCGACCAATACATCGGCCAGCAGCTGGGCATGGACCCGATCACCCTCGGCGTGAGGGTTGGCAGCGCCGATTGCCGCACGCGTATATCGTATCTCGGCGACAGCCAGCCGGTCACCCCGGTGACCGATCCGGTGGTCGCTTTCGATAGCCTCTTCGCCGATTCGTTGATGCCCGCCGAGGAGCTGGCCGCCCTCAAGGCCCAGCGTCTATCGGTGCTCGATCGGGTGTCGGGTGATCTCGAGCGCATCAAGAGCCGGCTGCCCCAGGAGGGCCGTAACAAGCTCGATGTGCACGCCGATATGGTCCGCGAGCTCGAGCTGAAGATCGAGTCCGAGCAGGTGCTGGACTGTGCTCCCGTCCCACCGCAAGGGGGCATGGACTACGGCTCCAACGCCAATTTCCCTACCGCCGTGCGGCGCCAGATCGATGTAATGGTCCAGGCGCTAGGCTGTGGGATCACCGACATCGCGACCCTTCAGTTGGCCAACTCTGGAGCGGGTAACATTACCCCGGTATGGCCCGAGGAGGGCATCAACATCAGCAAAGACTACCACAATATCGCCCACGACTATAACGGCAGCTCGGGCAATGCTGCCATCCGCGAGCGTCGGGAACAGCTCGAGGCATTCTTCTACCGGATGTTTGCCTATCTGCTCGAGCAGCTCGAGGCGATCCCCGAAGGAGATGGCACCACCATGCTCGACAACTCGCTGGTCATGTGGAGCAAGCCCCTGGGCTACAAGCATCGCCTCGACACGCACCCGTTCATCCTGGCGGGCGGAGCCCGCGGCCGCCTGAACCCCGGGCGCTTTGTCTCCTTCCCGGATAAGCCGCACAACAACCTCCTGGTCAACCTCTGCAACCTGATGGGCCTGGATGATCAGACCTTCGGCAATCCGGACTACTGCACGGGTCCGTTCGATCTCGGGTGACGAGCTTGACCCTCGCATAGCTGCGGTGCTGCTCACGCACCAGCAATGGCTGCGTGAGCGGATCGGTCACTTCACCGCGGCCGCGGCCTTGCGCACGGCGGCCAGAAACTCTGCGGCGTCGTCGAAGCGATCGTAGGGCCTCTTGGCGAGCCCGCGCTCGATTAAGGGCTCGAGGTGTCGAAGGCCGTCGAGGCCGGGGGCGACCGTGCGCAGCCGTGGGGGCATGACCGAGACGTGCATGGCCAGCATTGCTCCGGCGTCGCTGGCCTTGAAAGGGAGCCGTCCGGCGAGCATCTCGTAGAGCATCACCGTGGCCGCGTAGAGATCGGCACGTCCGTCGACTTCGCCGCCGCAGGCCTGCTCGGGGGCGATGTAGGCGGGAGTTCCGAGCGCCATGCCGGCCTCGGTCAGCCTGATGTTGGAGTGGGCTTGCAGCAGCTCTGGAGGCAGTCGCGCGATGCCCAGATCGATCACCTTGGCAAAGCACGGGTCGCCGGGTTGTTCGATCACGAAGACGTTCTCGGGCTTGACGTCGCGGTGCACGATCCCCTCGGCGTGGAGCTCGCCGAGCGCCGTCAGCACATGCTGGAGGATGTGTAGCGCCTTGGGTGGGGGGAGCCGATTGCCGCCGAGCATGGCGAACAGCTCGCAGCCCTCCAGGCGCTCCATGACCATGAACAGCCCCCCGTCCTTCGTCTCACCGATCTCGTAGACCTCGACGAGGTTGGGGTGCTGCACCGCGGCCATGGCCGCGGCCTCTCGATGGAAACGTTCGCGGAGCGCGGGATCGTGGGTTCGCTCGGGCGCGAGCCGCTTGAGGGCGACGGTGCGGCCCGTGGCGAGCTGGTCGGCGAGGAAGACCTCGCCCATGCCTCCGGCTCCCAGTAGCGTGCGAATGCGATAGCCGGGGGCGAGTTTGTCGGCCGCGGTAAACTCGGCGGTCTTCTCGTGCTCTGAGTCGGCCCGCGCCCGCTTCGCGCCTTGAACAATCGTGTGGCCTCGCTGCTGCGTCAGTGCGTGCACGAAGCCCTTGCGGGCGGCAGCCAGGCGCTCACGGATCACTCGGGGGGATTCCCTCAAGGTGCGGGCGATCCGATCGACGGACTCGCCGTGGAGCTCGGCGAGGATCAGCACGCTGCGCTGCTCGGGGGGAAGCGCGGCCAGGACCTCTCGCACGGCCCCGCGCATGGCCGCCTTGCCCTGGGCGGGCGCGAGCGGGGCATCCAGCGGGAGCCGTGGCTCGGCTTGAGGACTACCGTCTTGGCGTTCTTCGGCCAGCTCGTGAACCAGGCTGGCGAGCCAGGCTTCGATCTCACGAGGGTCGCTCAGCTCGTCGAGGCGACGAGCCGCGCGCACGAACACGTCTTCGCAGGCGGGCTCGGCCTGGTCGGGGTCGAGCAGCAAGCCGGTGAGCAGGCGATAGACGGGGATCTGGTGGCGGCGGACCAGCTCGCTGTAGGCGCTGGCATCCTCCCGATCGCGATAGGCGGCGATCAGCTGGGCGTCGCTTATCGTGGTGATGCCGGTCTGTTGCGCGAGGCGGTTGCTCATGGCGATCACCGAGGACAGAGCAAGCAGGGCGGGATCGAGGTCGCTGCGCGCTCAGGGGTGCTCGTCGGCACCGCGGCGGGTCAGGCCGTCGAGCACGTGACGAGCGGGGACGAAGTGTTGCTGACCCTCGGCGTCGCGAAGCAGCAGGCCCAGGGGACAAAAGCGCTCGGCGGTCCCTCGGATCTCGCCCAGCTCGATCTCGTCGCCCAGGCGGATCAGGCGACGCAGATAGTAGTTGGCGATGATCTCCTCGGCAGGGCGTCGCATCGACCACGCGAACAAGAAGGCGAGGGTGGCGAGCACCACCGCGAGCACCATGCCCAGGCTCGAGGTCAGAAACGAGATGTCGATCCCCAGCAGATCGATCGCCACCAGCGCCGCCAGGCCCAGCAGGCCGATCTCCGTGACCGACTCGATCGTGCTCGCCATCGAGTTGCGCATCTCGTGGAGGACCGCCCCGACGGCACGACGGGCGGCACCGGCGGCATAGGCCCCGATCGCGATCACCAGCAGGGCCGAGACCAGCCGCGGCACGTAGCCCAGGGCGGCTCCGACCGCATCCTCGATGGCATCGAGGCCGAGCACGTCGGCGGCGGCCATCGTGGCCAGCAACAAGATCGCGGCGTAGACCAGGCCGGCCATCGCCAGCGAGGGGGTCAGGTCCTCGCGGAATGCCTCGAGGATCCGGGCCAGGCGCGTGCTCCTGACCGCTTTGTCGAGGCGGGTCATGCCCAGCACGCGGGCGACTATCTTGCGCACGACCACCGCCGCGAGCCAGCCCACGAGCAGCACGACCACGCCCGAGGCGATCGTAGGGGCGTAGGCGGCGACCTGGGTCCACATGACCTGCACGGGCCCGATCATGTCGGGCTCGACCACCATGGTCATGGTCATGGTCATGGTCATGGTCGTCGCCATCGAGAGCATGGGATCCATCATCACTCGTCCTCCGTGACCAGGGAGTCGTCGTCCCCGCGCACCCAGTGCCACGGCGAGACGACGAGCAGTCGCGCGAACTCCGAGAGGGTCTTGGTCAGGGCGACCCGAGAGCCGACCCGCTCCGCCATGTCATTGGAGGGCTTGGCCTCGAAGGTCATGGCCAGCAGCGAGCCGATGTCGAGCTCGGGCATTCCTTCGGTCACGTCATCGGCCATTGTGGCGTCCTGGGGCGGGGGTCTGTGTCCGGCGGGGGGCCCGGGTGGGTCACGAGACCCCGAAGGAGGGCGCGGGACGCTTCGACCCTAGCCGATCGCCGTGGCGCAGTCACGCCGGGTTGTGCGGGGGCGAGCGAGGCTTGGTGACTCGGGGGTGACGGTTCAATCGCCGTACGGCCGATGATCCGGCAGCACCGGGGGCGGGAGCATGACGGCCCGGCCCGGGGGCGGGAGCTCGAAGGGGCGCAGGCCCTCGGGCCCGCCGACCAGGAACACGATCTCGGCGTGCGGCAGCGGGCGGTCGAACACGAAGTGTAAAGAGGCGGGCCCCTGACCCTCGCGCTCGTGCATCACCCGGGCTCGGAACAGACCCACGCCGACCTCGTCCCCCGTGTGCAGGGCTTCGGGGGGCGGCCGGAAGAGCGTCTCTTGGGGTTGGTCGTGCATGGCTTGCTCGACGGTGGAGATCTCCAGGGTGCGCTCGTCGAAGCGGCGCACGAGCAGGCGCCGCTCGCCGATACCGAGCGCGTGCCACGAGCGGGGGAGCGGGCGACCGAGCAGGTGGAGGATCCACCGTCCGTGCAATCCGGTGACCAGGCCGGGGGCGGCGATCACCACGACGTGCTTGTCTCCCAGGGGGAGGTCGCGGCTTTGGGGGCTGTCGTGAAAGCGCAGGTAGGAGCGACCGGTGCTGCCGATCCCCGCGATCTGAGCGCGGGCCCACGGGGCGTCGAGCACCAGGTGTTGCAGCAACGAGGTACCGGCGAGCGCGGCCAGGCTCAGCCCGCGAAGCCATGCGCTCGGCTGACGGGGTCGGGGCCGAAGGGCCCGGACGGAGGCCACGCCCAGGCTGCCAACGAACACGGCGGGGCCGAGCGCGGCCAGGGCCAGAGCCCGGGTTGAAGGGAGGATCGCGGCCAGGGGGACGAGCGCCCCCGCCGAGCCGAGCGCGGTCCAGGCGACGGCGCGGCGCTCGGTCGGCGAGAGGTTGCGGCGGGCGAGCCACCACGCAGGCAAGCCCAGCGCCACGATCGCCACGATCACAAAGCGCCCGTGGGCCTGCACGACCCCGGGGGGGCCGCTCGCGTTCGACAGTCCCGCGATGGCGCGGAGCACCGCCGAGTCCTCGTAACGAAACAGCAGGCGTTCGCTCTCTGCGGGCAGGCCCAGCCAGATCTCGCCGAGCATGCGAGGGATCCTGTCGATCCCGGCCAGCATGAACTCGACGGGGTGACCGAGCGGGTCGATATAGCTGGTGGCCCCGTGCACACCTGCTCGGACGGCGATCGAGAGGGCGGCGAAGCCCACCAGGGCGAGGGTGGCGGGCAGTAGCGCTCGCAGGCGACGACGCCACGCGTCGGTGCGGCCGACCAGCGCGTGGGCGAGCACGTAGGCCACGCCACACAGCGCGTACTCGCCGGCGGCGAAGGCCAGGACCCACAATGTCAGCTCGAGTCCGAAGTGGCGCAGGTCGGTCGTAGAGGTGGTCGTGGAAGCGGCGAGCGCTCGTCGCTGGTAGACGGCCAGGGCGGCGAAGGCAAAGGTGGCCGAGATCATCGCGCAGCGGTTGGCCAACCAGGCCACGGTCCACCCGAAGGTCTCATCGACCGCATAGACGGCGAGGGCGAGCAGCGCGATCGTCGGGGTCGTGGCGCGGCGCAGGGCGAGGTGGGCGGTGACCAGCGTGGCGCTCAGCCAAGCCATCGAGTGGAGGTGATGCGCCAGGGGGTTGCGGGGGGCGAGCGCGTGGTCGAGCGCCAGCAGTAGGCTCGACAGCGGGCGCACCTGCACGAAGCGAAACTCGGGCACCGTCCACCACGGCAGCGAGCCCTGGGCGCGGTGGGCTGCGGTGGCGGCGGGATCCAGCGGGTAGAGCGAGTAGAGCTCCCAGGGCGCTCGCGGGCCGGCGAGGCCATCGAGCAAGGCGATCTGATAGACGTCGTCGGCCAAGAAGCCCACATCGACGGCCGGCCAGTAGAGCACGATGGCGACCACGATGGTCGTGGCGGCCCACCACCAGGCGCGGCGTGAGTGGGTAGACGGACGGTCGGCGAACATCAGTAAAGGCCCGAGCTCACCCACACGCACTCGAGCAAGAGGGTCGGACCCAGCAGCAGGCGTATGCGGTTCCAGTAGCGCGGCAGATCGTCGGTGGGGATCGGCAATGCGGCGGCGGTCAGCGGCAGCACGGCCAGCACGGGGTGGAAGAAGGTGGCCGCATAGGCGCCGCTTACGACCATCAGTCCCCGGGCCAGCCGCTGGGTGCGTGTCGAGCCCAGCACGACCGCCGTGGTGTGCACGCCCCGGCGCGCGTCGATGCAGCGATCGCGAAGCACCTGGATCGTCTCGAACACACCGGAGAAGAGCGCCAGCTGGCCCAGCAGCAACCAGCCGGTCGGGTAGCCGGGGGGGACGGCCACGGCGGGCATGGCCAAGCCCCAGAGCATCATGGCGAGCACGTCGACGTAGGGGTGACGCTTGAGCCGGGCGGAGTAGAGCCAGCACACCCCCCCGCCCACCAATAGCGGCCACCACAGGCCTCCGCCCCAGACGAGCGCAAAGCCGGTCAGGGTGGCCGCCAGGCCCAGCTGCGCGCGCAGGGCCGCGTCGCGGTGGGTGGCGAGGAATCGGGTCTTGTCGCGATCGCGGGTCGAGGCCTCCAGATCGTCGTCGAGGTCGAACCAGTCGTTGTTGAGGTAGACCAGCAAGTTGAGCAGCAACCCGAAGCAGGCTCGGACGATAAGCTCTCCGGTCGGGAGCCGCAGGGCGAGCATGATGGCCACCGCTGCGGCCAGGTTGGCCATCTCGAGCCGCCGGAGCCGGTATCGTGCCACATCGAGGACGATCTCGAGTTCAGCGGGCATCCGCGAGCCGATGCTCCCACATCGCCCCGCCGGGGGCCAGCGCGCGAGGTCTGATCCATTTGCGGGACCATACGGACTGTGATCTACTCGGAACGTGGCTCGACGCCGGGTCTCAGATGCACTCGATGTGCCCCTTTATACGCCGGCCGAAGCGGCGCGGTACCTCGGCGTACCGGTTGCAACGGTGAGGTCTTGGGTCAAGGGGCGCCGATACCCTACGCGGGCAGGTCAGCGGAAATTCATACCCGTGGTGATGCCCGCAGATCCCTCGGGCGTGCTGTCGTTCCGTAACCTCGTCGAGATCCAGGTGCTTCGAGCTCTACGGGCTACGCATGGGGTGAAGCTCGACAAAATCCGCCAAGCCATCGCGTTCATGCGCAAGACCCTGGAGGTCGAGCATCCGCTCGCGAGCTCGAGGATGCTGACCGATGGCAAGGATCTCTTCGTGAACTTCTTAGAGGTGATCATGCAAGCTGACGACGGTCAGCTCGTATTGAAGAGGGTCGTCGTCGAACATCTGGAGCGGGTCGAGTGGGAGGGCGACGAGCCGGTGCGCTTGTATCCCTTCCCGCGTCGTGGGCGGCAGTCGAAACGACGCGTCGTGCTCGACCCGCTCGTCCGATGGGGGCGGCCCGTGCTGGCTGGGACTGCGATTCCTATCGATGACATCGCAGAACGTGCGGCTGCGGGCGAGTCGGTCTCGTCGATCGCGAAGGACTATGGCCGGTCGATCCCGGAGATCCGCAGCGCGCTCAGCTACACGGTCTGAAGACACCGTCTTTTACGAGGATGAGGACTGTCCGCCCGTACGTCGGGGTGCAAGACGGAAGGATTCCTGAATCGCTATGCGCCCCGCTGCTCAGATCAGTTTGGCACCACCCGAACGGGCAACACGCGACAGGTGAAAATCCTAGATTTCATTCAGAGCCTATTGTCTTTCTAGAGCAAGCGAGCAGATCCGTTGGACAAACCGAGCCCTGGCTCACCGCTCGGGCGGCGGCGCCATGCGGCGGTACATGTTGCGGATCTCGAAATCCGCCGGGTGAGGGGCGGGCACGCGGATGAACCCGATCCGGTCGTGCTCGTCGATGAGCTCGCGCTCGATCTGGCAATTGGGTCCGCAGGCCAGGGTCTCCAGCCAGTGATAGCGCAGCACCACGTCGCCCTGGGGGTCGCTGCCGGTCACCAACAGGCGGTTGGTGCTGGCGGTCACCCGCCCGCGGCCTTCGGCCAGCAGGCTCACCGGCTCGCGGGCGCGATAGATCCGAAAATGCGAGATCTCGGTGACCTTCTCCAGCACGGGGCTTTGATCCCACCACGGGGAGTCACGGGCGCTGGTGGAGATGATGACCCAGCGGGCGGCGTAGGTCTGCAGGTAGCGTCGCAGAGCCTCGGGCGTGGTGATCCCCTGGGGGTGTCGACGAAAGAGGTTGGCCCAGCTGTGCTCCAGGTTTCGCCAGGTGAAGCCGCCCAGGATCTGCGCGTGGGTCTTCCAGCTCAGCTGCTCGCCGACGTGCCAGTTCTCCACCACGAAGCGGGCGGTGCCGTCGTCGTGGGCCCGCACCCAGGCGGCCAGATCGTCGTGGTGCCAGTCGCCATAGCTGAACTCGCCGTTCGGGCCGTAGCCGAGCATCGTGTACCAGATCCGCTGGCCGTCGAGCAGCTTGGCGGGCTTGGGCAGCGAGTGTCCGGTGAAGTACAGGATGTCGCGGCTGATGTGCTGGGCGGCGGGGACGAGCAGCACGAGGCACAGCGCTCGGGCGGGCCGTGACAGCCCAGACCACCAGCGCTCGCGGAACGACAGCTCCACCGCGGCGGCCAAGGGGATGATGGCCAAGAACCCGGTGGGTCCGATGTGACGGCGGGGCTGGATGTTGGCGAAGAACGTGTAGCCGCCCAGGTAGGTCAGCGCCAGCAGGAAGGCCAGGCCCAGGGCCAGCGGCCAGGCGCGGTCGTCACCGCGGCGGGCCAGTGCCCATAGGCCCGCGATCCCGCCGGCCACCAGGGTCAGCCGAATACCGGTGCGGTTGCCGATCACCCCCTGGGCGGCGGGGTCACCGAGCAACCCGAACAGATCCCACACCAGCGAGTCGAGGGTGGGATCGGCGAAGAACGAGGAGTCGAGGATGTAGTGCCAAAACGACAGGGCGTTGAGCAGCCAGTAGGCGTTGGCCAGCACGGTCACGCCGGCGATCGACCACACCACGGCGTGCTCGCGTCGGCTCAGCTCGCGTGCCCGCATAAGGTAGAGAGTGCCCATGGGCACGACGAGGATGAAGAAGGTGTAGGGGTGCACCAGGTGGGCCGCGGCCATGGTGATCGCGGCGAGCACGGCGTGGCGCCACCGTCGGTCCTGGATCCAGCGGTAGAAGGCGGCCAGGGGTAGCAGGAACAGGTAGCCGGCGAAGGCGTAGGCGACCATGCCCACAAACCACTCCCAGTGGTTCCACGAGTCGAAGTACCAATAGAGCACGCCCAAGGCTGCGGCCAGCAGCGAGGCGCGACGAGCCAGCCCAAACAGGCGCGCCGAGGCATAGACCACCGGGGCCACCAGCAGGTGAGCGAGCACGGTGAACAAGTTGAAGGCCAGGCCCTGGGGCACGCCCAGGGAGCTCAGCGCGTAGGTCCACAGCTCCCAGCCCTTGTTGTCGGCGTCGAAGATCGTGCCGTTGGGGTACCCTGCGAGGTGCTGGACGTCGTAGACCCAGGGGCGACCCCAGCCGCGCAGGCCCTCGAGCACCCGCCACACCTGGGAGATGTGCGTGTCGAAATCGAAGCCGGACGAGGGGGTGGAGGTCAGCAGCCGCTCGCCGCCGAAGTACCACAAAAGGCCCGCCGGGCCGCCGAACACGAGCGCGACCGCGAGCACGGCTCGCCCCAGGCGACGGAGCGTATGGCCGGCGTTCGGCACGGGGCCGAGGCTACACCTGCGCCCGAATGTTCGGCCACGCGCTCAGGTGGGTCGAGGCTGGATCGAGGTCGGACCGAGGCTCCGGTGGATGTCCGGTGGATGTTTGGCCGACTTAGGGGACGCCAGCGATGGTGGCGTGGTTGCGGATGAAGTCGTAGGCCTCGCGAGCGCTCTCGGTGTCGTCCAGCCCGCCCACGCCGCCGTGGGTGGTGTTGGCCATGAGCTTGATCTCCGAGCGATCGGCGTCGACGTTGGGGTTGGGCTGCGTGAAGTTGATGCGGATGAAGCCCTTTTGCGCCATCGTACGGTCGCCGGCGACCACGTGGGCGAAGTACTTGACGGTGTCGATGTCCTCGGCCCAGTCGCGGTCGACGGGGGACGCGGCCTGGATCATGGCCACCGAATCGAACAAGCCCACGTACTTGATCGGGGGGAGCTCGCCGTCCTTGATCACGTTGTTCAGGGTGCGGAAGCGCCGACCTCGCTGGGTCTGGTAGGGATCTCGGCGAGAGTTGGTCTCGCGCAGGGACGTCAGCCCCTCGGTGAGCTCGCTGATGATCGCCGCGCCGCGGCTCCAGCCCACCATCACGATCTCCTCGCAATTGCCGCTGTTGACCTCGCGCTCGATCGCGCGCAGCACGCTGAAGTAGAGCTGGTACGAGTCATTGCCGGTGGCTCCGAGCATGGTGTCGCCGTCGCCGCCAGGGCCCGCAAAGTAGAACTTCTTATTGTCGGTATACGCACACTCCTCGTAGAAGCGGCGGGTGTTGGAGCGACCCGACTCCAGCGTGCCCACCGGGCGCCCCGAGACGTCCTCTCCGAGGGCTTCGGCGTTGAAATTTAGCGACCAGGTACCGTCAACGGCAAACAGACACATCGGGCGTAGCGACCTCCGCGTCGAACCACGCAGCTCGAACGGCTTTCTTCACAGGAATTGGACGTCGGCGTGGACCGTCATCGGGGACGGCGAGTCCAAGATCGGCACGCGTGGGCGGCTCAGAGGACGCCGGCGATGGTCGCGTGGTTGCGAATGTAGTCGTACGAGGTCTGGGCGTGCGCGGTGCTGTCGTCGCCGCCCACGCCGCCGTGGGTGGCGTTGGCGAGGTGGAAGACCTCTTGACGTCCGGCCTTGATGAGTGGATCGGCGGCTCGGAAGTCCACGCCCCACACGGGACCCGTGCGATCGCCGGCGACCACGTGGGCGAAGTACTGGACATTGGAGGTGATGTCCTCACCCCACCGGCGGTCGACCGGCGAGCTGCGCCAGATCATGGCGACCGAGTCGAACAGGCCCACGAACTTGATCGGCGGGACCGCGCCCTCCTTGCGAGCCGCGAGCCCCTCGGCGACCTCGCTGATGATCGCCGCGCCGCGGCTCCAGCCCACGAAGGCGAGCTCGTCGCAGTTCTTCTTCTTGATCTGCTCGTCGATGCACTTGACGACGTTCCGGTAGATCCGGGGGGAGTCGTTCCCCGACATCCCGTAGCCCGGCCCGACGAAGTAGAACTTCTTGGTGTCAGGATAGGCGCTCTCCTCATAGAACCGGCGCGCATTGGAGCGGATGTCCTCGCTCTTCTTGCCGATCGGGCGACCTACGTAGTCCTTCCCTTTGTTTTTGTTGTTGAAATTGAACGACCAGGTTCCATCCACGACAATCAGGCACATTGGGCGGGGGTTCCTCCGCTCCCAACCACGCGGACGCAATCTGATTTCTTCACGGCATTGTGCACCGGTTGAACGAGAAAACTGGTTGCAGAGCCGGTGCGCGGAATCGTGGCCCGATCGAGTACACCCCTCGCTGCATTGGTGAGTCGAGGTGCCGTTTTTTCGGGGCATATCGCCCCGGCGGTGGGGGGGTTTTGGTACCGGTGGCCCGTGGCCGGTGCGGTCGCCGAGCTCAGTGCAGGTGCTTGCTGACCTCGAAGGTCTCGCTGCCGTATCCTTGCGAGAGTAGACGGCGCACCCAGGGGCGGCGGTACCAGCCTCGCTCCACCAGTGGAACCATGGCGTGCTGGATCCCACAGCGGGTGAGGGCAGTCAGCCCCAGGTTGGCGATGCACTTGAGGCGATAACGAAGCGCGACCCGCTCGTCGATTCCTCGGCCCCTGTCTTTGCCCCAACCCCAGCCCTGGCCCCGGCCGGTGAGGGCCCGCACCGCCGTTCGGGCGGCGAGCGTCCCGCTGTGCAGCGCCTGGTAGATCCCCTCGCCCGAGAGCGGATCGATCGCCCACGCTGCGTCGCCGCAGGTCAGCAGGCCGGGGCCGGCGGGAGGCCAGGGGCGGGTCATGATGGGTAGTGCCCAGGTGCGGAGGCGGCCGTGCGCGGTCGATGACGCCAGCCGCTCGGGGTGGGCGGCCACGAAGCGCTGGAGCAACTCGGGGAGCGTATGGCGGTGGGCGCCGAAGTGGTCGGCCCGCTGGTATACGCCGATGTTGGACAGGCCCTCCACGGCGGGGAAGATCCAGCCGTAGCCGCACGGCAGATCCGGCTCGAAGTAGTGCTCGTTGGTGGCCGTATCGGAGCCGAAGTCGACGTTGCGATGGTAGGCGGTGATCGCCACGGCCAGCTGGGGCCCGCGGCGGTAGGGGATCCCACACGCAGTCCAAGCCAGCGAGCCCGGGCCGTCGGCGGCGATCACCGCCTGGGCGTGCACGGTCAGCCCGTCGGCCTCGGCGCCCGTGGTGCGCCCGTGGTGCGTGGTGAGGCGTCGGACCTTGATCCCTTGGCGTAGGTGCGCGCCCGCGTGCTCGAGGGCGGCGCGGAGCAGGTCGTCGAGGTGGAGCCGAGGGACGATGAAGCCCGGGGCGTCGTCAAAGCGGTGGACCACCCGGCTGCCGTCGGGGAACACGGCGGCCCCGGCTCGGACCTCGGCGTGGGGGATCCGGCGCAGCGCCTCGGGTTGCCCCGTGAGCTCGTCGATGATGGCCGATGCTCGGTTGGAGACCGCGTCACCGCAGGTCTTGGGGCGCGGGAAGGTGGCGCGATCGAGCACGAGCACGCGCAGGCCCGCTCGGGCGGCGATGATCCCCGCGGCGCAGCCGGCCGGGCCCGCGCCGACCACGAGCAGATCGCAGCGCTCGTGGCTCACGGCTGCTCGCCGGGGAGGAGATCGGTCGGGGTGCTGCGGTAGATGAAGGTCCCCAGCTCGGTGGTGAAGGACCACTGCGGGGTGCCGGAGGTGCGCTCGTCGATCTCGCGGACTCGGGCGTAGGAGACGTCGAAGCCGTCGTCCATGTCGATCGACGAGTCGGTGACCAGGATGCTGCCGTCGGGGAGACGATCAGCGTCGCCGGCGATCGGGGCCATGAAATCCTCAGCGTCGTCGGCCCATACCTGGGTGACGGTCATGGCCTCGGTGTCCACCGCGTAGCGCACGGCGCGGGAGGTCTCGAAGGTGTCGGGCAGCGTGGGGTTGCCCCGACCGTTGTCGTAGAGCAGCAGCGTGCCGTCGTCCTGCCACTGCGGGGAGTGCTGGTGAAAGGGCCACAGGCCCGCAGTGAGGGTGAAGTCGCCCTCGTCGCCCAGGCGCCACAGCACGTCGCCCGTGGCCCGGTCGATCTGGACGAGCCAGTCCTGGTGGCGCAGGCAGATGAGGACCGTATCGTCGTCGGGGTCGTAGAGCAGGGCGTTGCCGTGGGTCCAGTCGCTGGCGAAGGTCATCGTCTGGGGATCGAAGACCGGCTCGTCGAAGTCGGCGCGGCGGCGCTGGGGGTCGAGGTGATCGAAGGCATCCCACTCCCACACGACGTCGCCGTCGGGGGTGATCTCTACGATCAGATCTCCCGCCACGTAGGTCGTGCCCAGGTCGGGGTACTCGATGTCGCGGAAGCTGTAGCTCAGGGCGAGGAAGTTGCCGTTGGGGAGCTCGATGACTTCGTGGTGCAAGCCGGGCAGGCTGAGGTCTTGGGAGCTGAGGTTGACTTGCTCGACGCCCATCTCGTCGATGACGAAGATCGAGAAGTTGCGCAGGTAGAGCAGGGTGCCGTCGGGGCGCAGCTTGGCGCCGGCGAACACGGCGCCCGGGCCGATCACTCCGTCGCTGCGCTCCATGTACCAGCGGGTGATCCCCTGGGTGTCGACCACGAAGAGCGACGAGGGACTGTCGGGGGTCAAGCCCAGCAGATCGAAGAGCACGAATCCGCCATAGCCGGCGCCGCTGCCCCCGATCTCGAACGAGGGGATGAAGCCGGGCAGGGGGGTTTCGGTGGTGATGAGCAGGTCGCCTTCGTCGGTGCGGGCTTGCTCGTCGGTCACCGACCAGTTGACGATGTGGCCAGTCGCGGGGGAGAGCCCCCGGACGCGGACCCAGGTCTGGTCGGGGAGGCCGGGGATCGGGCCGGTGCGGATCCCGGGGTCGGTGCTGTGATCGATGACGACCTCGAGGTTGGGGGCAGAGAAGCCCAGGTCGACCACCATCGGCTGGTTGGGATAGGTGTAGACCTCGACGTCGACCTCTAGCGGAGGCAGGGGCTCGCCGGTGGTGCTGCTGCCCTCGCTGGTGGAGTCGGGGTCGGGGGGAGTGGGGACCGCGGTGGTGGAGCTGTCGGCCGGGGGCGGCGGCGTGCCGCTCGAGCTGCTGTCCATCATCATGGGCGGCGAGGAGTCGTCGCCGCAGCCGAGCGCGAGGAGCAGCGTTGTCAGGCCGCGGCGAGCGCGGGCCGAGCATCCGAGGTCGAGCCAGGAGTCCACGACCGGACTCTACCCGCTGCGACCCGGCCGGGGCGAGCCCGACCGGGGTGCGGTGGACCACGGGGGGCGCCTAGCGCTTGCCTGGGTCGTCAGCCTCGTTGGATCGATCGTCATCATCGAGGTCGTCGTCGAGTTCATCGGACGGTTTCAACACTGCCCGTAGAATGCTCCCTCCCACGCCTAATCCCGCGCTTGCAACGAACAGACCGATACCCAGGGTGATGTTGCCGACGAGAATGCACGCCACCGCGACGGAGGCGGTGAGGCAAGCGCCAACGACCATCCCTACGACTCTTGCTCGATGCTCGAATGCAAGGCTCCTGTCTGCTCGATCTTCGCGGCGCAGAGCAAGCGCGCGAAGTTGGCGGCTGTCCGCGATCTGCTCGCGCCGCCGGAATTGCTGCTCATCCTGGACCATGCTCAGCACGAGGTCGTGCACTTTGGGATCGTGCTCATGGTAAGCACGGAGCATCTGTGGAAGCGGCAGTGGGCTGAGAGAGAGGCCGCTTTGTTGGTGTCCTGAATGGACGACGACCTCCGTGAGCTTCGCCGCGAGAGAGTCGACGGCCTCGGGTGACGTCCCTACTTCCGCGAGAGCTCGGTCGGGGCCGCCTTCGGATCCATCCGTCAAGCGAGCGACGTCGGTTGGCGTCTGCGTTTTGGCGAGTGCGTGACTGGGATCGCTCGCGGGTTCATCCGTCACGCAAGCGACCTCCGATCTACACGCATGACGGCTCTTCGAGCGTCAGCGTCTAGCCTCCGGAGGTCCCGGTCCAACGACTCGAGAGGCGTAGGTTGGCGTCTCGACTTGCTAGACGAACGACGAGGAGGGTACTGAAGCCGAGTGTCTGCGAGTCCCAGACTCATGCCCGCGAGGAGGCCATTGAGGAACGCGGCGATGGCGTCTCGTCCAGACACATGGGTAGTGTGAAACTTGTCCGCGATACAGCCAACTCGGTGGGAATCCCAGCCGAAGGACGGGCTTGAGCGGGGATGAGTAGGCGAATACTGGCAGGCTCTAACTTGGCGAGGATTGCGCGCCAGGAGAGGCGCGGAAATAGCGCACTGGTCTGCCGGCTACGTGGTGCTGGCAATTGTTTGCGGCAACGGCCGCTCATCGCGCAGCAATGCCTTGTGCAGGCGTGCTCGTGCTCGATGGCGCGAGCGCGGGCCTCGATCCCGTCGTAGATGACCTGAAGGCGGGTGGTCACTGTCGAGGTAGCCCGTGGACGGCCGCCGGCGGCAGCTGAGGATAGGACGTGGGCTTGCCCGGCTCGATGGTGGGCCCAATGGTGGTGTTGTGGCGGTAGGGCCCGCGGACGACCGTGACGACGCCCCCCCCCACGATGAAGTTGTAACCCCGTCCGTCCCAAGGATTCTCGGGGCGGCGCCCAAAGCTCAGCGCGAGCTCGGCGGTGGTGGGATCACGACCGAGCGTGTGGCGCAGCTGTCGACCACGCAGGCGGGCGAGCAGGGTGATGCGGACGTCGCTGAGCAGCGCGGCGCGGTTGATCTGGTTGCCGATCACCCGCGCCAGGATCGCGGTGGGGGGGTGAAGCATGTCCAGCCGAACAAAGGGATCGGCGGCCCGCTGAATGCTGCGCCCCAGGGGGCGCCGGGTACAGCCGGAGATCATGCCATCGTAGATCTCGCGCAGCTCATTCCATACCGATCGGTCGAGGCTCCCCGGCTTTTGCGGGGTTCGCCAGGTTCGCATGGCGAAGTCCAGCCCGAAGCGCCGGGCCATGGCCTCTCGCTCTCGCTGCCCAAAATGCACCCGGAAGCCGATCACCGCCAGTGTGAGCAGATCGTGGCGGAGTGCGGCACAGATCACCGGTTGCGACACAAAGGCGGCGTCGAGCGCCTCGACCAGCGCGGTGATCGTGCTGGGCGGGGGTGGGTGCGTGTCGAGCAGGTCGTTCACCCAGCGCAGCATGTCCTGCATGCCGAGGTGCTCGTCGACGCCGGGACCCACCGGTGCCTGGTAGAGCGTCAGCCCGTCGACCACGTGGGCCCAGCCCTCGTCGGCGCGATCGTGCTCGATCAGGTGGGATCCTTTGAGCATGTAGAGGTTGCCCACCAGGCCGCGAGCGTCCTCGAAATCGGGCTCGGTCTTCAGGTCGATCCGCGTGAAGTCCTGTACCACGCAGCGATAGTCGTCGGCACGCCCGAGCATGGGGAACGCCATGAGGCGCTCGAGCAGCTGCGGGGTCGCGGGCGTGGTGTACTCGCGGATCCGGGCGCGCAGCTCGAGGGCCATGGGCACCAGGCCTCGCACACGCTCTACCTTGACTGCGCGATCGGGGCAGGGCACGCGGGTCCAGCCGCGGTCCCGAGGGGCGAGCCGCTCGTGGAACTCGTCGGCGATCCGAGGGTCGACCCCGACCCCGCAGGCCAGCGCGATCCAGGCGACGAGTAGCCCCAAAAGCATGCTCGTCCGAACTCGTCGGTGGATCGGGGTCGTGACCATGACCATGACCGTGTCGTTGGGGCTCGCGGTGGCGGTCGGGGTCAGCAGAGGGGAGGCACGGGTCGGCGCCCACTAGCCCGAGATCACCGGAAGGTGCCTCGGGGCTCGCACGGGCTCAGGGAGCGGCTCGGTGGGTCTCGCGGGTCGAGATACCCGGGGGGGAGCTTCGGTCCGTGCGGGCACGAAGCGCACCTGGTGGTGCCACTGGTACTCCACCCGGTCGTCGAGCAGCACCATGCGACATAGCCGCTGCACCCCCTCGTGCCAAAGAGGCGCCACCACCACCGTGCCTGTCGCCAAGGCCTCGCGCCATGATGATGGGAGGCGATCGAGGCAAAACCCCACCGCCACCTTGCGGGCGTGGCGGGCCCCGGCCGGCCATTGCTCTGGCGTGAGGGCGTTGGCGGCGACGCAGGTCACCCCCCGCGGGGTCAGCTCGATGTGGGCGTGCTCCACCAGGGTCGGATCGATCTCCACGGCGAGCACCTCGCCGTGCTCGCCGACCAGCTCGCGCAGCAGGGCTGCGCCGTAGCCGGTGCCCGAGCCCAGGTCGAGCACTCGATCTCCAGGCTGCACCTTGAGCAGGCGGTACGTCGAGGCATACGCATGCAGAGCGCTCACCGTGGCCAGCCCGCTGTCGTCCAGGGGGATCGCCACGTCGCGGGTGCTGTCGTCGATGCTCTCCACCGGGACGAAGCGCTCGCGCGGGACCACGTCGATCGCATCGAGGATCGGGTGGTCCACGGGCAACAGGGCGGCCTCGGCCACCGCCTCCCGGGTACGGGCTCGGCGGGCCCGGGCCACCTCGGCGAGGGCGACGTGATCTCGACGCTTGCGCTGTGCCTGGGCGCGTCGGCCCAGGTAGCCGTGCCAGGCGTAGTATCGCTCGAGGGCGGGCAGGCGCGCGGCCGGTCGGGCCCAGGCGAGCTGATCGCGGATCGCCCCCAAGAAATACCGACGAGCCCCGCCGCGATAGACGAACCTGTCCTCGATCTGCGCCAGGATCGGCGTGAGCAGCTCGCTCTGCAGCGCCTCCCGGCCGGCCCAGTCGAGCTCGGCGCTGGGGTCGACCCACTCCGAGAGAAACTCGGGGTCACCGTCGTCCCACCAGTGGGGCCGATGGAATCGAGTGCCGAAGCGCTCCTCGTAGTAGGCGCGGTCGGCATCGATCGGCGAGCCGGGATACAGGCGAAAGGGGTCGACCGACAAGAAGCCGGTGGTGCCTCGCTCGCGCAGGAACAGCCGCCGTAGGTACTGCGCGCTGCGGGCCATGGTGTCTGGCGTCTCCCCGGGATGTCCGCAGATCACGTTGGCCCCCCAGGGCACGTCGTGCTCGCGGGCTCGCTCGGCGATGTGCTCCATGCGCTCGAGGTAGTCGTCCAGGCGCCCCGACTTGCGGATCGTGGCCAGCAGGCTCGGATCGCCCGACTCCAGCCCGAAGCCCAGGCCGCAGTTGGCGGCGCCGAACAGCCGAAGATCCTCGTCTTCGACCAGGTCGACCCGAATGAGCAGCCAGTACTTGTCCACTGGGATCTGACGCTGGGCCAGGCCCTCGAGGAACTCGCGACGCCAGCGCTTGCGCATGCCGAAGAGCGCGTCGCCGAAGTAGAGGGTCCAGGTGCGCAGGTCGAGGAAGCGGTGCAGGCTCTCGATCTCGTCGAGGGCGCGCTCCACCGGCAAGCTGCGCCACGAGGTCTCCCGCTTGGCGCGTTCCATGCAAAATGCACAGTCGAACGGGCAGCCGCGCGACAGGTACACCTGGGCCTGGGAGGCGTAGCGGCGCGCGACGTCGCGGTATCGCGACAGCAGCGTCCAGTCGGAGGGCGGCAGCACCTCCAGCCGGTCGATCGCCTCGGGGCCCAGCACCACCTGGCGCAGGGGGGCCCCGCCGGCCACCGACTCTACGATCTGCGCCAGCGGTCGCTCGCCCTCGCCCACCACCACCACGTCGAAGGGCGAGCCGTCGGCAATGTACTCGAGCGGTCGGGCGCTGGGGTGATAGCCGCCGGCCACGATCACCGCCTGGGGCCAGCGATCGCGAACCATCTGGGCGAGCGCCCCACACAAAAGGTGATCGAAGGACGAGTAGACCGACAGCGCGACCACGTCGTAGCCCCGGCCGTCGTCCCCGGCGAGCACCTGGGCCAGATCGGTGCCGAGCCGGCGCTCGATCGCCAGATCGCGGATGTCCACCTGAACCCGGGCCTGCGTGCGCAGGTACGTGCCCAGCAGCACCAGCTGGGGCACGCCGAAGTTGCCGGCGGCCGCGCCCTCGCTTCCGGGCCACAGCAGCAAGACTCGCACCGGGGGTCTCACGAGATCACCGGGAGCGAGGGTTGATCGCCGCCTTGTCGGGCCTGGCGCAGGCGCTCGGCCAGTGCATCGTCTACGTGCTGCGCCACGAAGGGGTCGAGCCCCCGCGGGTCGCCCTGCACCGAGGCGGCCGCCGCTCCGCAGCCGCCCAGGCAATGGCTCTTGTGGGGGCAGGGGGCGCAAAATTCGGGGGTCACGTCGCGGTACTGGGTGCGGGCCGGGGCCTTGAGCAGCTCGGCGAACGAGTGGGTGCGTGCATCACCGAGCGACTCGGTGTGCAGGGTGCACGAGCGCAGCTCGCCGCGGGGACCCAGTGCGGGCTCCTGGGCCTCGGTGCCGATCGGGCAGCCCCCGAAGCGCACGTGCGGGTAATCGGCGTGATCGATCACGCACGGCGGCACCGGCATGGTCACCTGGAGATCAAGCCCGTGGTCGCGGCCGCGAGCCTCGGCCTGCTCGAGCGCCACCACCATGTCGCTGCGCGAGGGCAGCAATTGCGCCACGTGGGTGGCCGCGTAGCCGGCGGGCGAGAAGCGCGAGAGGGCCACGAGGCTCACCCCCAGCTCGATGAACCGGTCGAGGATCTCCCCCACCACTCGCGCGTTGCGTCGGGTGACCACGATGCAGCCGGCCACGGGCACCCCATGGCGTCGCAGGGCCTCGATCCCCTCGATGGTGGCCGTGAAGTGCTCCCCGCCGACGTGGGCGTTGTGTAGCGCCGCGGTCGGTCCGTTGAGGGTGATCTGAATGCAGCGGATCGGATAGCCCGCCAGGCGCTGGGCCAGGGCGTCGTCGACCAGACCCCCGTTGGAGATGATCTGCACGTCGACCCCGTGGGCCGCGATCACGTCGAGCACGTCGAATACGCCGGCCCGAGCGAAGGTCTCCCCGCCGGTCAGGGTCACGTGGTCCAGCTCGATCTCGGTGAGCGCTCGCTCCACCAGGGCCAGCAGCTCGGCGTGAGGCAGAGCGCCGATCGAGCGGCCGTTGTCCTCGCGCCAGGCGTTGTAGCAGTAGCTACAGCGCTGGTTACAGTGGCCGGTCAGCTCGATGGCGAGCGAGTCGATGCGTGGGCGAGACACCAGCGGCAGTATCCCTTGCATCACGATAGCGATACAATCGGAGCGACGGCGTGGACTGGAGCTGCCTCGGACACGCGATGTGGTTGGTCGAGGCGGCCGGGCTGCGGATCCTGTGCGATCCGCTGCTGGGCCCCGAGCATCATAGCGGCGTGTTCCAGACCGTCCCGCGGCGACGCGTGCGAGCCTCGGCCCTGCGTCCCGACTTCATCCTGGTCTCTCATCGGCACCCCGATCACTTCGACGTGCCCAGCTTGCACCAGCTGGCCCTGCTCGATCCCGACTCGGTGGTGGTCACCCCCGATCCGCTGGTGGTCTGGGCGGCGCGGGCTCTGGGTTTTCGTACTGTGCACCCGCTGCCGCCCGGGCAGCGTGTCGAGCTCGACGGCGTGCGGTTGGTGACCACGCCCTCGCTGGGGGTCGACGAGTGGGGGGTGATGATCGCGGCCGAGGGCGCGGTGGGCTGGAATCATGTCGATGCCGTGCTACGCGGCCCCGATCACATGAAGGACGTGAAGGATCGGGCGCTAGCCGGCGTCGAGCAGTCGCGCGTCGACTTGGCGGTGGTGCGCTGGCAGCCCATGCTGGAGATCGCGGCGGTGCTGGGTCGCCGCACCGGCTTCCCCTACGCCACCTATGGAGATCTGCTGGCTCAGGCGGCCGCGGTCGAGGCGGTCGCCGTCGTGCCCGGGGCCAACGGGGCTGCGCACGTGCCTGCCTTCGGCTGGATGGATCGCTTCGTCTTTCCCGTGCCCGAGGCTCGCTTCTTGCGAGACCTGGCCCGGGTGTGCCCGGACGCGACCGGGCTGCCGTTGCGGGTTGGTGGCCGCTATCGCGTGGCACCCGGGCAGGTGGAGCTCGACCCCGCGGGAGCGGCCGCTTTGATCGAACTCGAGGACGAGGGCGCAATGCCGGGGGTCGAGCCCGCGCTCGGTGATGTCCCCCGGTCTGTCTCCTGGTCCGAAGGTGCCGGCGGGACCGAATCGGTGCCCCGAGATCGGCTCCGTCGTTACCGGCCGTTGGTGATGCCGGTACTTCGCGATCCCAACCTCGGCGGTCACGACCAAGCTCGCATGCGCACCCGGGTGCACGCCTGGATTCGGCAGACCCTGGCCGACGCCTTGGCGCGGGCTTGGCCGGGCATGAAGATCTCCCAGCCGTTGCGCTTCGTGGTCGAGGTGGTGTTTCCCCGAGCCCACGATGCCTTCACCCTACACGTGGGACCCAACGGGACCCGGGTGAGCGCGCACTACGACGACGATTGGGATCTGCTCAACGTGGTCGCGGGCTCGATGCTGTGGGAGGTGATCGAAGCGAGGCGCCACTGGGGCGACGTGCTGCTCGCCGGGGCATTGCGGGCGGCCACTCGTGCCTACGCGGTCGACGAGCACGGTTTGCGTCGCGCCGACGTGGCCGAGATCTTCCTTTACTATGGGTTGCCCTACGACGAGGCGGTCGAGGCTGCGGTGCGGACCGAGGTTCGCTCGCTCGTTGGGTCGTAGACCCTTCGAAAAAAAGCGAGCAACCTGATGCCCTCCCCAGGGCCGGTTGCTCGCAATCGTCCCCGACTCCCATTTCGGTGACGACCTTTGGATCGAGTGGCTTCCCTTGGGTATGGGTTCCACTGACCCGTGCGGCGGTAGTCGTAGGAAAGGGCTCCCCAGCCCTCGTCGCTTTTCCCTCCAGTCCCCCGACCGAGGGGGCGACAGTACGTCTACATCCGCAAAATCACGTTACTATGGAAGGGTCTCGATCGCTACCACCAACCGTGTAAGGGGAAACCCTAAACCAGTGGTTTCGATTTGGGTCACACGGTGTTAAGGCGGTGTTCGAGAGGTTAGGAGCGATCCTCGGCCGTCGCTCGTAGGTGACGGGTGATCAGCATCGCCATCTCCAGCGCTTGCCGGTAGTTCAGCCGTGGGTCGACCTTGCTGCGGTAGTCCCGGTGGAGCTCGTGCTCCTGCACGCCGCCGGCTCCGCCTATGCATTCGGTCACGTTTTCGCCCGTGAGCTCGAAGTGCACGCCACCCAGGTGCGAGCCCATCTTCGCATGGACCTCGAAAGCCTGCTGAAGCTCGGCGAGGATCTTTTCGAATCGGCGGGTCTTGATGCCGGACGACGTGGTCTCGGTGTTGCCGTGCATGGGATCGGCACACCACAGCACGGTTTGCTCCCTACGTTGGACGATCTCGATGAGCCGCGGGAGCTCGTCGTGCACCCGGCCGGCCCCCAGCCGGTGGATCAGGGTCAGACGCCCTGGTTCCCGTTCGGGATCGAGCCGGTCGAGCAGTACTTCGAGCTGTTCGTTGGTCATGGCAGGTCCCACCTTGACCCCGATCGGATTACGGATCCCCCTACAGTACTCCACGTGGGCCCCATCGGGCTGGGCGGTACGCATGCCGATCCACGGCATATGGGTGCTTAGATCGTACCACCCGTCGCGGCGTGGGACCTGCCGGGTCTGGGCTTGCTCGTACTCCAGGCTGAGCGCCTCGTGGCTGGTGAACAGATCGACCCGGCGCAGCATGGAGAGCTCGGAGTGGGCAACCGCCTCCATGAACGCGATCGAGTCCTTGATGGAGTCGACGATCCGTCGGTACTCGTCGTGATGCTCTGCTTGGCGGGCGAAGGAGATGTCCCAGGTCTCAGGGTGGCGTAGATCGGCGAAGCCGCCGTCGGCCAGGGCGCGCACGAAGTTGAGGGTGAGTGCGGCTCGCTCGTAGCCTCGCAGCAGCAGGGTCGGGTCGGGCGTGCGGTCCTTCTTCGTGAAGGGCGAGCGGTTGATGTTGTCACCGCGGTACGAGGGCAGGATGACCCCGTCGCGCTCTTCGGTGGAGGACGAGCGGGGCTTGGCGTACTGACCGGCGATCCGCCCCACCCGCACCACCGGGGTGCGCGTGGCGTGGATCATCAGCAAGCTCATCTGAAGGAGGATCTTGACCTTGGTGGCGATCGAGTTGGATGCACACTCGTCGAACGACTCGGCGCAGTCGCCCCCTTGCAGCAAGAAGGCCTGCCCTTGTGCCGCGAGGGCGAGCCGCTCCTTGAGCGCCTCGATCTCCCACGAGGTGACCAGGGGGGGGAGTCGAGCGATCTCGGCCTGCACCGAGGCGAGCGCCTCGGGGTCGGGGTAGTCGACCGACTGGTGGGCGTCCTTTGCCTTCCAGGAATCGGGAGTCCAGGGCTGCATGGTGATGGTGATCTCCGAGCCTCGGACCATAGCAAGCATGCGTCGAGCGTCGGCCGCGCTCGCCTCGGTGGCACCCGAATCGAAAACCGCGGGTTACGACCGGTGAATCGGGTACCCCGTAGTCTCGTACTAGCCCCCGACGGGCCCTCCTAGGTGCCACCTGGGCAAGACCGAGGCCGGGCGCGACGCAGTCGCGCATCCCGAGCCGGCCTCGGCCTAGATAACCCGAGGCCGGGCGCGACGAAGTCGCGCATCCCGAGCCGGCCTCGGCCTAGATACCCTCAGCCCTTGGGTGGGTAGAGCAGCGAGCCGCTCTTGCGCTGCTCGATCGCTGTCAGCCAGCGGCGCACGTTGCCCGAGCGGTCGAGGATCTGGCCCCCCTCGGGGAACATCGACACGGTGGAGATCACCGGAGCGATCATCAGGTCGGCCAGGCTGAAGGTCCCCACCAGCCAGTCTTTGCCCTCGAGGCCCTTGTCGAGCAGACCGAGGTCGTGCTCGACCTGCGGGAGCGCTTGTTCGATCCGCGCCTTGTCCGGCTGCCCGCTGTCTCCCTTGGGGCGGATGTACTCGAAGCAGTAGTTCGTGACGATGTTGCCGTAGAGGTAACAATTGAGGACGCTGATCCACTGCTCCATCAGGGCCATGGTGGCGTTGTCGCCGGGGACGAGCGATGGGCCGTCGAATTGGGCGTCGATGTACCGGACGATCGCCTGGGTCTCGTACAGATGTACGTCGCCGTGCCGGAGGATCGGAACCTTGGAGTACGGGTGGAGGGCGCGGAGCTCGTCGGTCCCGAACTGGATGGGCTCGAGGTCGTAGTCCAGCCCCTTCTCCACGAGCGTCATGCGGGCGGTGCGGACGTAGCTGCTGGGGGCGGGACCATAGATCTTGATGTCGGCCATGGGTCGTCTCTCAAAAAACGTGGGAAGGTTGGAAGCGTGGGTTGGAAGTGTCGTCTCGACGACGGATCCCATGCCCGAAGATCGACATCGCGATCGAAAAAAAATCGCGAGCATCCCGAACTCCGTTTGCGAGCGGGTGAACGTGGGTCGGTCGGGCCGAGCCCCCATGGGATCCGGCGTTGGCCGACACCGCTCGGGGAAAGAGCGAGCGGATCATCCGAGCCGGAGGCCAGCGGTGGCCACCGCCCGCGCGAAGCGGGCCGACCGAGCCTTGCTCGCCACGCCCAGCAGCGGTTGGTCTCGGATCCAGCGCGCACGGACCTCAGGGGTGGTGCCCGACCAGCCGTGGTCCACGCGTCGGACCCAGGCCTCGAAGCTAGTGAGCACGCCTCCGAGCGCGAGGTGGACCGCGGGATCGAGGGGCGGGCGTCTCGCGAGGTCGGCCAGCGCGGCCACAAGCGCCACGCCCTCGGCGAGCACTTTGGCCGACCACCCCGCGCGTCGCCCCGTGGTCACCAGATGGGCGAGGGCCGCGGCGGTCACGTGGATGTCTTCTACGGTACGAAACGGCTTGATCCAGCGGTCGTAGCCGTCGCCCTCGAGGAGCGCCTCGGCGTCGACCCGAACGCGAGACAGCTCGACCCGGAAGTGAGGGATCTCGGGGGTGAAGGCGGTGGGGGGCATTGCGCGCAGCTGGAGGCCTTCGGCGTCGACGGGCACCCGGACCATGCGTAGCTGGTTGCGGCCGTTCTTGGTGCCGGTGGATGCGGCGACCAACAGGGTGCGGGCATGGTCGGCCAGGGTCGACCACGCCTTGGTTCCGGTGAGGACCGCGGTGTCACCCTGCCACTCCAGGCGGGTCTCGATGGCGCGGGGGTGGGCGCCTCCCTTCTCGGTGATGCAGAGCGCCGCGTGTCCCGTCTCGCCGGTCAGCGCGAGCAAGGCCGAGCGATAGCCCGCCGCGAAGGCCAGGCCCACGCGGTCGGCGAGCATGCCGGCGGCGACGGCTCGCTCGAAGGCGGATCCCGGCATGCTCTGCCAGCGCGCCAGCATCGGCTCGAGCTCGGCGACGACCGCGGTCGGGGGAGGAGTGCACAGCGCGAGGAGCCAGTCCGCCATGAGCTCCTTGGTACAGCGCGGTGGGGTCTCGGCACAACGAGATCGGAGGGCCAGGGACGGCGGGATCGGGTCGATCGTCGCGTGATCCTCGAGCGTCGGCAGCGGTTCATCGCGCTCGCGCTGGTTGGGCTCGCCTCGTCGTGTGGGCGCCAGTCAACCCTGGCAAGCGTTCTGGATCGCGAGCAGGGTGTCGTCGAAGAAGGGACTCCAGTCGGGGGCACAGATCCCGCCCAGGATCCCCTGGGGACCGAACATTTGGGTGAAGTCGGCGATGTGGACCCCATCGAAGGGAGCAGCGTCGGGGGGACATGGCCCGCCGGCGTAGTTGATGAGGGAGAGCACCACGATCTGATCGGCGGCGCCTCCCTTGGCGGCCACCACGTCGGTGTACCAGCTCGCGGGTTCTCCGCTGGATCCTGGAATCTCGGGGTCGTTGGGCCCGTCCCACTCATCGGTGATGATCACGAGGACCAGTAGAGCATCGCTGCGCAAGAAGTCTTCGTTGCACATCCCGGGCATGGCCAGGTCGGGGCCGATCGCGGCGAGCATCGCGTCGATCGGTCGCTCGATGCCGCTGCCGCTGGTCCCCACCTGGGCCGCGCAGGAGAACGCGGTCGAGAGGTCGTCGGCCTCGGTCATGAAGTTGGTACCCGCGGCATAAGGGCCACACACCGCATTGCTCGAGTTGGTGCCCCCGGTCTGGGTTACCAGTCCGCCGATCACGTCGCAGCCCGGGCTGTTGGAGCCATAGACGTCGGTCGTGACCACCCCTACGTGGAGCGAGTTGGCCTGCATCAGGCTCGCTTCGAGCCCGGCGATGAAGGCGGGGAAGCTCGCGATCAGGTTGGCCTGCTCGTCCGCGCGGCTGCCGGAGTTATCGACCACGAACAAGAAGTCGATGGCGGTGCAGCCCATTGGCCCCGTCGAAGAGGATGAAGAGTCGCTGCTGGTGGTCGAGGCGCTGCTGCCCGCAGAGCTCGTGCTGTCGGCCGAGGTCGGCTCCGTGATGCCGGTGGAACTGCCGGTGGCCTCGTTGCCTTCGCACAGGCAGGCCTCGAACCCGGAGCCGTCCGCGTTGCATAGCTGGGCGCCCGTGCTGCCGTTGGTGCAGGCACACGCCCGGCTCTCGCCCGGTATGCAGACCATCGCGGTGTCTGGCGCGGGGCCGGTCGTGCCCGAGGAACTGTCGGTATCGAGCGGCTCTCCGCTCTGGTTGAAGCAGCCCCCGAGCACCATGCACAGGCCGACGAAGGATCCCCACCGTTCGTTCGCAGGACGAGCCGTCACGGCGCCGAGCGTAGCGGGATTTTGTGTCAGTGAGGTGCCCCGCCGGCGATGCGCCGTTTCGCCCGCTGTCTCGTCTGTGCGTGGTACCGAGCACGCGTTGTCGTGCGACGGCCCGCTCTTGGGGGCTGGAACCTCGCCATGGGGGCCGATGGACCCTTGGCGGCCAGGCCCTTCGTGTCACGTGGAGTACGTACATAGCACTTGCCCGGGTCACCCGATCGCTCGACGATCGGATCGAGGTTGGAGTCCGTGATGTCGAACGCCAGAAGGTGGCTTGGGGTCGTCGTGTTGGGTCTGCTGCCGGGTTGCTACTCGGGGTTGCCGTCGTCGCCCGAGACCAACGGTGATCCCAGCATGGGCGCCTCGGGGGGGCCGGCGGGTAACGAGGGATCGGGTGGCTTGGGCGATGGCTTGGGCGATGGTTCGGCTGATGGTTCGGCTGATGGTTCGGGCGAGGGGTCGGTCGATGGCGGTAGCGGTGACACCGGGGTCCCGGGCGAGGACGGGATCTGCGGCGACGGGGTCGTCCAGGACGACGAGCAGTGCGACCAGGGCCCGGCCAACGCCGACGAGGCCGCGTGCAAGACCGATTGCACCGACAACGTGTGCGGCGATGGTTTCGTAGGCCCGGGCGAGGGCTGTGATGACGGCAACCTCGACGACGGTGATGCATGTACCTCCGAGTGTGCGCTGCCATCGTGCGGCGACGGGGTCGTCGATCCCGGCGAGGAGTGCGACGACGGCCAAAACGGCGATGACGACGACGGCTGCACCGATCTGTGCCTATTGCCCGCATGTGGCGATGGGATCGAGCAGCCCGGAGCGGGCGAGGAGTGTGACCTGGGGCCGGCCAACGCCGACACCGCCGCGTGCACCTCGACCTGCGAGGACGCCGCCTGCGGGGATGGCCTGGTCTGGGCGGGCAACGAGGAGTGTGACGACGGCGCGGGGAACGGGCCGAACGACGCGTGCACGCCCGAGTGCACCAACAACGTGTGCGGCGACGGCTATCCCGGCCCCGGCGAGGCTTGCGACGACGGCAACGGATCCAACATGGATGCGTGCACCAACGCCTGCCAGGACGCGGCCTGCGGCGACGGGTACACCCAGCCGGGCGAGCAGTGCGACGACGGCAACGGCAACGACAACGACACCTGCTCGAACACGTGCCAGATGCAGGCCGGCAACGGCTTTCCCAACAACGCCTACTGCAACCAGGTGGCCGGGTGGGATCCGTCCTGGACCGCCTGGGAGCTCGAGGTGCTCTCGCTGGTCAACGATGCTCGCTCGACCCCGACCAACTGCGGCAGCGAGGGCAACTTTGGCGCCACCGGGCCGCTGGCGTACGAAGGCTCGCTGACCTGCGCCGCCCGCAATCACTCCCAGGACATGGGCGACAACGGCTTCTTCTCGCATACCAACCCGATGGGCGAGGGGCCCGGCGCGCGCCTGGGTCACGCCCAGTACAGCTGGTCGACCTGGGGCGAGAACATCGCGGCGGGGCAAGGATCGCCGGCGTCGGTGGTCAACGGCTGGCTGGCCAGCGACGGTCACTGCGCCAACATCATGAACCCCGCGTTCACCGAGCTGGGGGTCGGCTACTACAACGCGCCGGGGAGCATGTACACGCACTACTGGACGCAGAACTTCGGCAGCCCTTGATCGCCCTCAGGCCGGCGCGGGCGACCGAGTGCCCCGCGCCCGCCAGTTGCTCTCGAGCTGGCGCATCATCGCCGGGTACACGATGTAGTGCCGGAACGGGGCGATGATCCACATGTAGAGCTGGCCGAAGCGGCCGCGGTGCTTGACGTACACGGCCATGTTGGCGCGGTAGTGATCGCCCTCGGGGACCCACGACAGGTGCATCAAGGCGTGTACGGTGTCGTTGGAGATCTCGCTGAACGCCTCGCGCTCATCGCGGTAGACGGGGCGGAAGGGAAAGGGCGAGTTGCTCGGCGGGGGCAGGGGCGCACGCTCGTGCTCGGGGAGCCGGTCGCGGAGCGAGGTCTCCTCGCAGCCGGGGATCGGTAGCCGATTGGCCTCGCGATCCCAGCCAAACACCTCGCCGAGCCACTCGCGCAGGCGAAACAGGGCCCGGGCGGCTCCCGAGCCGGCGCTCTGGGTCGGCCGGATCGCCTCGAAGGTGGCCAGGGCGTCGGACAGCTGGTCGGGCCCGCCGACCATCGGGGTGCGCCAGACGTCGAGGAGCTCGAAATCGGGGGCGATCGCGTCGATACGCCACGTTTGGGTGCGGTGGGCTTGGGGGGAGAGCCGCAGAGGTGGTTCCATTTCCATACGGTTGCGTATGGAACGTAGCGCTGGGCTCGCCGCTGTCAACCTCAGTTCGACAGGCCCTTGGGGCGGTCCCGCACGGGTGGGCCGTGCGCTCAGCGGGTCTGGGCGTGGTCGATCAGTCGATCCAGCAGCGCATCGCACGAGCGAGCGTCCTGGCGGCAGGCGTACCGGCGCAGGCCCTCCCGTGCCAGCGCGATGGGCTCGCCCTCGCTGGCTACCAGCCAGGGGGTCACCGTCGCCTCGATCCGTTCCAGCTCCACGCGCTCCGCGGCCAGCTCGGCCGCCTTGAGGTGCTCGTAGGTGGCCTTCCAAGCCGGCTCGCCCTCGCGCTCCGCTCCGAGCGCGCGCCGCAGGGCTCGGATCTGCGTGACCCGGGCCTGGGCCGGCGCGGCGGCGTCGAGGATCGCGCTCAGGCGATCCTCGTCCACCGGCTGCCCGTACGACGCGATCCAAAGGCCCGCCAGCAGCACGTCCACATCGAGGTCGTGCTCGTCTTGCAGTCGCAGGCACACCGGCGCCACGCCCTCGCGGCCGTAGGTGCGCCCGGCAAACGCCCACAGCGTCGGGGCCGAGACGAACGCACCGGGTGCAGGCTCGGTCACCGCACCACTATAGCTTCCTTCGAAACACGAAGACCTCGCTCACGCGCGAGGTCCTCATTTGCTGTGGGGTCGACCGTCCGCCGGACGGTGCCGCCGCTCTAGGCCGCGTCGTCGCTCTTTTCGCGGGCTTCGAACTCGAAGGTCAGCGAGTCTTCTTTATCGTCGAGCCCGACCTTGACCGTGCCGCCGCTCTCGAGCTTGCCAAACAGCAGCTCGTCGACCAGCTGCTCCTTGATCTTCTCGTCGATGAGCCGCGCCATGGGCCGGGCCCCGAAGAGCTTGTCGTAGCCGTGCTTGGCCACCCAGTCGCGTGCGCCGTCGGTGTAGGTGATGTGGACCTCGCGATCGACCAGCTGGAGCTCGAGCTCGCCGAGCATCTTGTCGGCCACCTTGCGGATCACTTCGGTGCCCAGCGGAGCGAACATCACCGTCTTGTCCAGGCGGTTGCGGAACTCCGGGGAGAACGCCCGCTCGAGCGCCTTGTTGGCGTCGGTGGGCTGGACCCCGTCGTCGCCAAAGCCCACCTTGCGGGCGGTGATCTCGTGGGCCCCCGCGTTGGTCGTCATGATGATGATGACGTTGCGGAAGTCGGTCTTGCGCCCGGTGGTGTCGGTGAGCGTGGCTGCGTCCATCACCTGGAGCAGCACGGAGAAGATGTCGGGGTGGGCTTTTTCGATCTCGTCGAGCACCACCACCGAGTGGGGCTGCTTGGACACCGCGTCGGTGAGCAAGCCGCCCTGGTCGAAGCCCACATAGCCCGGAGGGGCGCCGATCAGCCGGCTGACGCTGTGCTTTTCCATGTACTCGGACATGTCGAAGCGCAAGAAGGGCACCCCGAGCAGGCGGGCGAGCTGCTTGGCCAGCTCGGTCTTGCCCACCCCGGTGGGACCGGCGAACAGGAACGAGCCGATCGGCTTGTCTTCGCGGCCCAGGCCCGCGCGGGCGCGCTTGATGGCGTGGGTGACCGTCTTGATCGCTTCGTCTTGGCCGTAGAGCACCTCTTGGAGGCCCTCGTCGAGGCGCCCGAGCACCTTCTTGTCGTCGTGGCTGACCGACTTGGGCGGGATCCGGGCCATGCGAGCGATGACCGCCTCGACCTCGGGCACGTCGATGATGATGGGCTCGGGCGCGGGCTCGATCCCCTCGGCGTCGGCCGGGGAACCCTCTCCTGTTTTGGCGCCCGTTTTGGCGCCCGCCTCGGCGTTGGCATCGGCCTTGGCGGGTGGCCCGTCGTCGTCGACGGTGTCGTCGTCGTTGGGCTGAGCGTCGGCCACCGAGGGAGTGGGCAGGGGCAGCGGCATGTCGATCCGTGCGGCCGCCCCGACCTCGTCCATCACGTCGATCGCGCTATCGGGCAGGTGGCGGTCGCGCAGGAACTTGTGCGCCAGCTCGACCGCCGCTTGCAGGGCCTCGGGGGTGTACTTGACCAGGTGGTGCTCCTGGTAGACCTCGGCCAGGCCCTGGAGGATCAGCACCGTCTCCTCCTTGCTGGGCTCGATAATCTCGATCTTCTGGAAGCGCC
The DNA here is from genome assembly GCA_039194325.1 of Myxococcota bacterium. Classification (GTDB taxonomy): domain Bacteria; phylum Myxococcota_A; class Polyangia; order Nannocystales; family Nannocystaceae; genus Paraliomyxa. The sequence continues at coordinate 168,960 of JBCCWC010000002.1, forward strand.
GGGCCAGGGCCGCGTCGCGTTCGAAGGACGACTTGAATTCCTTATAAGTGGTGGAGCCGATGCAGCGCAGGGCGCCGGTGGACAGCGAGGGCTTGAGCATGTTGCTCGCGTCCATCGAGCCGCCCGAGGTCGCGCCCGCGCCCACCACCGTGTGGATCTCGTCGATAAAGAGGACCGCGTCGGGATCGGCCTCGATGGCGGCGATCACCGCCTTGAGCCGCTCCTCGAATTGGCCGCGGAACTTGGTGCCGGCCAGCAGCGAGCCCATGTCGAGCGCGTAGATGTGTGCGTCCTTGATGACCGCCGGCACCTTGCTCTCGAAGATCCGCAGGGCCAGGCCCTCGACCACCGCGGTCTTGCCCACCCCCGGCTCGCCCACGAGCACGGGGTTGTTCTTGCGGCGCCGGCACAGCACCTGGATCACCCGGCGGACCTCGTTGTCGCGACCGATCAGGGGCTCGATGCGCCCCGCCTCGGCCTTGGCCGCCAGGTCGACCGCGTAGGCGGCCAGCGGATCCTCGGCCACGTCGCCGCCGTCGGCGTCCGGGTCGCGGCCCGGACCGGGGGCGCTGGCGCCACCGCCGCCGCCGCCACCGAAGGCGCGGCGGGCTCGGCCCGGTGTGCCCTTGCCGATCCCGTGGGAGATGAACAGCGTGACGTCGCGACGGGTGATCCCGTGGCTTTGCAGGATGTAGGCCGCGTTGGACTCGGGCTCGGCGAAGATCGCGACCAGCAGGTTGGCCCCGGTCACCTCGCGCTTGCCCGCGCCTTGCACGTGGAGCACCGCCCGCTGGAGCACGCGCCCCACGCCGATCGTCTGGTGGGTGGTGAGCTCCTCGTCCTCGGGGACCTCGCTCATGTTCTCCTCGAGGAACTCCTCCAGATCGGTGCGCACCGCGTCGATGTCGGCGCCGCAGCCCGAGAGCACCTTGCCCGCGCTGTCGTCGTCGAGCAGCGCTAGCAGCAGGTGCTCGAGGGTGAGGTACTCGTGGCGCCGCCGCTGAGTGTCCTCGATCGCGTTGTTGATCGTCGCCTTGAGCTCTTCACTCAGCATCTTCACCGTCGTCTTCCGGCTCCATCGAGGCCATCAGGGGGTGATCGTTCTTGCGCGCGAGCAGGTGAACCTGCGCAACCTTGGTCTCGGCGATCTCGTGGGTGTAGATGCCGGCCACGCCCGAGCCATGGTTGTGGACATGCAGCATGATGCGGGTAGCCTCCGACTCGCTACGATGGAAGACCGTCTCCAGCAGCCGCACGACGAAATCCATTGGGGTGTAGTCGTCGTTGTGGAGCACCACGCGGAACATGCGCGGCCGCTTGAGCTTCTTCTCCTGGCGCTCCCTGAGCGCCACCCCGCCTTGTGGATCTTCCTTGTTTCGCTCGCTCACGGGCGCATTGTCTACCTTGGCGCGAGTCTAGCAGGCAGGCCTTCGCTTGCCCCCCGCCCGAACGGGTAGGAGCCTCCCGAGGCGGCCAGGGTTTGCACCCGCCCCAACGCGCTGTAGAAGGAGGGCATACCGGTGCGCCTCCACACTCGTATCGTTCCCGATCTAGAGGGCGTAGATCCCGCAGACTGGGATGCCCTCGACCACGGTCCGAGTCCGTTCACGGAGTACGGGTTTCTACGAGCCCTGGAGCGCTCGGGTTCGGTCGGTCCGGGTACGGGCTGGGAGCCGCGTTACGTGCTGATCGAGCGAGCGCCTCCGTTGGGCGATCGCGAGCATAGCGCTCCGGGCGCGAACGGCTTGCTGGGTGCGGTCGCCTGCTACCGCAAGACGCACAGCTACGGCGAGTACATCTTCGATTTTGCGTGGGCGCGGGCCAGCATGCGGGCGGGCCTGCCCTACTACCCCAAGCTCGTGGTAGCCGCTCCGGTGACCCCGGCCACCGGGCGTCGTCTGCTCGTCGCGCCGGGGCTGCCGCCCGAAGAGCACGAGGCGGTCATCGAGGCGCTGCTGGTCGGGGTGCGCGACGTGGCCGACGACCTCGAGTGTGGCTCGGTCCACTGGCTATTTTGCAGCGCCGACGAGCACGGGCGCCTGGCCGAGGCCGACTTTTGCCCGCGGGCGAGCTTCCAGTTCCACTGGCACAACCGGGGGTATGCCGACTTCGATGCCTTCCTTGCCACGCTCGCCTCGCGCAAGCGCAAGCAGATCCGCAAGGAGCGGCGCCGAGCGCTGGAGTCCGTGGATGGCCCCGTGCGGTTCGTGCCGGCGGCCGACTGGAGCCGCCAGGAGATCGCCAAGCTCGAGGCCTTCTATCGTCGCACCTGCTACATGCATGGCAACGAGGGGTACCTGACGCCCGAGTTCTTCGAGCTGATGCCCACCATGCTGCCGCAGCGGGCTCGCTTTGCGCAGGTGCGTCAAGACGGCGAGACGGTGGCCGGGGCGCTCTACTTTCAGACCGAGCACGCGCTCTACGGTCGCTACTGGGGGTGTCGTTGCGAGATCCCCTTCTTGCACTTCGAGGTGGCCTACTACGCGGGGATCGAGCACTGCATCCGCGAGGGGCTGGCGCTGTTCGAGGCGGGGGCGCAGGGCGAGCACAAGCTGCTGCGGGGGTTTTTGCCCGCCAAGACCCACAGCAACCACTGGATGCGACACCCCGGGCTGCGCGAGGGCGTCGAGCGGTTCTTGCGGGGGGAGGCGATGGAGCTTACGGGCTATATGGAGCAGCTCGGTCGTTTCAGCCCGTATCGCAAGGGTGACGACGGTTCGCCGCTGCCGCTGCCGAAGGTGGGCGTGTGCGAGGTGGGCGAGGCCGGCGAGCAGGCCGCGGCCGAGGGCGACGATGCGCTTGATGATGCGCTTGATGGTGCGCTCGATGTTTGTTGAGCTGCATCGACTCACAGCTCGATATCCAGATCATCATCACCACTTATTCCGCACGGTGGGGGATGCGGTGCGCGTCGTTGTTCGACGCTCCACTGGTGAGGCCCATCACGATCCGTAAAAAACATTCACCCGATCGCGAGTGCTCGAGCCTCCGGTAGGCAGCGCTCCTCGCTCCGGCCACCGATGGTCGGGCGAGCGACGAGCGCTCGTTCGACCATGGCCCACGACCCACTCGATCCCTGGCCCCGTCCTGTGTCCGCGCTGCTGAGCCTCGCCGTCCTCGCCCTCGCGTGTGGCGTGCCCGAGCCCGACGGCTCGAGCCCCATCCGCGACGAGCCCGAGTCCGGGTCCGGTGGGCCCGCCGACGATGAGGGGTCTACGGAGGCCGGGGCTTCCACCGATCGGCCGGAGGACGGCACCACCGATGGCGGGTCGCAGGACGAGACCGGGAGCGACGAGACCGGCCCCGGCAGCGGTCCGATCACCGAGGACGCGCGCAACTACATCTTCGGGCACAGCTTGATCCTCCACGCTCCCGAGGCCAACGTACCTCGCTGGCTACACGCGCTGTCCCAGCAGGCCGGATACGGCTACGGGATGAGCGGGCAGTACGGGTTCGCCGACACCCACGCCGCCGATCTGCCCCCCGATCCACAGTGGGGCATCGAGGGGGTGACCTCGCTGTGGGACGACGACGACGGGCAGGCGTTCGAGGACGTCGACTTCAACGTCGTGCTGTTCACCGAGGCGAATTTCCGCCAGTACTACCCGCCCACCGAGCCCGATCCCGACGGCATCCTGCCCGAGTCCTCCGTGCAGAGCACGACGACGGTGTTCGACTGGGTCGAGGCGGCCGAGCCGGGCGTTCGCTACGTGCTGTACGAGAACTGGCCAGATATGAGTGCGTTCACGAGCGCCGACTTCGGCGCCACGTTCCCCACCGAGGACGAGCTGTCGGCCTACTACGCGTACACCTCGGGCGAGTTCCACCAGTGGTGGCTCGACTACCACGACGCCATGATGGAGGTTCGCCCGGGCCTCGACGTGCGCATGATCCCGGTGGGGCCGATCGTGGTGGAACTGCTGGGCTCGATCCTGAGCGACGTGCCCCCCGAGGTCCTCTACGAGGACGACGCCCCCCACGGGCGACCCACGCTCTACTTCCTCGCGGGGCTCGTCACCTACATGGGCATGTACGGGGTCGAGGCCCCGAGTGACTTCGTCGTGCCCGAGTCGATCGACGCGCGGGTGGCAGAGCGCTACGGCGAGATCGTGGCGGACATCTGGGCGCAGCTGCAGCAATTCGACGACGGCGACGGCCGCAGCCGGGTGTTCTGAGCTGAGGGGCTCCGCGGACCGCCGGGGTATCGCCGAGGTACCGTGTCGTCGCTGTGGGCGCGAGCGTCTACGCGGATAGGCGATACGAGCTTCGAATTCGGCGGTGACCCTAACTATTCGGTCGTTGGCCCCAGGGCCTGCTTTGTGCTTTGCGGATTACGTGATTACCGGGAGCCTCCGAGGCCGGTGGCTCTTCATCGAGCTACGCGAGCGCACGGGGCAGGCGATCGAGCACCTCCTTGATCACCCCCGAGTCGATGCATAAGCATTCGATCGTATCCAGCGCCCGAGACTCCTCTCCGGCGCGTCGCGTATATATCGTGATTCGGTATTCGGTAGAGCGACTGGCTGTAGTCGATCCACGCCAATTCTACCATGAGCGTGGGCTCCGCGGCGTCCTCGACCACGTCGACCCGGTGCACCTTCTCAAGGGCCGCGACGCTGTCCTCCCTCAGGAACCTCACGGTCTCCTCCGCGTACTGAGCCTATTGCGACTTGAGCAGGGCGGCATAGTCGACCTCAAGCGTGACCTGCTGCTGCCGGGCCGCATAACCAGGAGCCGGAGCAGCCATCAGATCAGAGCCATCGCGAGCACGTACGAGTTCATAGGGTTTCCCTGGCGAACTGGTGGGCGCAGTGGGTGATCAAGCGTTTGGCCTCAGGAGCGGTGGGCACCTTGCCGAGCGTCACGCACTCATCGTACCGCGCAAGTTCGGAGAGCGCTCTTACCCGCAGTCGGGCGCGAGCATTAGGATCGCCCCAGCAGGTTGCCGAGCGGGTGAGCTTGGCGACTTTGGTCCAGTGCCGAGCCTCACGGGCTTTGAGCGCCTGGGCGCGGAAGTCCTCACATGGCGCTGCGCTTTGCGGCTCGGGCGATGGTCGTGGGCGGGTGCGCCTATGCGATCGCAGACGTGCTGAACGTCGTCGTAGGCACTGCCGGGGTCGGTCTGTCCTCGCTCGATGTCGTCACAGGCGCGGCCGGGGTCGGCTTGCCCTTGCTCGTGGTCGCAGGTACGGTCGGGGTCGGCTTGCCCTCGCTGAAATGATAATAATTGCATACGTTACCGATTAGTCGGTGAGGGTTGAACCGTTTCTCGTACGCATCATTATCAGGTTGTTCGCTGTTGCAATCTGGAAAGAGCTCAAAAGAGTCAAGTTGCAGTTTTAGAATTTCTTGTAAAAAAGCATATGCAGTTCTTTTGGTGTCAGGCCGATTAGTTGATTTTTTTCCCGAGTATTGAAAGAAGTTCCTTGATGATCTCTGAGTTCTGACTCGCCGTTTCGTGGAGCATTGTCATAGGCATCTTGCTGGCGTGAGCTTGCTTGTTTGTAAACTCTTCCACAATCCGATTCGTCGCTTCATCTCCAGATGCCGCGAGTAGAGCGACACAGAACCGCCTGACCTCAACCTCGCGCTCTACTAGTGCATCTCTTCGTTGCCGCGCGTTACCGTATAGACCCGCAGCATATCTCAGCAGTGCAAGGAAAAATGATGCCACAATGAGCCCGACCAGGGCCCGTTTGATTAGTTCCGGCACTTTGGATTCACTTGGAGCATCAAGACTCTTACGAATGTCGGGGATAAGGGAGTCGATTGCAGCGATTTGACGAGATACCCTGCTCTGAGACTCCGAGAATGCATCTGTCCATTTTCTGACTTTCGACTCCGTTTCCGAATAAGCAGTTGTGTACTCATTTTCTAATGGTGCGAAATTCGGGTGTTCTGGATGAACTGCGAGACGCTCAAACTCCAGTGCAAGAATTTGAACGTCATTAGCAGAAGATTCGAACCGAGTATCAATGGTCTTCAGTTCATCTTTGATCTCTTCATGTAGGGACAGATGTTCTTGCGTTGGGTGAGTTTCGAGGAGTTTTCTGATCGAAGCCTTAATCTCGTCAGCGTCTTTCCTCCGGAGCAGAGATGGCTGGATTTTTAGAAGACCGTCGGCGAGATCTTCTGATGTCTCTTGAAGTTGAGCTGTCTTGCGACCAATTCCTGCACCGTCGTCATTTACCAATATGTAGCCATAGTAGCTAATGACGATAGAAAATATGAGGCCCACGACAATCGTAATGCCGAGAAATCGGCCTGCGTCCTTCTCGGCTCGCTCGTGAGCATTGTTGAGGCGCCCGAGAATATAAGGGACATGAGAGAGAGCCGCGTCCTCCGGTCGGGACGATCGCGGTAATGTATCGCGAAGTACCCGCAAAAAATGGTGGGACGAAATGATCCTGTCGGTTGCGATGCGGAGAGCTATTGGTTCGGGCAGAACATGTTCCCCGTCAGAAATCTGTTCGTATTCTCCCTTTGCCCTCCATTTTCGAAATCCCCAAAAACTGACCAGAGCAACGTTGACGACCAAAATTTCTCGAACGAAATAGAAAGGGCTAGACAATAGCCCACCTAGTGCTTGGCGGCCGAAGTCGCCTGAACCTACGGTTGGGGAGAATAGCAGGTTGACAATGCCCCATACGCTTGCTGCCAACGAACCGAGTATCGAGAATTGTACGATGGGCCGCCGTAAAAACGGCGCTCCTCGATCTTGCGGCTTTTCCGGAACTGGCGTTCTGGATGAACTCTCGTTGCTAGGAGGAGGTCGTCTGCTTCCTCCTTGGGCTCCGCCGAGGAGATCAGGGTGCATGTGTTGTGGATTTTTTGGCGGTGTGTTTGGCTGTGACTCGCTAGTAGGTGGACTTACGTTGTTAGATAAGGCCACGCTTTCTGTGGTTTTTTTGGCGATTGCATCGGGGTTGGTGTTGTGGTCGCTCATCGGTTTTTCCTACTAAGTGTATTGTACACCTAAGCAGCGTCTCTTGGAGTTCTCAGTGCCGTGCACAGTCGCTTGCTTGCGTAGAAGGATACCTCGGAGTCGGTTCGCGGACTCCTTTCTCGCCCTCGGGCCTCGCCGACATCAAGAAGCCGCCGGCCCGCCCCCGTTCGCCCTCGGACCTCGCCGACAGCTCCGCTCGCTCTCATGCCTCGCTCATCTCTGCGCCCTCCCCCGTTCACCCTCGGGCCTCGCCGACAGCAAGCAGCCCGCGGGCCCGACCCCGTTGACGGTTCCGGACAGCCGGATTGTCAACGCAAAGTAGACATGTCGTGTAGCTGCGGTCGTTGTAGCTCGCCAACCGGTCGGTGAGTAGCAGACCGTTCGAGTGGTCGCCAGGGCGGACTCGTAACCTGTAGAGCGCGATATACTTAGGAGCGGGTCGATGCTATGCGTAATTTGCGCTTTTTGGACTGACATGCTCGCATGATGCAGGAATAGGCCCCATGAGCGACGCTTCTATAGAAGAAAAACAGTATTTGTGTAGGGTAATGATCGGCCACGATGAACCCTCTCACCCGTGATGCCAGCTCTGGTCGGTTGCGACCTGGAGGTGCCTAGTGCGACTTGACGCAAATGTTCTTACATACATGATTGGTGGATCACCATGACTGCCTGGAACGACCTGTCACAGCACCAGTTCCGACTGGCATCAACATAGTTCTCATCACCATCTCCTTAAGCAGTCAGTGAATATGAAGTTCCAGACCAGACTCGGAGTATCAAGCATATAGCTATATCTGGACGGATGCATTGGCAATGTACAAATTTGAAAATGACTGTGACGGGCTATTAGCACGAAATCGTGAGTGCAATAGTCATGCCTGACACTCCTTCAGCCAAGGCATAAGCGTTAGAAAGGGAACCCCTGACGTACAGCATGCCGTTGACACACAGCGTACGACATTTGTCCGATAATCACGCAAAACTGTATAGTAAGATGCGGAATAGGCGCGGTTTGGGCGTGGGTAGTTCTTGGCCTACCCCATTCTGCGCCACCTGGTCGACAGCCGCCAACGGTGGCGCCCCATCGATCGCGAGTGGTAGTTCTTCGAGACACCGTGGCGTCCCAAGAGTTGGTCGACCAAGCGTCGGCTCATCTTCGTTCACCGTCGTCGTTCCGTCCGTCACAAGGGTCGGCTGCAGCTGGACCTGTTCGAGTCCATCGAGCACGAATACGAGTACAAGGTCATCGTCACGAACAAGACCGTCTCGGCCGCCACCGTCATCAAGTTCTTCAATGAGCGTGGCCTCCAGGAGAAGACCTACGGGGATGCCAAGCAGTTCGCTCCCCTGCAAGCGGCGCGCGGCCGATCAGCTCTACCTGGTATGCTCCATGCTCGCGCACAACCTCAGCCGTGAGCTCCAGATGCGAACAGCACCCAAGCGACGAGGCACCAAACCCATCGGCCCCGCGATCTTTGAGCTTGAGACCCTCGGCACGATTCGCGACCGTCTACTCCGACGCGCGGATCGGTTGACCAATCCCTAGCGTGGCCTCAGGCTGACCGTCGGAGTCACCAGCACCGCTCGCGAGGATTCGAGCACCTGTTCGAGCACCTTCAGGCTGCGTAGCCGACACGGCGTTGCAGCCTATACGGGGGGTCGTGCAACGCTGAGGTTGAGTCCTCAGCGATCAGCCGCGGCAAACTCCGAGGTCCTTGATGGAATCGATGATGAGGGCGACGATGGAGGCGATGTGCAGTTCGAATCGTAATGCATCACGCGTTAGGATCGATTGACTTGGTGCTATTGTCAGCGTTATGCTGCTCTAGAGTCAACCAAAGCCAGTCCATCCGCTCGGTGTGGCTGAATCCCAGTAGAACGCCGATCTGCTTCGGCGAGCGGCCATGGGCGCTCGACGTGGTGTCGCGTCGAGGTGCATGAGTCTGCGCTCTACGTGAGCCTCTTTAGGTCTGGCGATTCATCGTCTCTTTTACATCCCGCGACCATCGCGAGGGAGGAGTGTGTCATGTCTCCAAGTGTCATTACTTTCGCCAGCCTGATGGCATTGGGTGATCCCTCGTGGCAACCGCCTCGTGATCCCTCCCTGGTCATCGACGGTACGATCGCCACCGCGTGTCAGTGGCCCACCGTCGTGGCGACGGTCGTCGATCCCGCCTTTCCGAGCCTGGGAACGGGATCTCTGGTTCATCCAAGGGTCGTGGTGTACAGCGCCCATAGTGGCACCTCGTTCGACCATATCTTCGTCGGGGAAGACATCTATGGGGAGGGAAGGCAAGCGTCGATCGAGCGGTGCGTCGCGCATCCGGACTGGGATGGCATGATTCAGGAAGGGGACGACATCGCCTACTGCCTGCTCTCCGAGTCGGTCGACGACGTTCCCATCATTCCGATCCTCATGGGTTGTGAGGTCGAACAAAACCTGGTCGACGGCCTTGCTCTTCATCAAGTTGGGTTTGGGATGTACACGGAAGGCAGCCCCCCGGATGGCCAGAAGCGCTGGGTCTCGAATGGTCGACTCGTGGGTGGTGACGCGCTGGAGCTCATGGTCGAGAACCCGGGCCGGGGGGGCGTGGGGGTTGGTGATAGCGGGGGTCCCCTGCTCATTCCGGTCGCCGACGGCAGTTGGCGTGTCTTCGGTGTCTTGAGCTGGGGGCAGGGGGAGATGTCCGCGTATATCCCGATCCACCACCACATGGCCTGGCTCGAAGGGGAGCTCGCGGCTGAGGGGATCGACCTCAGCCCGTGCCACGATAGCGATGGCCGCTGGAACCCCAGCGATGAGTGCACGATGTTTCCCTTGGATCCCGACGTTGGGGGAGGGCGATGGGCGACGGGATGTGAGCCGGGTGCGCTGTCCGGTCCTTCGGCGACCTGCGGTGAGCCCGGTGGATCCGACGAGACTGGAACAAGCAGTAGCGACAGCTCGGGTGGTGAGCCCGGCGGAGGCGAGACCAGCACCACGGCCAGTCACGACGGCACCACGACAGCGGTGGCCGGTACCAGTCGTGGAGGAGTAGAGGAGCCGGATCGTACGACTGGAGTCGGCGGCGACAGCAATACCGATACTGGAGGCGGCGGCATACCGGCGACCGATGGGGACCAGGGCTGCGGGTGTCGTGGTCCGCAGGCCCCGATCGGCGATGCCATGCTTGTGTGGATCTGGTCGGGCCTGATCGTCTTGCAGCGGCGCCGAGCGTCGCGCGGATGATCACCCGATGGGGCATTGTGGCCCGTGCAGGGTCGTCAGCCGGTTCGGCCGAGGGCGCGGCGGATGAGACTGTTGGCGGCCCGCTCGTTCATCCACTCCGGCGTGGGGTGTCCCTTGGGGCAGGCGACGGTGCCTTGCACCATCGAGCGACCGCCAGACGTGGAGACGCGATCCTCTCGGAGGATCTGGGTGACCCGACATCCGCAGGTCAGCTCCATCGTCACGACCACGCGGCGGTCGTCATCGGGTGAAGGTCCCACGTAGAGGACCTCGCGTACTCGCTGGTCCGAGGCGTTGGTTCGATCTGAATTGGACATGGCTGGCTCTCCTCGGCGTCCTCGCCGCTGCACGCAGGCAGGATCGCGGACCCGGCGTAGCAAGGAGCAGCGGACTTTCGCTGGCTCAGTTGGTGCTCAGTTGGCGGGGGTCATCGGTATGGACGCCCCGCTACTGTTGATGTTGCTCGAGCCGTGGGCCTGGTTGGCTTTGGGGATCCCGTCGATCGCGTGAGTGATGATTTCGGCGGATCTACAAGCGCAATGCGACATTCGGGCGGAAACGCCGTCCGCCCGTCGTGGTCGCCGAGCGCGCTAGGGCTGGGTCGGACAGCGCTGCGCGGCCCCGATGGCACCATGGGCGCCAGCAACAGCGGGAGCTACCGCTCTTGCCAGCGCTGCACGTCGGTGGCGCAGCCCAAGAAGGGCTCCACCAGATCCTCGCGGATGTGCAGCGGCGACGCCGAGTGATCCACCACCTTGCGGTAGGACGCAAAGCACGGCGACCGCCGGATCTCTGCGTTGAGCCGGCGGTAGTTGCGGTGCGGCAAGAAGATCGCCTCAGGGCGGTCGCGCTCGCAGATCGTCTCGAAGCTCTCGCCGTACACCAAGTGGTCCGAGAGGATCCCCGCCAGATCGACCACACGGGTTCGCCACAGCACCAGGCCGGGCACTCCCATCTCCGAGTGGTAGACGGTCTTGGCCTCGGGCAGGCACCGGGCCACGTCGAAGATCCCGCGGACCGTTGTCACCTGCCGGGCGTGCACCCGCATCAGCGCCGCGTCGCTGCGCACCTGAAACTGTACCGGTCGCTTCCAGCCGAGCACCGACGCGATCGCGAGTAGCCCCATGATCGAGAGGTCGAGCCGGGGTCGTGACCACGAGCGGGGCAGCAGCAGCCAGCCGGCGCTGGCGACCGCACCGGCGTAGCTCGGCATCGCGAGCCGGCCCAGGTAGTCACTGCGGGGGGTGGGGATCCAGTCGCGCGCATAGGCCACGGCGATGGCGGCCGCTAGCCCGACCAGCAGACCGAGGGTGGCGCGTCGGTGGCCACGATCCCTGAAGGCCTCGTCGCTTCGGGCGGCGGCCATGCAAAGCGGGACCAGGCCCGGCACGTAGAAGCGTGCGCGGTAGCCCATGATCTCGTTGGTCATCGTCAGGTGGTACGCCCACAGGGCCCCGGTGGCGGCCAGCAGCGCCAGGTTGGTCGGATCGCGGCGATGCATCGCCAGATAGACCAGCGGCGTGGCAAAGGCCACGGTGGCGCCAAAGTGGATCTGCTTGTCGGCCCGGCCCAGCGCGAACAGCTCGTCGCCGTAGGGCTGCAGGCCCAGGGTCTTCATGAAGAACGAAAGCGGGAGCGGCGTGCCGTAGTAGAGCCCCAGCCCCACCAGCGTGACCAACATCGCGCCGGCCAGCGTGCCGAGGAATCGCGACGGAAACTCTCGGCGCAGCAGCGAGGGCACCACGTAGACCACCACGGGGACGAGCGCGATGTCGGGGCGGCACAGATACACCAGCACGGTCAGTAGCGCGGCCCACCGAGCCGACAGTGCCCGGTGACCCTCGGGGCCCACCATCGCCATCAAGACCGCGGCGAGGCCCAGGAGCGTGGAGGCGGTCTCCATCCCGGTGAGCACGGTGGTGAGCACCAGGGGGGATCCCAGGGCCAGCAGCGCGATGAGCGAGCCGCGGTGGGAGTGGGCGGCCAGTGTGCACCAGCGCATCAGCAGCGCACCCAGGGCTGCCAGGCTCAGGGCGCACAGCACCTTGATCGCGACCACGTAGTGGGTGTGGGTGATCGCGGCGGCGAGCGTGGCCAGCAGCTGGAAGATCTGGCTGGTGCATCCGTAGACCGCCCCGTCCTCCAGGTTCCAGGCGTACACGCCGTGCTCGAGGGCGTGGAGGGCGAAGCGCTTGAAGAAGTAGCCGTCGTCGTAGATCGGCACCCCGATCTCCCGTACCAGCAGGTACGCCGCCAAGGCCGCATAGAGGCCCGCGACGGGGATCCAGGTGCGGGCCGGTGAGGGCGCCTGGGTGTCGGCTGGGGCGTTGGCCGGGGTGTCCGTCGGGGCTTCCCTCGGTTCGTCTGGGGAGGAGCGAGGCATCGGTGCGGAGTGCAGCGCGGGGCAGCATTGCACAACGACGCGCCATCGGGGACCCTCGCCCGGGTGACCATAGCCGAGCACCGCGAGCCGAACGACATGCAGGCCCGGGCCTTGTGGGTGGTCGGCCCCGGGCGGGGAGAGCTGCGCACGGAGGTCCTCGACCCGCCCGCGCCCGACGAGGTCTTGGTGCGCACGCTGTACACCGCGGTGAGTCGGGGGACCGAGTCACTGGTGTTCCACGGTCACGTGCCGCCCGGCGAGTATGCGCGGATGCGGGCTCCTCACCAGGCCGGCGACTTTCCTGCGCCGGTCAAGTACGGCTACTGCAACGTCGGGCGGGTCGAGCGAGGCCCGGACTCATGGGTCGATCGTGCGGTCTTTTGCCTGTACCCGCACCAGACCCGCTACGTCGTGCCCACCGGGGCCGTCGTGCCGATCCCCTCGGCCGTACCCCCGGCGCGGGCCGTCTTGGCCGCGAACATGGAGACCGCCATCAACGGGGTATGGGACGCCGCGATCCGGATCGGGGAGCGGATCGTCGTGATCGGGGCGGGCGTGGTGGGTAGCTTGGTCGCCTACCTGGCCCGTCGGGTCGTGGGCTGCGAGGTCCAGCTGGTCGACATCGACGAGCGCAAGCGGTCGATCGCCGACGCGTTCGGGGTGAGCTTTGCCCTCCCCGACCAGGCGTGGTCCGACGTCGATTGCGTCTTCGAGGCCAGCGGCTCGCCCGAGGGCCTGGTGCAAGGGCTCGAGCGGGCGGGGCCCGAGGCTCGGGTGGTCGTGCTCAGCTGGTTCGGCGACCAGGTCGTCCCGCTGCCGCTGGGGCAGGCCTTTCATGCCTGGCGGCTACGGATCCTCTCGTCTCAGGTGGGGTCGCTGCCGCCGGAGCAGCGGTCGCGATGGAACTACCAGCGTCGCCTCGCGCTGGCTCTGCGCCTGCTCGAAGACGACGCCCTCGACGCCCTGGTGACCGCCCAGACCCCCTTCGAGGGGCTGCCCGAGACGATGCCTCAGATCGCCGATCCCGCCACCTTCGTGCTTTGCCATCGCATTGTGTACGGTTGACCCATGTTCACCGTTTGCGTTCGCGACCACGTGATGATCGCCCACAGCTTCCAAGGCGAGCTGTTCGGGCCGGCCCAGCGCCTGCATGGGGCCACCTACGTCATCGACGTGGAGTTTCGGCGGACCGCGCTCGATCCCAACGGCGTGGTGGTCGACATCGGCCGGGCCACCGACGCGCTGCGGGCGATCACCGCCCAGTACGCCTACCGCAACCTCGACGACCTGCCGCAGTTCACCGGGGTCAACACCACCACCGAGGTCCTGGCCAAGACCGTCTTCGACGCCATGAAGGCTCGGATCGACGCCGGCGAGCTCGGCTCTGGCTCCGAGGGGCTGCACTCGCTCAAGGTCACGCTGCACGAGTCCCACGTGGCGTGGGCGGCATTCGAAGCCGAGCTTTGACGGTTCCTCGTCTGGCGAGCCTTAGCGAGCCTGGGTTCGTCAGCCTGGCCTGGCCGAGGGCAAGGCCCCGGCCTCGGCCTCGACCTCGACCAGCGAGGCGAACGTGGGGACGCGGTCGGTGGTTTCGATCGCGGGAACTTCCTGCAAGACCGAAAGAAGCTCTCCGTCAGCTCGAAGCTCGCCCAAGCCCCGGTAGTCTTCAATCCACTGTGAAAGGTGGTGTTCATCCAGCGTGCGTAGTCGAGTGCGATCATGGACATCGAGCTCGGTCACGACGACTGAATGAGTTGGCTCGGTAAGCCCGTCGAGTAGTCGATCGGAATGAGTCGCGAGCACTACCGGATATCGCTCGCTCATTGCTTCGAACATTCCGAGAACTCGCGGCAGTATGCCGGGGTGTAAGTGCTGTTCGGGCTCGTCGAAGGCCAGCAACGAGCGGTGTTGATCGAGGCGAAACATGGCGACGAATGCCAGGTATGACAGCACGCCGTCGGCTAGCGAGAATTCCGTTACGCGGCCCTGGTGCCGAGTTTCCAGGGCCAGTGCAATGTGCCCTCCTCCGGGGATGGCCTCGATTCGAACATCGCGGATATTGTCACCAAGGCCGAGTTGGACATACTCGAGTGTTTCTGACCAATGGTCGATGCCGAATTCATTCTTGAGCGCTTGATATGCATTGGCGAGATTGGTGCCAAAGCGGTTGAGGCGCGCGGTTGGCTCCAATAGACCGAAGCCTCTAGGAGTTGTTTTACTCTGCGGAGACGATGACCATGCTGCTCCCACTTCGAAAGGAAGGTGAATGTCGATGTTTCGAAGGAGCTCAGCGATAGTAGCGATGGACTTGTCGAGTTGAGGCCCCTGATTGATTAGAGTCTCCAGTGGATTCAGCTGGACATTCTGGCCATTGATTGTGCTCCCATTGGAGCTTTTTGTTGCGTATGGTGAGTTGTTCTGCTCTCCGCGCTGGACGAATTCTAGTGGAACTGTTGCACCCCAGTTCCAGCCTTGGTAGTAGGTAAGAGGATCAGTCATCCCGTCGTCGACGGTCGCCGTCAATAAGATACGCTCTGCCCCGTTTTCCATGAGCAAGGGGATGCCGCCATGGATACTCGCGAAGCGATTCGGGTAGTTCTCATGGGCAGTGCATCGTAGTAGCTCCAGTGCCTCCAGGATCGAGCTCTTGCCCGAGCCATTGTCGCCGACGAGTACGGTCAGTCCGTCCAGCTTTAGGCGAACGTTCCGTAGTGATCGAAATCCGGAGATCGTCAGCTCGGTGAGCTTCGGAACTACCACGTGCCGACGGTAGCATGCCGCCTCAGTAGCGGTATCCATGCTGCATGCGCAAATTGCGCACTGTGGGATTGTCGATGAGGAGCCGCGTTTGTCACGTCAGGACCCTGATCCACGAGATGTTTGGTGGCCGTACTGTTTGGCCACCGAAGGAAGAAAGGGAGATAGTACCCGACGAGTCCTTCGTGCCTTCCCGCCTCCGCCAGCTCTGGCGCGATCACCCCCGCGCGACCGCAGCCCTGCGCTGGGCGCTGGGCCTGGGCCTTTTGGCCCTGACCCTCACGTGGATCGATCCCGCCGAGGTCCTCACCCCCATAGGCGCGGCCGATCCGGTCTGGCTGGCCCTGGCCTTGCTGCTGTCGCTGCCCATGATGCTGCTGATGGCCGTGCGCTGGAGCTTCACCGCACGGCGCATGGGGGTCGAGCTCCCGCTACGCACCGCGTGGCGCGACTACTACGTCTCGGCGTTGCTCAACTCGGTGCTCCCCGGCGGGGTGGCGGGCGACGTGGTCCGGGTCGCTCGCCAGGCCGGCGGCCCCGCGCGTCCGTTGGGCCCGGTGGCGCGCTCGGTGGTCGTGGAGCGGGCCGTGGGCCAGCTGGTATTGTGGCTGATGCTGCTGACCAGCGCCGTGCTGTGGGGGCTTGGCGATGTGGCCCTAGCCGTCTCGGTCGCGCTGTCGATCGCGGTGATCGGTGCCCTGGTGCTGGTGGGGCTCGGCGCCCATCCCCGCGTGGCGTCGACCGCTCCGGGGCGGCTCATTGCCCGGATCCGTGGGGAGCTTCGCGCGGCGCTCTTGAGCGGTTGGGCCCTGGTGGTGCAGCTATCCACCTCGGTCGGCAGCCTGATCGCCTTCATCGGCATGTACTACTGCTGCACGCGGGCGATCGGCTCGGTGATGACGCCCGCCCAGGCCCTGTTGGTCGTACCCGGAATCTTGGCTGTGACCACCGTGCCGCTGACCGTGGGAGGCTGGGGGGTCCGCGAGCTGAGCGCGATGGCGCTGTTCGAGCTGGCGGGGATCCCGAGCGCCGACGGGGCCGCCAGCTCGGTGCTCTTTGGGGCCGCGTGCCTGGTCGCCATGCTGCCCGGCGTAGTGCCCCTGTTGCGGCGCTCTACGGTCGAGGCCCGTTTGCCGGAGGGGGACCGGTCGTGATCACGGCGGCCTGGGTTCACGTCGAAGCTGAGGAGACTCCGTGATGAGGAGGACCAGAGGCACTCGTCGAGCGGTGGTCCGAACATCGTTCATTCTCTCCGCGTCGGTCAGTGCGTGCGCAGAACGTATTCAGCTCGATAGCGAAGTGGGCGGTATGCTCGCGGAGCACTTGTGCCCGATTCAGGCCGAGTGCGACTGTGCCGAGGATCTGCTCATCGTCGATTGCGAGGACGAGGTCGAACGAGAGGTGGCGCGCAGTGAGCAAGCAGTCATCGATCGAGGGCTGAAGGTGGACTCGGAGTGCCTCGAGGCGTTCTTGCATCGTATTGACGCACTCGCTTCTTGTGGTCCCCTCCGTGAGCATCTGAGTGAACCTTTAGCGTGCTTCGTGTACGCTGGAGCCGCGGAAGTCGGCGACGCCTGTCGAGTCTACGAGGTCTTTCCCCCGATGAGTGACTGTCGGCAGGGGCTGAGATGCAGGGATGGTACATGCTTCGACCCCTACGACATTCCTATACTACAAGAGGGAGAAACTTGTTGGGTGCCGTCTTCAACACCCAATATGCAGACGGGTTTTTTGGGCGAGTGTGCCGAAGGGCTAGAGTGTGATTGGCGCGGAATCTGCAACGCGGTGGACCCCGCTCCGCCAATGGTCGCGATGGGGGATGAGTGTCTATATGGCTCTCAATGCCCGCTGGAGGGCTATTGTCGCCCGCCGTCAGGCGCAGACCAAGCGACGGAAGAGTTACCGGGTGTATGCACAGAATACACGCCGGCTGGTCGGGCGTGCTCACTCTCCTATGAGTGCGAGTGGATTTGTGAGCAAGGCGTGTGTCAAGAACCTCCGACGGCACTATGCTATACGTTGACCACATGGCAGCTAGCGCGGGCGTCTGTCGAGCGTGCCGCGGGTTCATGAGCCCTCAGCGCTAGAGACACATTGTGGCCGCGAGGCTCACGCGGCGCGGCTCGCTCGCGATCAAGACCGCCGGCGAGGCCGATCGTTGTGCTGGTGGTTTCGCAGGTGGGCGTGCGGCCGAGTCACCCGCCGCTTGCGCTCCACCGCCCGATATCGGTTGGTGGATGGTCGCGGGGAGACGTTGTGGGCCTGGCGTACCGCGATCGCCCGCTCGTGGGGCAGGGGCCCGTCGACCAGGTCGATCGGCTCGCGCTGCTGCTCGGCCAGGCGCTCGCCCACCCGCTCCCAGGTGGTGTGGCTCATCCCCAGCATCACCGCCACCACCAGCCCCAGCAGGGTGCCCAGCCCGGCTCGGGTGAGCAGCACGTTGCGATCGGACAGCGGCTCCAGGGTGGGGGGCTGCACCAGCTCGAAGCGGGCTTCCACCTGACGCCGCTCCAGCGCCAGCTGCAGCTCGCTGCTTCCCAGGCGGATCTGCAGCTCGTTGTGCTGGGTCTGCAGGGCTTCGTAGCGGCGATCGAGCGCGGCCTGCTCTGCCTCGCGGGCGGGCAGATCCCCCAAGACCTCCTCGAGCTGCGCGATCTCGGCCTCGGTGCGGGCCAGGTCGCCGCGGGCGACTTTTTGCAGGCTGCGGGCTTCGTTCAGCGAGAGCTTGGCTCGGGAGTAGGCCGGGTTGCTCCGCACTTCGATCCGATCTCCACCCTTGTCGAGCAGCTCCTGGTGGCGATCTTCGAGCGCCGACAGGCGGGCCTGCAGACCCTTGATGTTGGGGTGCTCAGCGCCCTGGCCGCTGGCCCGGGCCTCGATCAGCTCCTTCTCGGTGGCGACGATCTCGTCCGAGAAGGGCCGCGCGTCCTCGATTCGCTGCTCGATGAGCTTGTCCTCGCTGCCCAGGCGCTGGCGGGCGATGTCCACGCTGGCCTTCATGCGATCGGCCAGCGCGGCCGCCTCGCGGCGATCGTCGCGTAGCTCGAGCATCCGTCGTCGGAGCGCCAGGGTGTGCTCGGGCTGGGCCTCGCCCGCCTCCATCTTGAACGCGACCCGGGTGGTCTCCACCGAGCTCAGCTCTTCGTCGACGTCCTCGAGCTCCTTGCGCAGCGTGTCGACCTCGGCGGTCAGCACCTTGATCGCCTTGTCGACCTCGGTCTCCAGGAACAGATCGAGGTGGACCTTGAGGAACGCGATCGCGTCTTCTCCTTCGGGGGCCTCGTAGCTGCCGTGGTATATGTACTGAGACGCCCGCTCGAAGGCGAGCAGCTGCTGGGTGTCGTTGATGGTCGTCGCGTCGGGCTCGGGCTCGCCTAGCTCTTCGAGGGTGCGCTCGATGAGCTCCGGCCCCAAGAAGTTGTCCTGGGCCGATCGGAAGAAGGTGAGGTTGCGACGAACCGCCGGGTCGACCGGGTTGTCGCTGGGGTCTTGCACCAGGCTCAGCTCGAAGCGAGCGATCATCGGCGGGGGAATGAACTGCGGGCTGAGCAGCCCCACGACCAGCCCGAGCACCGGCAGCGCGAGCAGCAGGGGCCGATAGCGGCGCCAAAAAGCCACCATCTGGGCCAGGCGATCGATCACGTCCGGCTCGGGGAGGCCCACCGTGGCCACCGGTCCGGTCCCGGTGCTTCGGACGATCTGGGCCGACGTCGGCGGCACGGGGAGCTCGGACGCCAGCGGTGGGGGCCGCATTAGGCCCGACTGTGCGGGGGAGGCTGTCTCCACCAGCACGCTAGGCTCGGCCATGGTCGAAAGCAGCGCGCCCGAGTCTTTCGGCGTCCGGATCGCCACCGAAGGTTGAACCACCGGTGGGTTGCGCAGCGAGGTCAACCCTCGGGTGTAGCGTAGCTCGGTGTCACCGAGGGTGATGACGTCACCGGTCTCGAGCACCACCTGCTCGATCGGCGTGCCGTTGTGGAGCGTCCCGCTGCGAGCGTCGAGATCGATCACGCGGTGGCGACCGTCTTTTGTGGGCTCGATGCGAACGTGGAAGAGCGCCACGCCGTCGCCCTCGGTGACGATGTCGGCCGCCTTGGAGCGGCCCACCAGGATGTTGAGGTCGCCTAGCGGGAAGCTGCGCTCTTCGCCGTTGGCGGTCGTCAGCACCAGGCACGGAGTGCCGGACTCGTGCAAGCTGATGGGATCGGTCGTCTCCTCGACGATGGCCCGGGGGGCGCCGTCGACCGGTCGAGCGTCGTCGGGCTCGTGGTCGGCAACGATGATGGTGGGCTTGGGTGGCTCGTCGTGGGGTTGGGGAGTAACGGTGGAGTCGGGCGTAGGCTTGGGGAGCTCGTCGTGGGGCTGGGGAGTAGCGGTGGAGTCGGGCGTAGGCTCGGGGAGTTCGTTGTGGGGTTGGGCGGTGACGGTGGAGTCGGGCGTAGGTTCGGGGGGCTGGGGAGTGACGGCGCGGTCGATTTTAGGGGTTTGGACCGGGTGGCTCGCAGTGTCGGGTCGAGCGCGAGTTCGTTCGTTGGGCCGACGGCGCCCGTGATCCTCGGCCCAGTCGGGAGTCGCGTAGTAGTGGTCGTCGACCGGATCGGGGGTGGCGTAGTAGTGATCGTCGTGGTCTCGACGACGAGGCGCCTGGGCGCTGTCATCGGGGCGCGGCTCGGATCCGACCTCGACGTCGTGCTCGTCCATCGGGTCCGGCTCTTGAGCCGGAATTTCTTCGGTTCCGTGCCGTGTATTCTGAGGCCGACGATCGCCTCCCTCGCCGTCGATCACCTCAAGCTCAACTGCACCCACCACTAGAGTAATGGCCGGACCTTAGGGATCTCTTCGATGAAATCTTTGTAAGGTTCGTTGCTTTGGGCCCGGTTTTTTCATGATCCTTGCACTAAACACCGCCAACGAACCTCTTGGTTGCCTTTGGGGCGGTCGATCGATCGCATGAGTACCGAGTGCCGTCGACCGACTTGGGACAGATCGGCGGGAGATCGGCGGGAGATCGGCAGGAGATCGGCTGCTCGGATGTCCGGGTTGGCCCACCCGAGCCTCGGAGCCCGAGTGTCGTTCGGTCTGG
This sequence comes from Myxococcota bacterium, assembly GCA_039194325.1. GTDB lineage: Bacteria > Myxococcota_A > Polyangia > Nannocystales > Nannocystaceae > Paraliomyxa. Next base: position 189,361 of record JBCCWC010000002.1, read on the forward strand.
CCGTCCAGATCTCCCTCGGATCTCACTGGGCCTCCCCGGATTTCCGCAGTGGAGCGTGCGTTCTCAATCTGAACGTATTGCCGCGTGCCAGTGGTCAGGGGGACGGAGCACCCATGACCAGGGATGCAACTGGGGGCCGCATGCATCGATGGCGGGCACGGGGCCGAGCGGGCGTGGAGGAGAGTCGGTCATCGAGCGGGTCCGATGATCGACCGGCGATCGTTGAGTCGTGATGGTGCGTCGTGATGGTGTGTCGTGGGGCGCTCGATCGAGCGGATGGATCTTCGGCGGGTGGATCTTCCGCTCGGGGATCGTCAGCCCGGGGATCGTCAGCCCGGAGATCGTCAGCCCGACCGATCGCGGTCGCGGATTTTGGCCCACGATCAAGACGCTATACCGTCCGTTATTGGCACTGACATTGGCATTGCTTTGGTGATTGCACCGATAGTTCGCCATTGCCATCACGCGCTGAATAGTTTGTGACTAAGAATGCCAAATCGTCACGAATTCGACGTCGATGAGACCCGATTCGCGTTGACCTAGTGCCATTGTTCGCGCGAAATTGATCGTGTCCCAACCGGTGAGCATCGAATCGATATGAAAATCAACAAGTGGTCATTGACTCTCGCGGCCTGTCTCGGTTCGACGGTATTTGCCAGTACCGTCGACGCAGCTCTTTACGTCGAGTACTACCGCGACAACCTGTTCTTGGGCCTGGCCTACCACCGCGTGGGCTGCCTGACCGACTGGAACACCATCCAGTCCAATCAGGACTACGACGGCTTCACCAACAAGCGCTACTGCTTTAGCGGCAGCAATGCGGCTTCGGTACCGAGCGGCAGCTGGTACGACTGGAACTTCGCGACCGGCAGCGCGCAGCTCGATGCATGTGGCCTTCAGGCCAACAACGAGTACGGCACGCCCAACTACGCGTCGAGCTCCAACACCTGCAACTACAACATCTTCTTCGATTGCAACAGCGATTGCTGGATCCGCGAGTTCTCCAACTGCCAGGGCAAGAGGGTCGGCACCATCAGCCCGTGCTGGTAGTCGTGGGTTGCTCGTGAGCACCCGAGGCTACCTACTGCTGGCCCTGGTCCTCGGGGCTGGGGCTGTGCTCGTGTGGCTGGGCCTGCGCTCGCCCGAGTCGTCGCCGCCCGCGTCGGTCGCTCCTTCGGCGCCAAGTGCGCGTCAGGAGCTGAACCGTCCACCCGAGCCGAACGCGCCCGTGCGCCCCAGCACCCCGCCGGTGCCGGGCCGTGACGAGCCGCCGCCGATCGACGAACCCAGCCCGCCGCCCAACGGCGTGGCGCTGCGCCTGGCCGCGTATCAGCAGGCGGTGGAACGGCAAGATCCCCGCCCGGGCGAGCAGGCCTTCCGTGCCATGGTCTCCGCCTTCATGGAGTACAACCATCGCTTTGCCGTGGCGCAGGCCGAGGCCGAGGGGATCGGCTTGGACGAGGTCGAGGAGCTGACCTACTTCGGCCTGATGGCGCAGGAGTCCCAGCGCTGGGGTGAGGTCGAGCAGCTGCTCGACGGTCCCGTCGACCCCGAGACGCGCGCCCAGGCCGCCACGTTGCTCGACGAGCTGAACACCGAGTTCAAGCAGAGCATGCGCGACCTGGTCAAGGAGGGCGTGTCGGTGGAGGATCGCTGGGCGCTGATCCGTAGCGTCCAGGAGGATTACCGCCAGCGCTACTTCGATCTGACCGGCATGGACGAGGACCAGCTCGACGATCTGCTCGCCGGCGATGCCAGTCGCGACTACGCGCCGGGCTCGACCCCGCCTCCCGAGGACATCGAGCCGCGGCAGGACGGTCCCGTGCCGATCGAGCCGCGCCAAGGCGAGCCCGTGCCCGAGCCCGAGTCGCCGCGGTGAGCCGCGACGGGTCGAATGCGTCGCGCCACGCGGCCCTCATGCTCGGGGCCACCGCTTTGGGGGTGGGACTCGGTGATCTACGCCTGTTGGCGGGGCTCGGGATCCTCTCGTTGTTCGGGTGGGTGTGGCAGCACCCGGCCGCGATTGGTTCCGCCGCCCAGCTGCGGGGCGCCAACGCCATCACGGCACTCCGGATCGGGCTGAGCGCCGCGCTGGCCTGGCTCGGAGCCCGCGGTCTCGTGCCGTGGGGGGGCGTGCTGGTGCTCGCCGTGTTCGCGCTCGACGGGCTCGACGGCTGGTGGGCGCGGCGCACCCGAACGGCCACGCCCTTTGGGGCGGCGTTCGACCAGGAGGCCGACGCGTTCCTGGTCACGATGACCAGTGCCGCGCTGGTGCAGGCCGAGCTCGCGCCCTCGTGGGTGCTGCTCACCGGAGCGCTGCGCTACGGCTACGTGCTGGTCGTCCATGGCCTGCGGCTGCGCGGCGAGGCCCCGCGTAGCACGATCGCCCGCTATGTCTTTGCCGTGCTCGTGCTGTGTATGTCTGCCGCCATGCTGTGGCCGAGCCCGATCACCCGCGGGGCGCTCCGGCTCGCGTCGGCGTTGTTGGTCTGGTCGTTCGGTCGCTCACTGTGGTGGTCGTGGCGGGGGCCAGCGGGCCGTGATCGCGAGCAGCCGTGAGGCGACCTCGGCCCAGGGACGATGCGGTCGGTGCCTCCAGGCTCGCTGCTGTCGGGCGCGTAGCTCGGTGCGATCGCGGCCGAGCGCGACCAGGGCCTCGGCCAGGTGCGCCTCGTCGGGGGTGAGCGCTCCGCCCCAGCTCGGGTCGACGTGGGTGGCCACGTTGCCGCCGGTGCGCGCGAGGATCGGGCGCCCGCACGCCCGGGCCTCGGCCAGCGCCATGCCGAAGGACTCCATGGCAGAGGCGGACACCAGCAGATCTGCCCGCAAGAGGGCCTCGATGCACTCGGGATAGGAGCGCGGGCCCACCAGGCGCACGCGCTCTCGTAGCGGCGCCCGCTCGCGCACCAGGTCGGCACAGCGCTGGGCGTAGTCGGGCTCGTGCTGCGTGCCCCCGATCACCACCAGCTCCAGGCGATCGTGGGGCTCGAGCCGCGCGGCCAGGCATTCGAGCAGCGGGGCGATCCCCTTGCCCTTGGTGATGTTGGCGATGACTATGGCGTGCAGCGGGGCATCATCGGGGCGAGCTACCGAGCGGTCCACCGGTCGAGCTGCGACCGGGAGCTCGATCCCCGGCTCGAGCACGCGGATCCGGGCGGCGTCGACTCCCAGCGCGTCGAGCTCTTGGGCGAGGTACTCGCTGGGGACCAGCAGTCCTTCGGCATGCTCGAGCGCGTCCGTCTCCTCGGGCGATAGCGAGGATCGGGCGGGCGCCTCGCCATGCGTAGTCAAAACCGGAAGATAATGCACCAACAGCCCGATCCGACACGAGGGGGCCGCGAGCCGCCGTAGCTCGGGCAGGCACGACATCCACAGGCTGTCCACCCAGACCGTTCGCTCACCGGGCACCCGAACGAGCGCCCGGGCCTGTGCGGGCCCGAGCACCGGGGGATCCTCGCCCCGCGCGCGCAGGGCCTGCACCAGCTGCCGATTGAATCGGGTCCCGCCGGTCGGAGGGCCCCCAAGCGGCGGCGCGACGAAGGCGAGCCGCGAAGCCGAGCCGGTCCCGCGCGGGTCGGTCTCGCGCGGGTCGGGCTCGCCGGGGTCGAGCGTCGTCGCTTGCGGCGGGCTCATGCCGGGTTGCTCAGCCGGCAGTCGAAGAGCACGTCGCGTCCCATCGAAAAGGTGCGGGCGTCGAAGGTCTTGGCTCCGTCGAGGTCGAGCACCTCGGGGAGAGTGAACGCGGGGCGCCCCGAGCCGATGATGATCGGGGACACCGAGACCTGGAGGCGATCGAGCAGCCCGGCCTCGAAGAAGCGTGAGACCGTGATCCCGCCCCCCTCGATGAAGATCCGGCGCAGCCCACGAGTGCGCAGTGTCTTGAGGATCTCGGAGATCGGCAGCCACTGATCGTGAGCGGATCCCACGGGGATCACCTCGACGTGATCGGCCAGCGCCGTAGAGGTGTAGCCTTCGCGTCGGAGCAGCACGGTGCGGCTCGGCCCATCGCGCACCACCCGGTGCTCCGGACCGATCCGCCCCTGGGGATCGATGACCACTCGCACCGGATCCTCACCCGGGCACAAGCGGGTGGTGAGTCGCGGATCGTCGTGCTCCACCGTGGAGGCCCCGACCATCACCGCGTCGAACAGCGCGCGCATCCGGTGGTTGTGCTGGAGATCTTCGGGCCCGCTGATGAACTGGGAGATCCCGTTGGAGGTGGCGATCCGCCCGTCGAGCGACTGCGCGAGGTGGGCCACCACCAGCTGCGGGGCGTTGGGTCCCGTGCACAGCGGAACGTAGAGATCGAACAGCTGGGTCAGCGGGTCGACCGAGATCGCGTCGCAGGAGGCGCCGTGAGCGGGCCATGCCCAGCCGCGCTCGGCCTCGGTGGTCAGCAGCAGCCACGCGTCGTCGGGCGCGACGGCGAGCACGTCCCCGTTGTCGCCCAAGCGGATCCCGGTGTTGGTGAGCGGGGGCTTACCGTGGCGAAGGCGAGCCCGCAGCGCCGAGATCAGGGCCCATGCATTCTGCTCGTCGAGGGATCGTTGGTGATGGCTCGGTGGCAAGGTTCGAGGAGCAAGGAGAAGTTCAAGGAGACGTAAGAACCGCCGATCGAACGGTTCTGCGGGCCACTCTAGCGTGAAAAGGGGCGGGTGACGACCGGGTTTGCACCCCGCCGGTTGGGGTGCGAACCGATGTGCGGCATGCTTCGGGCGACCATGGGTCGCTCTGCCTCGTCGTGGTTTTCCTCGCTACGCGCCTCACCCTCGCTGCGTGCGGTGGCGCCGTGGCTGGGCGTACTGGTCCTCAACACGCTCTTCGTGCTGCCGGCCGTCGCGCGGCAGCTCCCTCGGCAGCCCTTGCTGATCTTCACGCCCAGCGGGGATCTGCTGGTCCTGTTGGCGCTGTGCACGGCGGTGGCTGGCTTCCGCCACGCGGCGTGGGTGCGCCGCGGATCGGTGGCCGTGCTGCTGCTTTTGTGGCTCTACATGTGGCCCGCGATGATCGGGCAGATCATCATCCGCCAGGCCCCGCTGCTCTACGACCTGTTGTTCTTGGCCAAGCACGTGGGGATCCTGCTGATGGATCTGTGGACCTGGTCTCGCTTCGCGGCCCTCTTGGGGGCCGTGCTGGTCCTGACGCTCGCGGGCTGGCTGGGCTGGCGCCTGTTTAGCGCGGTGGTCGGCGCTCTGGCTCGCCGGCCCGCGCGGCACCTCGTGCGGGGGATCGGGGTGATGCTGATGGCGTTATTCGCACTGGCCCTGTTCCAGGATCGTCGCCATGTGGTCGGGGTTCGGGTCACCGGCCCCGTCGTGTGGACCTCGCCTGCCCTGGTCTCCAACCTCGGCAAGTCCTTCACGATGTACCAGCGGATCAAGCGGGGCATCGAGCACTCGCCCTACGCCCAGTATCGCGACAGCTACCGGCTCGATCGCAAGCCCGACGTGCACCTGTTCCTGGTGGAGAGCTACGGTCGGATCCTCTTTTCTCACCCCGACATCGCCGAGCGCTGGCGCGGGATCTTGGCGCATCACCAGCAGTGCCTGCAGGACGCGGGGTGGCACGTGGTCAGCGGTTTCAGCCGGGCGCCGGTCAGCGGGGGGGGCTCGTGGATGGCCGAGGCCACCGTGCTCACGGGCATCCGGGTGCGCTACGAGGCGGTGTTTCGCCACCTGGTCGACGACATCCAAAACACCCCCAACTTGGTGCGCTTTCTCGACTCGCAGGGCTACCAGACCGTGCTGCTCGCGCCCAAAGATCGAGCGCGTCCTGGGCTTCCGCTCGAGAACCGCTATGACTACGACACCACGGTCTTTGCGCTCGATCTGAAGTACGAGGGGCCTCCGATCGGCTGGGGGATCATCCCCGACCAGTACAGCCTGGGCTTTGCTCACGAGTACGTGTTCAGCCGCTCGACCGAGCCCCTGTTCACCAACTTCCACATGGTCTCCTCGCACGCCCCGTGGTCGGTGGTCCCGTCGATCGTCGAAGACTGGCGCGCCTTGGGCGGGGGGGGGCTAGAGGACGCCGAGGAATTCGAGGGATCCGAGGGAGAGTCCGCGTCCGCGCGCGAGCCCGGCCCGGGGAAGTTTCGGTTCAAGGAGCTGAGCGATCGGCTGCGGCACTTCAAGCGCTTCCGGGCTCCGCGCTATGCCTACATGGGCGACGTGGACGGGCTCAAGCTCACCTCCTTTGCCCAGGCGATCGATTACGATCTGGAGATCTTGGTCCAGTATCTTGAGCAGCTCGACGGGGACAAGCTGGTCATCATCATGGGGGATCACCAGCCGCCGCTGGTCTCCGAGGCCGATGACACCTATGACGTGCCCGTGCACGTGCTCGCCCGTGATCCTGCCCTGCTCGAGGAGTTCTCCGCCGCGGGCTTTTCCGAGGGGATGGATCTCAACGACGGTCGCTTCACCACGATCTTGCACGAGGCGCTGTTCTCGATGGTCGTGCGCGGTCTGGTGCGGTGCTGCGCCGAGCCCGGCACCGAGCCTCCGGTCCTGCGTCCCAACGGGATCCACATCGGCAACTGAGCGTTGTATGCCGAGGCCGGCGACCGTGTATCCTGGGGCCCGGCGGGCCATGCAATCGTTCGATCCAGCGCAGGTGCGGCGCTACTACGACCGCCATACCGCTCGGTTCGTCGCGCTGGGGCAGGGGGGCAATCTCGGGGCGATCCACCGCGCCGTGTGGGGCCCCGGGGCGCGGGATCGGGCCGCCGCGTTTCGCTGGGTGGAGGATCGGCTCGCCGAGCATGTTCACCGGCTCGGCGAGCCCGGGCCGCAGCCCGACGCCAAGCCCAACGTGAAACCCGACGCGAAGCCGGAGTCAGCGCCCTGGCACGTGCTCGACCTCGGATGTGGGATCGGCGCGAGCCTCTCGTATCTCGCCGAGCGCTTGCCGATCCGGGGGACCGGCATCACCCTCAGCCCCGTTCAGGCCCGGTTGGCGGCCCAGCGGATCGATCAGGCCGGTCTCGGCGATCGAGTGCGCTGTATCGAGGGCGACTACTGCGAGCTCCCCGACGATCTCGGGCCCGTCGATCTGGCCTATGCGATCGAGTCGTTCCTCCACGGGCCTGATCCTCGGCGTTTCTTCGCCCAGTGTGCCCGCGTCGTCCGTCCTGGGGGGGTGCTCGTGTTGTGCGACGACTTTCGGCGTAGCACTGCCGAGCCGGCGGCCGCCCGATCGATCGACCGCTTCGTTAGGGGCTGGCACGTGGGCACCTTGCTCGACCGCCAGCAAGTGCGGGCGATCGCCCAGCAGGCTGGCTTCGAGCACGAGTCGACCACCGATCTGACTCCCTACCTCGAGCTGGGCCGGCCTCGCGATCACGCCATTGCCGTCATGGTCGCGCTGGTCGGCTGGCTGCCGCCCGTGGCGCGTCGCTACGACGATCTCATTGGTGGCAGTGCCTTGCAACGATGTCTCACTCGCGGGTGGGTCGGGTACGATCTCGCGTGCTTTCGGCGGGTCTAAGAGGGCGGTGATGGGCGGGATCGTGGGGGAGAGCGCGGTGGTGAATCGGTCGGGCGCTGGTCGCCATCCTCGCGCTGCGCTGAGCGGCGGGTGAACGCTCATGCGGGTCTTGCGCAATGTGCGCATGATGAAGGGTGTCTGACTCCTTCTCGCTTAGAACGATGTTATAACGGCCTTTAGACGCCTATGCATCGAGCCGCGTGCATCGTTCAAAAAAATGAGCATGTTCATGATTGAACGAAGTCATCAATGAGCACGCTCAGGGAGCGCAATCGGCAAGACAAATGGCGACGGATCCGCAAGGCCGCGGAGTCGCTCTTTGCCGAGCGGGGCTTTGCCGGCACGACCACCCGGGCCATCGCCGATCGGGCCGAGGTCGGGGTTGGCACCGTCTATCTGTATGCCAAGACCAAGGAAGATCTGCTGCTGCGGATCTTCGTCGAGTCGATCGAGGCGGCCATCGATGAGGGCTTTGCGACCTTGCCCGACGCCCCCATCGTCGATCGTCTGCTCCATGTCTACGGGTGCTTCTTTGCGTTCTACCGCCGCGACTTGGCGCTCGCTCGCGTGCTGGTGCGCGAGATGACCCTGGGGGACGTGGATCTGCCGGCCAACGTTGAGCTGTCGATGAGCTTCAACCGCCGGGTGGCCGCGCTGCTTGGTGAGTCGGCGCTACGCGGCGAGCTCCGCCGCGATCTGCCCGCCGAGCTGGCGGCCACCAACACCTTCGCTCTTTACCTCATCTCGCTCGTCGCCTGGCTCAACGGCTTCGTCGACGAGGCGGGTCGTGACGCCATGCTCCGGGCGTCGTTGAACCTTCAGCTCGAGGGCCTCGGGCCCCGGGAGGAATCATGACCACCCTGCTCGATGCTCGCGCCAAATTCTTGTCTCGGATCGACAGTCCCCCCCAAGGGGAGTCCGCTCGATGGATCCACCTCGAGCTGGGGCCGATCCCCATGGTGATCCCCAATACCGCGTCGCGCAAGGACACCGTGCGCTTCCACGATCTGCACCACGTGCTCACCGGCTACAAAACCGACTGGGCCGGCGAGTTCGAGATCAGCGCCTGGGAGGTGGCCAGCGGCTGCGCCGACAAGTCGTTCGCCTGGATGATGAACCTGCCGGGCCTGGTCGGTGGCCTGTGCCGCTGGCCTCGCCGGACCTTCCGCGCCTTCGTGCGAGGGCTACGCAGCCGCAACCTCTATCGCGAGCGCTGGGGTGACGCCCTGCTGGCCCAGTCGGTCGAGGCCACCCGGGCCCGCCTGGGCCTGCACCGCGACGGGCGCCACGCGACCTTCGGGGAGGCGACGCGCTTCTTGTTGTGGGCCACCCTCGCGTGGCTCTGGGTGCTCGCTCCGCTGGCGCTCGTGACCTTGGCGGTGGTGACCGTGGCGGTGGGGTGATGCTCACCCTTCGGGCTTGGTCGTTGGATCGCCGGTCGGCTCGCAGCCCCACTGAAAGTTGTCGAGGAAGGCGTAGCTGTCGAGGATCGAGTCGCTCAGGTCGAAGATTGCGAACACCACCGTGATCGTCTCGCCGCCGGTCACCCCGGCGGTGGTGGTGAGCCACCCGGTGGCCGCGTGCTGGCGCATGCAAGTCCCTGCCAGCTGGGGCAGGTTGCCGGCGTCGTCGGCATACTCCAAAAAGCCCGCGTTGAGCGAGATCGGGTTGCCCGAGCCATCGAACGAGATATTGCCCGTCCACTTCTCCGATTCCAGCCAGCCCACGTACATGTCGTTGAACTGCGAGCCATAGTAGTATGGATACTCGGTCGACGAGAACGCGAAATCGTAGCTGAACGACACGATGTCGGGCGGCACCTGCACCTCGAAGCGTAGCTCCACATAGTCGTTGGCCGACACGCCCTGGTCGAACTGGCTCTGGATCGTGTTGGAGCAATCACCAGTGCCGACCAAGCCCGGGTTGGTTGCGCAATCACCTCCCACGTTGTTGGATCGCAAAGGAGCGGGCAGCGAGCCGCCTGGGTCGTAGCCGCCCAGGTCGTCGTTGCAGTGGAGCGGCCCTTGGTTGCTATCGCCGAAAGGGGTGACCAGGTCGAGATCGGACACGAAGCCGCTGCCGATCACCGCATAGATCGTGCCTTCGGTGGGATCGAAGGTGTTGGTGTTGCCGAAGCTTCCGCGTACACCGCGGGCGGACACGGGACCCGAGGTCGAGGTGCTGACCTGCAGCTCGCCGGGGCAATTGAGGCCCATCGCGCGGAACGGGTCGCCCGAGCCCGCGTCGCAGGGCACGTGCTCGGGGATCGTGCACTCGCAGTTGCCCAGCTCTTCGCAGCTGGGCGGGCTCCCGGAGGTCTCCGAAGGGGCGCCCAGGTCGAACTTGGGGCCGCCCGGTGAGTCCTCCGTGTCCCCCTCATCGGTCGACCCGGCGGCGTCGTTGCCGGTGCCACCGTTGGGGTCGTCGTCGGTGTCCGAGGCGCTACCGCTCGCGGTCTCGGTCGCGGTCGCGGTCGCAGTGAGGTGGACCCCGGTGAGGCCCGAGGCGCCGGTGCCTCGACCGTCTTCTTGATCGCAGGCAACGGACGTTAGGCTCAGCCCTGCGATCCAGATCCATTGTGTCGTCGTTTGTGTCGTCGTTCGAAGCCGCATCGCACCTCCCACTGCCCCGCGGGGCCCATCGACTCTCCTTCGACGTCCGAACGGCGGGGATTTTCGGATCGATCGTCGAATTTCTGCGATCTGGGCAACTTGCCCTCAGTGTTGGGCAACCGCTTGGGCAATTGGCCCAAGATGGGCGTTGTTGCCCTTGTGTGAGTCCCATCTGTAGCACGCGAAACTTCAGTGAGCGGCAGCTCGAGGAGTTCGTGGGGTCCTCGAGCGCGGGGCTCAGCTGCTGGACGTCGGTGTCACGAGTCTCGCGCGGGCCGCTAGCACGCGCTCAATCGCTTCGTCAACGGCCGAGGTCCTGGGCCTACCATTGAGGAGCCCGGCACCTCGGCGTGGGCTGGGTGGTGTTCGTGACGTCCGCCCGGGTGAGGTCCGGGGGCGATGACGCCCAGAGCGGATCCGCTCGAGCGCCGTCGAGACCCGAAAAAAATCGTCGGTCGTTGTCCAGTCCTCTCGATGCGCTCGCATATAGGGGTCGAGCGTACGGCGCTGGCAAGTGGCTGAGAACCGACTGCTCTCACCGTGAGACTGGTGGGCTGGCCGCCCAAGGCACCACGCTGGCTACCTTCCTTGATGCTCTTTTGCGACTGGCTTGTGACCTTTCGTAGTCGATGCCCTTGGCTGCCGTTTTGCGGCCGTCCGAACACTTCCCAATAGAAAGACAACATCCCAATGAACGACTCTCGTAAGAGCAACCGCCGTAGGCTCGTGTTGAGCATGTTTTTGCTGGGCGCGGTGATCGTCCCCGCAACGTCTTCGGCCCGGACCCAGCCCGCGAGCCTCGGGCGTGCCGTCTCCAACGCCGACACTGGCTGCTTCTCGCTGTGGTACAGCACCGTGACCAACAACTGCGGGAGCACTCGGGGCTTCGAGATGCCGCTGGTCATCGACAGCGGTGGCAACAAGACGGTCTCGGTCACGGCCTACGGCGCGGGCCCCTCGAACAATGTGTGTTGCACCGCTACTGGCGTCAACCGAGAGACCACGTTGGTCTGGGGGAGCGGCGCGGCCCAGTGCCTGCCGAGCTTTGGCTCGTCGCAGTTCATCACGATGACGGGTGCGCACGTGCCCGGTTGGGGTTACGCCTATGCCACCTGCCAGGTCTCGCCTGGTGGTCGGGTCAACACCGTCGGTTTCAACGGCTGATCTGTGCGGGCGGGGGCCAGCCGGCCCCCGCCTCTTCTTTTGGAGCATGCAATGAAGTCTCGTCTTCTCCTCTTTGGATGCGCAGCGGTCGCGCTGGTCTCCGTCGTGTCATGGACTCTCTACGATGGTCCCGAGTCGTCCCCCGACCCTTCTGGTGACCAGATGGCGAGCATGCAGAAGAAGCTTCAGCGGCTCGAACGCGAGGTCTTGAGCTCGGCTGCCTATATGCGTCATGCTCAGCACGCTGCGCTACAGGCACAGCATCATTATGAGGAGCGAGCCGCCGAGCATGTCGGCAACGCGCCCGGAGGCGCGCCCGGTCAGCCCACGGCGCCGCAAGAGCCCGCCGAAGACGTCGAAGTCGCAGACACCACGCCAACCACGCCAACCACGCCAACCACGCCGCAAGGGGCCCCGCCCGACGATCCCGATCCCGTCGTGCTCTCGGAACAACTCGACAGTGCATTCTTTGACGAGTCCTCCGATCCACAATGGACTCCCGGAGCCACCGAGACCGCGGAGAGGCTCGCGCTCGCGATGAGTGACAACGCCGACATCACCAACGTGGAGTGTCGAGCGTCGCTATGTCGTCTCGAGTCGACGTTCTCCGATCTCAAGTCGTTCCAAGAGTCTACCGTGAGTGCCGTGACGGACCCAGACACGGGCTGGCCCGGACCGTACATGGCCGCGGTGGTCAGCGACCCCCATCATGCGGGAGCCGTCGAGGCCGTCACCTACCTGGCCCGCGAAGGGGTGGATCTATCCCCGGACGGCATCGCGAGTGCGTATCCGTAGACGAGTATCGCCGACCTTCGAGTTCCCTCGACGTGCTCTCCTGCTTGGGGTCAGGAATCCGAGTCGTTGTCGGTCGAGTTCGTGCTGCCGCGCGCTAGATCCTCGGGTGTCAGCGCGGTCAAGTTGAGGACCGTCATCTCCTCTTCGTCGTCCTCACCGAGGCGCGGCGGTGGTCCGGTTGGCGGGGGCTTGCTGGAGGCAAGGACGGACGGAGGGTCGGGCAGGGCAACAGGCTCGCTTGGCTCGACGGGAGACGGGAACGAAGATCCCCCGACGGGAGCGGGTGGTGGGGTCTTGGGCGAGGGCGTCGGCGGCTCACGTTCCGGCGATGCTTTGGTCTCCAGCCGGGCGAGGGCATTGGCGATGTCGGCCGCGGTCAGTGGCTGGAGTCGAGCGAGCGTGGGTGTATCGTCGTCGCTCATCTCGCCGGCAGCGATCGGGGCGGACGCCGTCGAAGGGACCAGCGTGGGTTCGGCCTCCTCGGAGGGCCGAGCTCGATGGGGGAGGGTGGTCGCGTTGTGCTCGGCCGACGGCCCGCCGAGCGGCGCCAGGGTCACGTCGTAGTCATCCGGTCGACCTAGCCGGGGGCCGAGGGTCGGCTCGTCGTACGCTTGGCCGAGCGTGGTTCGAGGCCCGAGGAGCGGAGCATCCGGCTCGACCCGCGGCGGAGGATGGTCGTGGTCCACGGGGGGAGGGGGAACTGCATGCGGGGGCTCGTGACCGTCGAGCAGCAGGGTTGGCGGGGCATCGGCCGCCGCAGGCTCGCCATGGTCTGCCGCGGGGGGCTCCCGAGTTGGCAGGGTCGCGGGCGGCTCACCGGATCCGCTGAGCGTTTGCGGGAGGAAGAAGGCGGTGGGCGCATCGAGCCCGGCCTGGGAATCCCTGGAGAGCTCGTCGGGTGAGGTCGCCGCAGGGGCGGGCGGATCCGGGGTCGGCACAGAAGGCGACGCGAGACCTTGCTGCGCGCGGGCGATGTCCTCGGCCGTCAGCGGCTTCATGTGCAGCAAGGTTGCGGGCTCGGGATCATCGTCGTCCACGGGGCCCGAGTCATCCGCATCGTCTTCGTCGTAGATCAGCGCGGAGATCGACTGCGATCCGGCGTTGGACGGCGGCGCGCTCGGCCCTGGGGGCGGCATCGTGGTGGCATCCTCGCTCGAGTGTGACTCGTGCGGCGGGAGCTGCGACTGAGGCAGGTAGAAGGCGGTCGTGACCGGCGGGTTGTCCTCGTTGAGCTCGACCGACGGGTTGCTCGGGATGCTCGGGGTGCTCGGGATGCTCGGGGTGCTCGGGACGGACGCGCCCGGTGGTGGCACCGTGGGTGCGTCGTCGTCGGGCTCGGGCGTGGGCTGGGCGACCGCGTCGGGTTGGTGACGACGCTCGGGCAGCGTCGGCGCGTCGAGGCTGGCGTCGCTCATCTCGTCGGGTCGGTGACGACGCTCGGGCCGCGTTGGCACATCCATGGTGGCCTCGCTGGCCTCGTTGGCCTCGTCGGCTTGGCCCGTGATCATCAGCGCTTCGAGCAGATCGCTGGCATCCAACGAGATCGTTGACTCACCGGCGTGCACCTTGTTGGCCGAAGGCGGGCGAGCGCCGGGGGGAGGAGGAGGCGGAGGCGGAGGACCCGGGGGGTGGGCTGCCGGGCCCGGGCTCGCCGGTTGCCGATCGTCGAGGATCAGATCGCTGATCTGTAGGGTCAGGGTGCCTCCCGCTCCGGTGAGCTCGATCCCGCCGCTCGGCCCCGAGGGTGCCGATGTCTGCAAGGAGTTCTCGTCCAGCACCAGGTCGGCGATGCTGAGCACTACCGTGCCTTCCGGTGCGGCCGCGCGGTGGCCCGATGGATCCCCGGCCTGCATCGGCGGGGCGGGGCGGGGGATCTCCAGGGAGTTGAGCGAGCGCAAGAAGCCCAGATCGGTGGGCCGCCAGTAGCGGGCGTGGTTGACGATCGCGTCGGCCTTGTCGGCCTGCCCGGTGACGCCCAGCTCTTCGACCAGCCGCTCGAGCACCGACAGTGACTTGTCGGTGCGTCCGATCGCCGCGAACGCTTGGGCGAGGATCTCGTAGCCCACGATGTCGCCGGGGCTCACCTGGGTGAGCTGCCCCAGCGTGCGGACGGCGTCTTGCGGTCGGTTTAGCTCGAGGTACACGCGGGGCAGGTCGCGAAGGGTCTGCACGTCGCTCGGCTCGATGTCGAGGATCTGGGACGCGATCTCGACGTAGTCGTCGTAGCGCTTGGCCTGGATGAGCAGGTTGCCGGCGTCGCTCAGCGCTTCGATCGCCTCGCGGTTCATGTGGCGACTGAGATAGATCCGGGCCAGCTGGATCCGCACCTCTGGGTTTTGCGGGTCGAGCTCTGCGCCCAGGCGCAGCATCTGGAGGCCGTCGGTCTGGCGGCCTGCGGCCAGGTGGGCCTCGGCCGCCTTGGCGCACACCGCTCGCGCCTGTCGGCCGATCCGACGCACCATGGGGCCCACGGACATGTACACGAAGGCGTGAGGCGCGATGCCGAGGATCCGATCGCAGATCGCCAGGCACTCCGGTTGGTGCCCCCGGGCGGCATAGGCCTGGGCCACCATCAGGTAGTGCTCGGCCGCCGTGGCGGGCTGCCCTAGCGCCACCAGGCACTCGGCCAGCTGCATGCGGATCCCATACTTGGATGGATCTTGCTCGAGCGCAGCGCCATAGTACTGCGCGGCCATGTCGACCCGCCCCGCGGCTTGCCACTGCGCTGCTTGGGCGGTGAGCTGTTCGACCTGCGTCACCCGCGCGAGCCTACCATCGACACTGGGTTCGATGACACCTCGCATCGCGCGGCGGCTCACGCTAGTCGATGCACACTCGGGTCTTTGCGCCGGCGCCCTCGCGATCCTCGTTCTTGCACTCGTAGCCGCCGCGGCACTCGCCGTCGTATTCACAGGCGAGTAGGCAGACCCCGCCCTTCTTGTCGATGCACGAGGAGCCTCCGGGACAGTCACGATCGTCTCGGCACTCGACCGTGCACGTCCCGTCGGGGAAGTCGCCTCCTTCGACGCATCGCTCTGCGCAGTCGCAGTCATCCGCGCCCATCCGTCGTTCTCACCCCGATCTCGCGAGTTTCGTGGTCTGCGCGTCCCATGTATCCTCCGTTGCGCTGCTCGTGCTCGTCTCGCCCGCTCGTTTGTTGTCGTTGCTACTGGGATCGTTCGTGCTGCTACTGGGCGCGGTCGCGGAGGCCGCAGAGCCGATCCGCCTGTGGCACGCCTACCGGGGGGCCGAAGAGGAGGCGTTGGTCCGTGTGCTCGCGAGCTTCGACCAGGCGCCCGTCGAGCCGCTGGCGATCCCCTATGACGCGTTCGGGTCGAAGTTGGCCGCGGCCATTCCTCTGGGCGAGGGGCCCGATCTCTACATCGATATGCACGAGCGCCTCGGCGACTATCGGCGCCGCAAGATCGTCGCGCCGGTGGGCGATGCCCTGCAGCCGGGCGTCTTCGACGAGGTCGCGCTTCGGGCGGTGTTGCTGGACGGCGAGGCCTATGCCGTGCCCCTATCGCGCAAGTCGGTCGCGCTCTACGTCAACACCGCGCTCGTCTCCGAGGTTCCGCCGACCCTCGAAGGCATCATGGCCTTGGCGCCCACCTTGCCGCCCGGGGTGTTTGCCTACGCCTACGAGGCCAAGAAGGCCTACTCGCACGCGCCGCTGCTGCACGCCTTCGGCGGCCGCTTGCTCGCCGACGACGATAGCTTCGGCTTCGTCGGTCCCGAGGCCGAGGCCTCGCTGCGCTTGGCGGTTCAGATGGTCGAGCGGGGGGTCGTGCCCGCCAACGCCGACGGCGGCCTGGTCACCAACCTCTTCAAGTCGGGGCAGGCCGCCCTGGCCGCCAGCGGACCTTGGCTCGCTGCCGATCTCGATGACGTAGTCCCCTACCGGGTGCAGCCCCTGCCCGTGCTGGAGGCCACCGGGGAGCCCCTGCGACCCTTCCTCTCTGTGGAGGCGGTGATGCTCTCGCCTCACGGTGCGCCTCGGCCCGAGGTGCGAGCGCTGGCCCGTCACCTCGCCGGGGCGCCGGCGGCCGCGATCCGACAGACGCGGGCCCGGACGCTCACCGCTCGCACCGACGTGCCGATCCCTCCCGACGATCCGCTGCTGGCCGCGTTTGCCCAGCAGGCCCAGGTCGCCATTCCCATGCCCACCTCGCCGGCCATGCGCTCCACCTTCGAGCCGGCCGATCGGGCGATCGCCAAGGTCCTCCGCGGTCAGGCCGAGCCCGCCGACGCTCTTGTCGAAGCGCAGCATCGTTTTGACGACGTTCGCCGTCCGCCGCCGCCGCCCGCCTCGCCGTGGCCTGTCTTGCTGGGGTTGGGCGTGCTGTCGCTGTGGGGGGCGCTGGTGCTCGTGCAGCGCGCCCGGCAGCCGCAGCTCCGCGAGCGCCTGCGCCGGTCGCTGCCCGCCTATCGCTACGTGGCCCACGCCGTCCTCGCGGTAGGCGTGTTGGTGATCCTTCCCTTGGCCGTGGGCGCCGCCACCTCGCTCTTTGCCGGCCCCGCCGGCGAGGTGGAGTATGTGGGCGTTGCCAACTTCGTCGAGATCCTCAGCGCGCGCGGAGGGCCGCTGTTGGCCACCGGCTCGTTCTACCTGGTGTTGCTGGTGACGCTCTTGTGGACCGTGGTCAACGTGGCGTTTCACCTGGGACTGGGCCTTGGCTTGGGCCTTGTGCTCTCGCGCCCGCTGCTGCGCCTGCGGGCCGTCTACCGGGTGCTGCTCATCATCCCCTGGGCCGTGCCCAGCTACGTCACCGCGCTGGCGTGGAAGGGCATGTTCGACCAGCAATATGGGGCGATCACCGGGATCATCCTCGCCCTCAACGACGCCTTCGGGCTCACCCTGGAGCCGATCGCCTGGTTCTCCTCGTTCTCTACCGCCTTCACCGCCAATGCGGCCACCAACATCTGGCTGGGCTTTCCCTTCATGATGGTGGTGACGATCGGGGCCCTGACCGCGGTGCCCCGCGACGTGCTCGAGGCGGCCGAGGTCGACGGGGCCACCCGGTGGCAGCGGCTGACCCGGGTCGTGCTGCCGATGATCCGCCCCACCATGATGCCCTCGATCACCTTGGGGGCTATTTGGACCTTCAACATGTTCAACGTGGTGTTCCTGGTCTCCGGCGGCGACCCCGATGGCAGCACCGACATCCTCGTGTCCGAGGCCTACCGCTGGGCCTTCACCCGCGAGGCCCAGTATGGCTATGCGGCCGCCTATGCGGTGCTGATCTTCTTGCTGCTGATGTTCACCACCCGCCTGCTCGAGCGCACGCGGGGCCGCTGGGATCGCAGCGGCCGGGGCGGGGGAGACGACTAGCATGGGGCGCACGGCCAGCCTGTCCGAGCGGATCGCGGTGCACGGGGTGCTCGTGCTCGCGGTGGCCTTTGCCCTCTATCCCGTGCTCTGGGTGGTGGCCACCGCCCTGTCCGGCTCGCTCACCCCCGAGCCGCGGGCCTTGCCCCTGCCGCAGGCCCCCACCCTCGAGCACCTCGACGCGGTGGTCCTCTCCGAGCGCCAGCTCTCCGACGGCACCTCGATCTGGTTGTTTGGGCGGCAGCTGCTCAACTCGCTGGTGGTCTCGACCGCCACCGCGGTCACCGGGGTGGTGATCGCGATCCCCACCGCCTATGCGTTGGCTCGGTTCTCGTTTCTGGGCAAGGCGGCCGGCGTGCGAGCGCTGCTGGCCACCCAGATGTTCCCCGCGGTGGCCAGCGCGATCCCGCTCTATCTCATCCTCGACGCGCTCGGCCTGCTCAACTCCCGGACCGGGCTGGTGCTGTGCTACGCGAGCACCTCGGTGCCCTTTGCGATCTTCCAGCTACGGGCCGCCTTCGAGGCGATCCCCGTCGATCTCGAGGAGGCGGCCATGGTCGACGGGGCCACCCGCTTTCAGGCCTTCCGCAAGGTCGTGCTGCCGGTGGCCCGCCCCGCAATCGCGGTGACCGCCTTGTTCGCGTTCATGAGCGCATACAACGAGTTCATCCTCGCCGCCACCCTGCTCGACGACGAGACCATGTTCACCCTGCCGGTGATGCTCCAGCGCTTCATCGGCGAGTACGACGCCCAATGGGACAAGTTTGCCGCCGGAGCGCTGGTGGTCTCGCTACCGGTGATGGGGCTGTTCTATCTGGTGCAGCGGCATCTGGTGGCGGGGCTGGCCTCTGGCGGCGTCAAGGGGTGAGCCTTCATGCCGAGGCCGGCTGGGCAAGTGTGCTCGTCTTGGGCCACCATGAGGTATGCCTCGCTGTCCGATTGCTCGTCCCTTCGGCCCTGGATCTGATCGTGTACGGTTTGGTCGGGCGCTCGTCTCGACCGGCTTCGGGGTGGCGCTGAGCTCGTTGGCCTGCAACCCTCTGGTCGACCCGGGTGAGCAGTCGGGGACGGGGGGCAGCACCACAGGTAACCGGCCCGATCCCTCGCCATCGACGGGTCTATCGCTGAGCACCGCGTCGTCGACCGGTGGGGCGTTGACCGGTGGGGTGTCGACCACCGCGATGGCCGACGGGACCGGATCGACGACCATGGAATCGACGACCATGGATCCGGGGCCCTTGATGGACATGGGCGCTCCAGACGTGCCCGCGGTCGAGCCCGAGCCGTGTAACGCCGTCGACATCCTGTTCGTGATCGATAACTCGCTGTCGATGGCCGATTATCAGGCTCAGCTGGCGACCCCCTGGCCCGGCTTTGTCGGCAATCTGTGGGCCACCCTGCCCGAGGGCACCAGCGTGCACGCGGGTCTGACGACCACCTCGTTCTTCAACGGACCGTGCTCGGAGAGCACATTGAATTGCGTGAGCGCGTCGACGAAGGCCGAGATCCTCGCGCACTACATCACTCCCGACGTGGCCAACACCGGAGTCAACGGCCAGCAGGGGCGGTTGTTCGAGTGGGACGGGCAGCGCTACTTCTCCGCGTCTGCGGGCGACGGTGACAGCGGCCTCGAGCAGTGGCTGTCTGAGGCCATGGTGGCGATAGGGGAGGTGGGGTGCAGCTTCGAGATGATGTCGGCCGGGGCGGGCTACGCCTTGCACCCGGCCAACGCCGGGTTCAACGCGGGGTTCTTGCGGGACGAAGGTGCGGTGCTGGTGCTCGTGGTGCTCTCCGACGAGCCGGACAAGTCGCCCGAGGGTGCGGTCGCCTACTACGACATGATCGTCGACGCCAAGGCCGGTTGCGGTGGCGATCCATGTGTCGTCGTCACGGGCTTGGTCGATCCGTGCATCGAAGGGGTGAACGACGAGCTTTGGCAGTTCATCGGCCTCTTCTCGAACGTCCTGCCTCTGGGCAACATCGCGGTGCCGGGCGACTATGGGCAGGTGCTCGGTCCCACGCTCGCGCAGGCGATCGGTGATTCCTGTCAGCAGATCCCCTCCACCCGTTGAGGCTGAGGGCGAGCGAGCGAGCGAGCGAGACAGAGACGGGCAGGCGCGCAACGAGTGGTCGGTTGGGTCTGATGGCCGGCGGGTCCCATGGGGAGTCCTGCCTCGTGACTGAGGCAAATTTCAACGAATGCGGAGGCTTCGGTCATCGATCGAACACGGATCCCGATCTTTGCTTCACAATGGCGGCCATGTCCTCGTCGATCGATCGTCGGGTCCGTCTGCGGCCCGAGCTCGTCTCCTTCGGTCGGGCCGTTGGTCTGCCGTCCATCTTGTCGGCGTCGCTTGGCTTGGCCTGTTCGGTCTCGCCCGAGCCCGACAACCCCTTCGTGTCCGGTGGGACGGTCGCCGAGCCGACCTCGAGCGCCGGGACCGTTGTGCCCGACGGCAGCTCGGGTGGCAGCACCATGGCGCTCGATGGCTCGGGCTCTTCGGCCGCCGCGACCGCGGGGGACGGCCCCAAGCTCGATGTGGCGTCCCAAGACGTGGGCACGCCCGGTCAGGAGTTCTGTAACTTCGTCGACATCCTCTTCGTCATCGACAACTCGCTGTCGATGGATGAGTACCAGCTGGCGCTGGCGCTGGCGTGGCCCAGCTTCGTCGACGAGATGTGGGCGAACCTGCCGGCGGGCACCGATCTCCACGTGGGGATGACCACCACCGCCTTCTATAATGGGAGCTGCTCCGAGTTCTACTTCAACTGCCAGACCACGGCCTCCGACAGCGCGATCCTCTCTCGCTACATCACCCCCGACATGGGCACCACCGCGGGCAACGGCGAGCAGGGGCGGCTGTTCGAGTGGCAAGGCCAGCGCTACTTCTCGGCGACCGTGGGGGATGACTCCACCGCGTTCAAGGATTGGTTCTCCGGGGCTGCGGTGGCTGCGGGCGAGACCGGGTGCAGCTTCGAGATGATGTCGGCGGCGGCGGGCTACGCCTTTCACCCGGCCAACGCGATGGCCAACGAGGGGTTCTTGCGGGACGAAGGCGCGGTGCTGGTGGTCGTGGTGCTCACCGACGAGCCCGACAAGTCGCCCGAGGGGGCGATGACCTACTACGACATGATCGTCGACGCGAAGGCGGGCTGCGGCGGCGATCAGTGCGTGATCGTCACCGGGCTGGTCAACCAGTGTATCGAGGGGGTCAACAACGGGCTGTGGCAGTTCTTCAACCTCTTCCCCGGGTTCACCGGCACGGGGAGCATCGAGGAGCCGCTGGACTACGCCCAGGTGGTGGGCTCGGCGCTGGCCGAGGTGATCGGGGAGACCTGCGACCAGATCCCGCCGGCGGGGTAGCGCAGGTGGGGTGGCCGTGAGCTCGCGGGTGCGGGGCCTCCGGTGCTCTGGTGGGCACGGCATGTGGTCTGGTAAGATCTCCTGGTGGCCGAGCAGACCGAACGCAAGGCGCGAGCCATGGAGCGGCGTAATCGAGCCATCCTACGAAAGGCTCGCCTGCAGGATCGTGAATACGATCTGCATCCGTTGCTCGGTCCAGCAGCGTTGTCCTTGGTGACCAAGCGTACTAGAGAAGGATGGTCCCTCTCCGGTCGACTCTGGCCGAGCTACCCGCGATCGGAGACTCCCTTTCGTTTCGTTCCACGGGGGCGTGGTTGATCGATCTTCCCGAGGACTTTCGCGATCTCCTCATCGAGATGGTTGGCCTTCATTCCCCGTTCTTAGTGTGGGTCATAAGACCGTTGCTTCCGCGGAGCGTCAGTCTTGCGATCTCTACTCCACGAACTCGACGACCAGCGCGATCGCTTTGCCTCGGCGCTCCAGGCTGAGCTCTATGCGAGTCGCCGTGCGAAGCCCGGCGTAGATCTCCATCGCTTGGTCTATGGAGGTCAGCGCCTTGCCGTCGACCGCGGTGAGCATGTCGCCGTTCTCGATCCCGAGACGCTTGGGCAGGCTGCCCGAGCGGATCCCATAGAACTTGTAGCCCACCACCGATCCGCCCTCTTGCTTGGGGACGATACGAGCCTGTCGAGCGAGCTTCGCGGGATCGTCCATCAGATCGTCGAGCAGCGCTCGGTCGACCTTGCACTCGATCTTGGCGGTCTCCAGGCCCTCGCACTGGATCCCTTCGGTCGCGGCCTTGAGCTCGGAGCTGCTCGTGCCGGCTGGATTCGGCCGAGCATCGGGCCTGAGCATCGCCCCGCGTTCCCGACGACGGGCCTCATGGGTCTCGTCTTGTGCCTTGCGCTCGGCGGCCCAGGCGGTCAGGGGTTCGAGGGCCAGGGCCTGATCTTGGAGCGTGGTGGTCAGCGCATCGAGCTTGGTCTCTATCGCGGTCAGCCGCTGCTGCGTTGCTTCCAGCCGGCTAGAGACGGCGGCGAGCGCTTCGCCGTCGTGACCGTCGCCCGCGGGCTGGCATGCGGCCGAGGTGAGCGCCACAGACAGGAGCACGAGCAAGCCGCCGTCGAGCCGAGGATCGATCATGGCACGGAATGTCGCATGCTCGACGATGGGACGCACAGACGCCGACCGCCGCGCGTGCGCGTGCGCGTGCGCGTGCGCGTGCTCGTACGCTTGCGCGTCCACCCGTGCGTTAGCCTGCGCTTGGAGCGCGTTCGTCGTGGCCGGGCGACATCGATTTCAGGCACACTTGCCCTGTGAGTAAAGCGGAAGCGGAAGACGTGCTGGATTTCTGGTTCGGGCAACTCGACGCGGACGGGCGGGCCGAGGCGTCGAAGCGCAAGTCGTGGTGGAAGAAGGACCCCGCCTTCGACGAAGAGATAAGAGATCGATTCTTGGCGACGTATGAAGCGATCGTCGCGGGCGAGCGGCGAGCTTGGCAAGAGCACGCTAGTTCGTGCCTGGCGCTGGTCATCGTCTTGGATCAGTTCAGTCGCAACATGTTTCGCAACACCGCCAAGATGTACGCCGCGGACGGGCAATCCGTGCAGATCGTGCATTCTGGGCTAGAGCGTGGCTTCGATCGGATGCTGCGAACCGACGAGTGCGTCTTCTTCTATATGCCGCTGATGCACTCAGAGGATCTCGCGCACCAAGAGCGCTGTATCGTGTTGTTTCGAGCGCTTCACGACCAATGCCCCGTCGCGGCCAAAGACGGCCTGGCCAAGAACATCGACTTCGCCGTCAAGCATCGCGACATTGTGCGCGACTGGGGGCGTTTTCCTCACCGCAACGAGATCCTCGGCCGGGCGAGCACACCCGAGGAACTCGCGTTCCTCGAGCAACCGGGCTCGGGATTCTGAGCCGCCCACAATGCCGGCATTGACGGGGCGTGCTCGTGGTGAGCGGCCTTCGTAGGCTCGAACGCTGAGATCGGCGTCCCGGGAACAGGGCACTCGTCCTACGGAATGTTGACCGCGCCGCAGGGCCAGCTGGCGTCGACGGTGTGGTCGCCGCCGTCGCGGAGCGTCTCGCAGGCCTCGCCCTGGAGCACCAGGGTAGATTGATCGGGCAGGTCGTAGTCGACCCCGCACTCGAGCTCCGTGCCGTCGAGGGTGACGGTGCCGTCGCAGGCTTGGTCGAGATCGACCTCGCCTTCGATCGCTAGCTCGCAGCTGACGAAGGTGCCGATGATCTCCTCGAAGGCGTCGACCAGCTGCATGACGTCGAGGGCCTGGTAGTACGGCGCCGGCATGGCGTCGTCGGGCGCCTTGCCCACCCCCACGTTGGCCATCTCTTGCAGGTGGTCGGCGCCGACGTCGTCACCCACGCTGATGATGTAGGTGGTGATCCCCAGGTTGAACGCCTCGGCGGCGGCCTCGAGGGACTCCGGCTGCCCGTTTTGCGGGTTGGGCTCGTCACAGGTGTCGGGCTCGCCGTCGGTGGCGAGCACGATCCCCTTGGGGCCGTCGGCCTGGAAGTCGGCCAGCATTTGCGCGACCGCGGCCAGCGACTCCCCGGTTGGGGTGTCACCCAGCGGGTCGGCGGGATCGAAGACGTCGTCGATCGCAGTGAAGTTGTCGAGCGCGGGCTCGACGGTGTCGAGCAAGGGACACTCGCCGCCCGCGAAGCCGCCGTCGCTGGTGTAGAGCGCCAGGCCAAAGCGCACCTGAGACGCAAGGGTGGTCACCACGCCGTTGGCCGGATCCATCAGCGTCTCGTACATCGCGTCCCAGCGGGACTGGCCCGAGAAGTTGTTGTTCATGCTCCCCGACTGGTCGACCAGCAAGAACAAGGTGGGGATGATCGGATCGACCTGCACCTGAACCTCAGCGCAGCCGCCGGTGGTGAGCTCGGGGAGCGGATCGGTGGGCGAGCCGGAGGTGTCGAGGCTGTCGTTGGGGAACGGGTCGTTGCCGCTGCTGCTGCTGCTGCCGAAGTTGAACGGAGTGGTACCCAGCCCTTCCGTGTCTTCGGGTGTGTTGGGGGTAGTGGGATTGGGACAGCCCGCCAACGAACCTGCGCCCAGCATCAAAACCAAACCACGGCCATACTTCACTGCTTTACGAGACTACCTCTCGAACCTGTTCCCGCAAGCCTTCATTGCGACTCATTTGCGTAAGCTCGATCGGGTCTTCGACGCCAAGGTGGGATGATGACTCCCGATCACTTCCCGATGAATTCCGATGACTCCCCAAACTCCGGGAGGTGTCCAGGCGGATGTTCAGGGGGAAGGTTCGGAAGCGGACATGCGGGGAAATTTTCGGTCGAGCGTGGTCCTACATTCGGGGCCGAGGTGGCCGGTGCTGGTGTCGGTGTTTCGGATACTGCCCTCGGCATGTGGGCCGCGGGGTCGTTGCACGCGGTCGCAAGCAGCAGGACCGGCAGGGCGAAGGGGGCGAGCCAGGCGCGCATGCGCACGTGCCTACGTACGAAGGCCGAGTGCGGTCTGTTCCCACTCCGGGCTTCAGACCGGCGCTTGGGCTCCGGCCTCGCCCGTGGGTCGCAGCTGCACCTGAAGTCGCGAGGTGGTCGGATCCGCGGTGCGGAACACGAAGCGATAGCGCCCGGGCTCGCCGACCCATACCGAGCCGGACTCGGGCTCGTGCCATAAAGAGGCTTGCTCGGTGGCGCAAAAGCACGGCTCGATCTCCAGCGTGGCGTCGCCGTCGGCGTGCAGGTCGACGGCATAATGGCCGGGCTTGGGGATCTCCACCAGCGCGGAGGTCTCTCGGTCGTAGCGGGAGCGGAAGGTGTTTTGAACGTCGGGGTCTTCGCAGGCCAGCGCGGCATCGAAGGTCCATCCCGAGTCCTCCCATGGCACCACCGGTCCCCGGCACAGGGCAGGATTTTCGTGCACGGCGGGGGCGCGCGCGGCGAACTGGGCGCCGATGGTGGTCAGGTCTCCGTGGAGGGTCTGCTCCAAGCAGCGCTCGACCGCGTCGAGGGGATCGCCACGGTCTACACAGTCCACCAGCTGCACCAGCGCCTCGGCCCCGTGCTCGGCTCGCACGAAGTCCACGAACTGGGCGGCCCGGGGGTAGTGCTCGTAGGCCACGTCGTCGCGGGCCAGCAACTGCCGCAAGGGCGGGGTAGGCCAGGGGACGCCGGGCTCGGGGCACCAGCGGTCGCCCAGGCTGCCGGCCATGCCCTCGCTGAGGAAGCGATCGGTCATGCCCAAGTCGGAGCCCGAGGCCACGTGGTGCACCAGCTCGTGCCAGATCGCGCGCGGCTCGTAGGCGGGCACGAAGGTGGCGTCGACCCAGCCGCCGATGTAGCAGGCCATCACGTCGTCACACCACGGGGCGGTGTCTTCGACCACGAAGACCTCGATCAGCCGGTCGGGGTCGCGTGCGATCCCCAGCTGGGCCTCAACGAAACCCACATGATCATCCCAGGCGCGCAACGTGCCGGCGCATAGCTCGACCTCGGCCTGAACCCCTACCGCCACTCTCTGGCCTTCGGCCAAGAGCTCCGGTAAGGGGGGGGCACAGGCCACCGAACCCAACAGACTCGCTGCGAGCCAACTGCTGGCTCGCGATGACAAAGCGAAAGAAACCTCGCCTGTTCAAGCTAGCAGCGAAGTCTCACGTTCGCGATGTAGTGGGGCATAGTGGGGCGTCAGCGGGCGCTTGAGGGCGATCTGCGGGGGCACGCGGGTTGGCGGGCGAGCGCGGCGGAGGAGCCGCCCGGCTGGATGGCCCGGAGGAGGCAAATCGGGAGGGCAAGTCGGGAGGGCTAGCGGGCGACTTGGGCAGGCGGTGTTGGGCGGGTTGCCCAAAGCCCGAAGGGATCCCCCGGCAAGTGCTCGAACCGAGGACGGGTCGGAGTTGGCACGACACGTGCTCTACAGGGGGACGTCAAGGGAAGGCCGCTCGCTTCTTCATCCGACGGGCAACCATCCTCACCCCTGCCGTTCACAAATGCCCGGAGGGCGGGTGGCGACGGTCGATCCCGAGACGAACGAGAGAGGTGCCGTGGGGGCACCTGGGATAGCAACAGCGAAGTGGAGCCAGGGCCGGCGGGAAACCGCCGGCCCGTTTTTGATCTAGCGCGGGGAGGATTGGGCGCGGCAGAGGTCGGAGCTGCTCACATGCAGTTGGGGAGGTACTGGAGGTTGGATACCGGATCCCCGAAACTGCCGAGGTAGAGAGGCGGCATCATCGAGTTGAGCTCGACCTCGAATATGTCGGTGTCCACGGCGATGAATGCCATCTGGCGGGTCGGATCATATTCAAGACCCGCCGGATCCCACGGGTTGTCGAAGTCTGCATCGAGGTCGCGTACGATCGCGGCAGCGGCTGTTGTCGGGTCAATGCTGTAGATCGTCTGATTGACGCCGTTGGCCACTAGCAGGCGATCTTGTGTGCAATCGTAGGCCATGCCGCATGAGCTGATGTTGAGCGGGACGCCTATGGAAGTAATCAACGCGCTTGCTACAATTGTCCCCATTGCTGGATCGAAGGTCAGTAGATTGCCGTCCTCGTTGATCCCATAGAGCATGCCATCGCCACCGAACTCAAGCCCACATACGACGTCACCTGGATC
The DNA here is from genome assembly GCA_039194325.1 of Myxococcota bacterium. Taxonomy (GTDB): domain Bacteria; phylum Myxococcota_A; class Polyangia; order Nannocystales; family Nannocystaceae; genus Paraliomyxa. The sequence continues at coordinate 215,720 of JBCCWC010000002.1, forward strand.
TCCGTAGGGCGCCATGCCAACTGGCACTACTTCTCCTACTCCTCCGATGCAGGTAGCTGCATAATCTAGAACAGTCTGAATCTGAACGCTGGCTCGGTCGTTTGCGAAGATTTCCCCATTTTCGCTTATGGTAGCGCTCGTGATGTCAACATCTACGGGCTGGCCCATGGGATCTTGAAGCGTGATCAGAATCTCGAGGTCGCCAGCATCCATACCGTCGGTCACTACCGTGGCGAGGGTGCGCGGTTCCATCGGTGCACCGAGGTGCGGCAAGAAGGCGGTTAGCGCGAGCGTATTGGGGTTGAGGTCGATGTTGCTGTCATAACAGTCGCCCCCCGGGATGGCTCCTCCACCGGGGTTCGCATCACCATACCCGTCGCCGTCAGCGTCGGTCATGCACGGCGTAGAATCATCTTCGTTCTCGGCTGCTCCCGGATGAGTGTTGCCGTCCATGTCATCACAATCGGTCCCTGGCTCGACTCCCGTCGGCGGATCGATGTCGCCCCAGCCATCGCCATCTTCATCCTGGGCGCATAGGTCGGGCGGATCTTCCATGTCTGCCGCGCCGGGAAAGATGCTGGCGTCCGTGTCGAGGCAGTCGGTCCCCGGCATGGCGCCCTTGGGCGGAGTTTGATCGCCGTACCCGTCGCCATCCTGGTCGGAGGTGCACAGCTCGGGCGGTATCTCGAGTTCGGCCGACCCGGGAAAGATCGCGGGCTCGGTATCGATGCAGTCGGTCCCCGCCTCGATCCCCTCGGGCGGCTTTTCGCCTCCAAAGTCGTCCCCGAAATCGTCGTCGTCCTGATCGCGCATGCACGCCTGCAGATCGTCGTTCGGCGCCGCTCCGGGGAACGTAAACTCGTCCACGTCGTCGCAGTCGTCACCGTTGTCGACGCTACCCTTGACGGGCTCCTCGGACATCTCGCAGTTATCCGGGTCGCCGAACCCATCCATATCCACGTCGCGGCACCACAGCGACTCGCCGTCGGTATCGGTATCGGTGTCCGTATCCGTATCCGTATCCGTGTCGGTCTCCGTCCCGTCGGCCGTGCTCGTTTGCGAGCCGGACATGCCGCCTATCGAGGTGGTGTCGGTCGGGCCGGTCGTGGTGGTCGGATCTTCGGTCGTGCTCTGCGAGTTGCTCCCGCTGTTTTGCGGGCAGATGATCGGGTTGTCCTGTCCTAGCCCGTCGTCGAGGCAGGGCTCGGCGCAGCCGAGCGGAAGGCCGCACGCAAACAGGCCGGCACCAGCAAGAGACCAACGTAGGTTCGACATTTGCCGGACATTCTAGCCCTTAGCCCGGCCTCTCGGCAGTTAACACGCAAATCGGAACCCTGAGCGGACGCTCACCGGAGCATGGGTACAGCGAACCCCTATACGCATTGCGACGATCGGTCGCGATTGGTCGCGATCGGTCGCGATCGGCCGCGATCACTGGTCACAATCGGTCGTAATCAGTCGTCATCGGTCTTGTCGGGGAAGGCACGACCGTCCAGATGCGGGCCATGTGACGTACGTCGAGTGGGTTTCTTGCGGTAACGGTGCTATGTCCCGCAGGATCCCACGTGGGACACACACGCATGAGGACCAAGGGTATTGTCACCACATTCTCGGCGCTGCTCGCCGGGACTCTCTCGACCCTGGCGATGGCGTCCGAGCCGGCGGCCGAAGGCAACGCCTCTGGTTCGGTCTCGGTGGGTACCAAGGGCGCAGCCGCCGGCGGCGAGACGGCCGGCGACGCGACGGGGGACGCCGCCCCCACATCGGAGGCCACCGAAGGGGAGGCCGGTGCTGAGGGCGCGGCCGACTCGGAGGCCGCCGAGGACGCCGAAGCCGACCGTACCCGCGATCGCGGCGATCAAGAATGGATCAAGCGCTGGGCTCCCGAGCGCAACATGGCCGAGATCGGGGTCTACGGCGGCGTGCTCGTCCCTTCACGCCGACTCGAGCTGTTCGAGCCCGATCCCGACCTCGGCTCGCTACAGGGCTTCAAAGAGTTCAACTCGGTCGCACCGTCGTTAGGGGCCCGTCTGGGCTACTACCCGATCCGCTTCTTCGGGATCGAGGGCGAGGCGGGCGTGATGCCCACGCGCACGTCTGACGACCTGTCGGCCACGCTGTGGGGCATGCGCCTGAGCCTGGTAGGGCAGCTGGGGCTGTGGAGCGTGACCCCCTTCGTGCTGGTCGGCGCCGGCATGCTCAACGTGTCCAGCGATCGCCCCGCGGTAGGCAACGACATCGACGCGTCGGTCCACTTCGGCGGTGGCGTCAAGTTCTTCCTCACGCGCTACACCATGCTGCGCCTCGACGTGCGCGATCACATCACCGCGGCGCGAGGGGTCGACAACGGCGTGATCCACAACGTCGAGGCCCTGCTGGGGTTCTCGGTCACCCTGGGCCGCAAGAAGGCCGAGCCGCCCAAGCCGATCCCCGACACGGACGGGGACGGGATCCTCGACCCCGATGACGAGTGCCCCACGGTCCCCGGCGTGCCCGAGTACAACGGGTGCCCGATCCCCGACACGGACGGGGACGGGATCCTCGATCCCGACGACGAGTGCCCTGAGACCCCCGGCCTCGAGGAGTTCAACGGGTGCCCCGACACGGACGGGGACGGGATCCGCGACCTCGACGACGAGTGCCCGGAGGAGCCGGGCGTGCCCGAGTACTTCGGGTGCCCGATCCCCGACACGGACGAGGACGGCTTCCTCGATCCCGACGACAAGTGCCCCCTGCAGCCCGAGAACAAGAACGGCTACCAAGACGAGGACGGCTGCTGCGATGTGATCCCCAAGGAGGTCAAGCGCTTCACCGGCGTGATCCGCGGGATCTACTTCCAGACCAACAAGGCCAAGATCCGAAAGAAGAGCGAGCGGGTCCTGCGGGAGGCGCTCAAGGTCTTCCGCGACTATCCCGACTTCAACGTGGAGATCATCGGCCACACCGATAGCCGGGGTCGCCGCGAGTACAACCTCGACCTGTCGGATCGGCGGGCCGCCTCGGTGCGGCAGTGGATGGTCGACCGAGAGATCGCACCCACGCGGATCATCACCCGCGGGGCCGGACCCGATGAGCCCCTCGCGCCCAACAACTCCCGGCGCGGCCGCGCCAAGAACCGGCGGATCGAGTTCAAGCTCCAGGGGATGCCGAACATCACGCCCGACACGCCGGACGACGTCTGCGAAGAGCCCTCCGAAGAGATCAAGGCCAAGGCCGACCGATGGAACCAGATCCGGCTCAAGAGGGAGGCCGCCGCGGCCGGCGGATCGGCGACGGGCACCTCGGCGACGGGCACCTCGGCGACGGGCACCTCGGACGCATCGGGCACCACGCCCGCGGACAAGGCGCCCACCAAGCCCAACACCCCGCCCGTGCGACCGAAGTAGGCCGCAAGGCGCGATGAACGACGAGACGAGCGGGCCGGTCCCGCTCGTCTCTTCGTTTCGAATGCAGGATCTAGCGCCAGGCAGCGAGCCGGCACCAAGGCCCGCCCTCACCCCGGTCGAGCGCGCAGCTTGTTGGCGCTGGCGAGCACGCGCTTGCCGGCGCCGGTGGCCCCGCCCGAGTGCCCCTCAATAAGCCCCTGCGCCAGCGCAGCGCGGGCCTCACGGTTGTCGGTGCACAGCTTGAGATACGCCGCCGCGCGTCGAGCGACCGCCTCATCATCGAGATCGATCGTCTGCTCGCTCCCCCGCGGGGCCCCCCGCAGGCGGGCGAGCAAGCGGTCGACGACGAAGGGCGCGGGCATGTGGACCAGCGGGGCCGCCAGCGCGGAGCGCCGGGCGAGGTTGGGATCGGCGTCGAGCATCGAGGCGATCGGATCGAGCGCGAGCACCCCAAAGCGCAGCCAGGCATCGGCGATCACGCTGGCCGTAAAGCCTTCGAGGTAGAGCTCGGTCATCGTGGGCAGCGCCCGGCTGTCGCCCAGGTGGCCCAGGGCTCGACACGCGGTGTGGGCCATCGACTTGTCCTTGGGGCCCCGGCGGCGCACCGCGAGCAGCAGCTCCTCGAGGATCTGGGCGTCGCCGAGCATCGCGAGGCTGAGCGCGGCCTGCTCGCGGACCTTCTGCGCGCGATCGGTGCGAAACAGGGCGCGCAGCTCGGGGATCGCCTCGGTCGCTCCGAGCTCGGCCAGCGCCTCGCAGCCCAGCGCCCGACGCTCGGCCTCCTTGTCGGAGCGGGCCTGCGACAGCAGCGGACCCAGCTTGTACTCGAGGTGGTCGCGGCGCGCCTCGGCCAGGGGGCTGAGCCGAGGGCGATCCTTTTGCAGCACGAGCAGCGCGTCGTCGGCCATGTGCACCACCCGCTGCCCGAAGCGCTTGCCCGCCTTGCGATGGCGCCCCGAGTACGACTTGAGCAGCAGCTCCGCCTCGGGGCTGCCCGTGCGCCCCAGCAGGCGAAAGGCCGTGCGCAGCGCGATCATCCCCATGGGCAGCGCCAGGATCGACTCGGCCACCGCCACCGCCAGCTCGGGCCGCGGGGCGATCGCGTCGATCACATAGGGCGCGGCCGCGCCGTCGGCCAGCACCAAGTGATCGTGGCCGATCTGCTCGGGCGTCAGCGCGCGGTAGTAGCGGTGGTAGTGCACCGCCGCTTCATAGCGGGTCAGCGTGCCGGCCAGCCTCGCCGTCATCGCCTCGCTGGGCGTCCGCTGCCCCCCGGGCTCGGGGATGTAGATGCTGCCGTGGGTGGGCACCGGCACCAGGCCCTGCCGGTCCAGCGGGGCGGCCCCGGTCAGCTTGACCATCGCCACCTCGAGCACCGAAAAGAGCTTGATGAAGCCGCCCACGCGAGACGCGGGATCGGGCTGGGCGACCAATCGATCCAGTCGCTCGGCCAGCGAGCCCAGCGCTAGCGTGCGCAGGCGCTCGGTCAGCGACTCGGTGGCTCGCCGGTCGAGGCCGGTCAGCCCTCCCACCAACAGCCCCGCCAGCGCCTCACGCACCTCGCCCACGCTCACCGCCGCGTACGACAGCCCCGTTTGCCGCGCCACATCGGCCCAAGCGCGAGGCTCGGTCGCCGCATAGCCCCCGCGCGCCGCCCCCACCGCGCGAAGGGCCGGCCCGCCCGGCGCCTGCACCAGCAGCCGGGTGGGCCAAAGGGTCGGGATCGCGTGCTCCAGATCGATCTCGCCGAAGATCCCGTGCAGGGTGCAGCCCTCCAGCGCATCACCCATGCGCTGCTCCAGCCCGGGCGACGGATGAAGGTGCAAGGTGGCGCCGTCCTCGTCGAACACGAGCAGTCGGCCGCCCTTGGCCACCAACCCCGCGACCCGGACGAACGCCGGCATGCGATCGGGCGCGAACACGTCGCGGCGGTGGGCCTGGAAGGCGGCCACCGTCGCGCCGATCGGGGTGGCGTGCGCGCGGGCGCGCTGCAGATCGGCGGCCGTCACCGGTCGGCGGCGGTCGTGTTCTTCGAGGTGGATCCGCCACGGGGCAAAGCCGGGATAGAGCCCTCCGCGAACGCCGTCGAGCACCTTGCCCGCGTGGCTGGGCTTGGGGTCGGTGCGCTTGGCGATGTGATCGGGGAGGATCTGCAGCTCCATATAGTGCTCGCCCGACTTCAGGTCGATGAAGCGACTGGCGCAGATCCGGTGCTTCTTGTTGTTGGTGCGCGTATCGTAGGCGTACTCGAGCAGCTCCAAGCCCTCGACCGGCTTGCGATCCTTCTTGGTCCAGGTCTTGCCAACGAGCTCGGTGATGTAGCGATCCTCCAGGGTCTTGCCGTCGCAGTGCGCCTTGATCCGGACCGCGGTCAGCAGCATGTTGGCCAGGGTGGAGGCCACGCGCACCGGGTGGGACGCGGCGTCGTCACGGCTGAGCAGGCGGGCCAGGCCCAGGGTGCGCTCTTCGAGTCGCCGCAGCTGGAGCTGAAAGAGGGTGGCGGCCAGCTCTTGCAGCTGGTCCACCCGCTGCTGGGAGGTGGCGCCCACCCCGATGACCGCCAGCTCGCGCACGAGCGTGTCGACACGCTCGGCCCCTTGTTTCTTGAGCGCGTTGCCGTCGACCTTGGGGGCGCTCGCCTTCTTCTTGCTGCGCTTTTTGGGCGCGCTGCCGTTCTTGCCGCCGTTCTTGCCGTCGTCTTTCGCAGCGCGAGCGGTCTTGGCCTCTTCCTCGGCGGGGGTCTCCGAGACGGCGAAGGCATCCGGGGTCTTGCTCCACGCGATCAGCAGGGCGGTCGCGTGCTTGCAAAAATCGCGGGTCCACGCGGCACGACAGGTGCAGTTGGCCCGGCGCCCGCGCTTGCCGAGCACCTTGCCCTGGTCGTCGAAGGTGATCGAGGTCTGGTAGCTCGCTCCCCGCGAGCCGGCCGCCTTGGCGTAGAGCTTCTTTTCGGTCTGGGCGAGGTGCTCGAGCTTGCCCTGGTCGAGGATCGTCTGGCCCTTGGCGAACTCGCTACCCGTCAGCGATCTCACTTCCGATATCGAGAGCTTGCGAACCGCCACGGCACCCTCTGACGCTGAGGGTACCTTCGCCTCGCTGAGGAGGCCGGTCAACCGGCAAGGTCAACCGGCAAGGTCAATCGGCAAGGTCAACCGGCAAGGTCAATCGGCAAGGTCAATCGGCAAGGTCAATCGGCAAGGTCAATCGGCAAGGTCAACCGGGGTGGGCGTCGAGCAGCTCGGACACGCTCGCACAGGTGGCGACGACGGCAAGCCAGCGTGCGATCGTGGCTGGATCGGTGGTGGCCACGATGGTCTTCCGCTGGGCGTCGGTCGGGGGCAGGCCGCGGGCCACGAGCACGGCGATGATGGCCTCGGCCTTGCCTGCGGTGCGGACGCCGTCCAGCTGCGCGGTGAGGACCCGGTTGCGCTTGGCCAGCAGGGCTCGGGCCACGGCGTCGTCGGTGGAGACGTTATGCACCAGGTCTCGGACCGGGAGCGGCATCACCAGCGTGGGGTCGTCGATGGCGGACTCGGGATCCATGGGCTCCCACTCGTCACTGTCCGCGGACCACTCGAGCCCATGCTCCTTGTTGACGTCGATGGCGAAGACCCGCCGAACACCCCGTGCGATCAGCTCGCGAGCCTTTGCGCCCGCATGGTTGGGGGTCTCGGTGTTCATCACCTCGAACGCCAGCGCTTCGAGCTGACGACCCCCGGTCTCGGGATCGCGGGCGATCGGGTAGATGCAAGCGTCGGGAGCGAAGTCGGACTTCTCGGACGCTCGAGTGAGCATGTCACAGGCTGCGGTGTACTCCTCGACCACATAGGCTTCGAGCAACACCAACAGCTTGGAGTGACGATTACCATGTGGTTCGTAGCATGGGGTCACCTCGACCAATACTCCATCGATGAGCTCGTAGCCGGTATCGGCCGCGATGAGCCGATCATCCACCGCCGGGAACTTGCGCGTGGCCAGGCCGGGCCTCGAGCGCCCTACATCGAGCAATGGGTGTCGGGCGGTCATCGATCGCCAGGTTAGCACGTACACCTCGCCCGATCATTGATGGCGCGAGGTGTCCAAGAACGCCTTCAGATCGCCGCCTCCCAGCACCTTCTCCATCACCGCGACCAGCTTGTTCGGCGTGCAGCCAAAGCAGGGGATCCCCAGGTTGGTGAGCGTCTTGGCCAGGCCATGGTCGTAGCTGGGATGTCCGGTGTCCGACAGCGCCAGCAGCACGAGCACCTTGACGCGGCTGCCCACCAGCTTTCGCATGCGGGCCACCAGCTGGCGCGCGTCGCCGCCCTCGTACAGATCGGTGATGAGGATGAACAGGGTCTTGTCGGGGCGCTCGATGAAGTGCTCTTGTCCGTAGGCCACCGCGCGGTTGATGTCGGTGCCGCCACCGAGCTGGGCGGTGAACAGCACCTCCACCGGATCGTCGAGCACCGGCGTCATGTCGACCACCTCGGTGTCGAACATCAGCAGCCGGGTTCGCAGCACGTCGAGCGACGCGAAGATCGCCGCCATCACCGAGCTGTAGACCACGCTTTGTGCCATCGAGCCGCTCTGATCCACCAACAGGGCCACGTCCCACTCGGCGCGCCGCCGCTGGTTGGCCCAAAAATAGAACCGCTCCGGCACCAGGCGCCGCCGCTGCGCGTCCCAGCCTCGCAGGTTGCGGGCGATCGTCCGCTTCCAGTCGAGGTTGCGCATGATCTTCATCGGGCTGCTCCGGTCGCGGCGCAGGGCCCCGTGGATCGCCGTGCGCACCTCCGACTCGAGCTTCTTGCGCAGCTGCTCGACCACCTCGTGCACGATCTGGCGAGCCATGGCCTTGGCCTTGTCCGGCACCATCCCCTTGGCGCTGACCAGCGTGGCCACCAGCTCTACGTTGCGGTCGAGCAGGGCCAGGGTCTCGGGCTCGAACAGCAGCTGTTGCATGTTCTTGCGCTCGATGGCGTCCTTTTGCACCAACGCCACCACCTCCTGCCCGAAGAACTCGCGCAGGTTGGCCAGCCAGGTGGGGATGTAGGGGCGCGAGGGCCCGCTGCCTCCTTGTCGCCCTTGGCCGTAGACCAAGCCCATGGCCTCGTCGAGGTCGTCAAGGCGCTCGGCCGCCAGGCCCACCGCCTCGCCGGCGACCCCACCAAGGCCCCCCAGTCCGCAGGCGCTCGCCGCTTTTTCGGCCTCCGGACCCAGCGCGAGCCGCCATCGCAAGAGCGACCGACGATCCTCGGGGGATAGATCCTCAGGGTCGAAGTCCATCGTCGACCCATTGATAGCCAAGCTTGTGACCGTGCGTCCACAAAGAGCGGTCCGGCGAGGAAGGGAGCGCCTGACGGGGACGAGCGGTCCGGCGAGGAAGGGAGCGCCTGACGGGGACGAGCGGTCCGACGAGGAAGGGAGCGCCTGACGAGCAAGGGGTGCCCTGACGAGGGACGATATCGACCCAGAGTGCGGACGCGCTTGGATCGGACGCTGCGGAGCGCTAGACCTCCTTTTGTCTCTCCAAGGCGTCATGGGGTTTCATGGGCAACGAAGGCGCGGACTCACGATAACCGTCCGGGCATAGGACACCTGCCCGCGCCATTGACCCGAGCCATTGGCCCGCATCGCCAGCCTGCACTAAAGATCCGCGCCGCCGGTCTGCGGTCTGCGCCGGGTTCAGCGCGGTCGCGCCAAGTTCGCGAGTGATTCCGATCTTTGATGAGCACGCGCAGAGTCGGCGAGCAATGGCAGACTTCCCGGGAGCTCCGGGAACGCCATGAGCCAGGTGCACGACCTTTCCGATCGCTTCGAAGGAAGCGGGCCGTACGACGAGACGCGCAGCCTCGGGCTGGAGGTGTCGGAGTCCTCGGGTGGTAAGAGCGTGCGTGCGGTCGACCAGTCCGATCGGCTCGACTCGTTTGCGCTCGAGTTGTGCAGCCCCGGTCCCGATGATCCGCGGGCCGGTACCGCGCCTGAGCAGCTCGCCGCGGGTGAGATGATCGGGCGCTTCATGGTGCTCGGCACGCTGGGCCAGGGCGGCATGGGGACCGTCTATGAGGCCTTCGATCGCTCGCTCGACCGTCGGGTCGCGGTCAAGGTGCTGCGCTCCGACATGGATCCTCGCTACCAGCAGCGGCTGCTTCGCGAGGCGCAGGCGCTGGCGCAGCTGTCTCACCCCAATGTCGTGCAGGTCTACGAGGTCGGCGAGTACGAGGGCCAGGGCTTTGTGACCATGGAGCTGGTGCGGGGTCGGACGCTTCGGCAGTGGCGAAAGCAAGAGTCGCCGCCGGGCTGGCAAGCGTGCGTGGAGGTCTACCTGCAGGCGGGAGCTGGCCTGGCCGCGGCCCACGAGCAGGGCCTGGTCCACTGCGATTTCAAGCCCAGCAACGCCATCGTGGACGAAGAGGGGCGGGTTCGGGTGCTCGATTTCGGGCTGGTGCGGATCACCAACGACACCAGCCTGGACATGCCTCCCGAGCCCGTGGGCCCGACCCCCGCGCGGTTCGGGTCTCGGTCGCGGATCTCGGGCAGTCGGTCGACGTCGGATCCGACCCACACCGGCACGGTGATGGGTACGCCCGCCTATATGTCACCGGAGCAGATGCGGGGGCGACCGGTCGACGCGCGCGGCGATCAGTTCAGCTTCTGTGTTTCGCTCTACGAGGCGGCGTACGGCGAGCGACCCTTCGTGCGCCGCTCACGGGGTGCTTTGGCGGATGCGAGCGCCGAGGAGCAGGTCGTTCCTGCTCCCCGCAACACCAGCGTGCCGACGGCGTTGCGCGAGATCCTGCTGCGGGGGCTCGCCCCCGAGCCCAAGCAGCGCTGGCCGTCGATGCAAGCATTGCTCGACGAGCTCCGGCCGTTGGTCGTCCCCCGCCGGCGTGTTCATCTGTTGGCGCTGAGCGGCGCCCTCGTGCTGGGGCTTGCCCTCGTGGGGGCGGGCTTGGCATATCAAGCCGAGGTCGGTCAGCGCTGCAGCGGCGCCGTTGCTCAGCTCGATGGAGTCTGGGACGATACTCGCCGTCAGCGGGTCGCCGATGCGATCCTCGGGACCCAGCTGTCGTACGCGTCCGACACCTGGGTGCGGGTCAAGGCGGGGCTCGACGACTACGCCCAAGCCTGGGCCGACAAGTACACCGAGGTCTGCGAGGCCACCAGCCTGCGCCAGGAGCAGTCGCCCGAGATGATGGACCGGCGGATGGGCTGCCTTCAGGAGCGACGGGTCGCCTTGCGCGAGGCGGTGGGGGTGCTCTCCGACTCCGATTCCAATCGGGTGGAGCGAGCCGTCTCCTTGGTGGAGAGCTTGCCCCCGCTGTTGCGCTGTGACGACCTGCATGCGCTGCAGGCCGACGTGCCTCCGCCCGCCGATCCCCAGGTCGCCGAGCGGGTCGAGGTGCTGCGGGGACGCCTGGCCCAGGTCCGAGCCTTGCGCGAGGCCGGGGTCTACGACGAAGCGCTGGTCGAGGCCGAGGTCGTGGTCGAGCGGGCCGAGGGGCTGGGGTACGCGCCGCTGCTGGCGGAAGCCTGGTTTTCGCGAGGGGGCGCGCGACGGGAGGTCGCCCAGTACGAGCAGGCCGAGCAAGACCTCGAGCGGGCGTACTTGCTCGCGGCGGAGCACGAGCACCACGCGCTGGAGGCCAAGGCGGTGCGCGAGCTCATCTTTGTCGTGGGCCACGATCAGGCCAAGCACGAGGCTGGCTTGCAGTGGGGCAAAGTGGCCCTTGCCCAGGCCCGAGGTTCACGAGCTCAGCCGCTGGACGAGGCATTGGCGCTGAGTGCAGTCGGCGTGGTGCGATGGCGCCAGGGCGAGCTGGACCAGGCCCTCGCGCACCTTCGGCCGGCCCTGGAGACCTTCATCGACGTGCTGGGGCCGCGTCACTCTACGGTGGCCTACTCGCTTCACAACATCGGCACCGTGCAGTGGAACCAGGGCAAGCCGGACGAGGCGTTGCCTCCGCTGCGGCGGGCGCTGGCGATCCGGGAGGAGACGCTGGGCCCTCGCCACCCGAGCGTGGCCACGTCACTCACCGCCATCGGCGCGATCCTGCAGGGGCCGCAGAAGCTGGAGCACTTCCGGCGGGCGCTGGCGATCCGCGAAGAAGCGCTGGGTGCTCGCCACCCCGACGTCGCCACGTCGCTCAACAACATCGGCACCGTGCTCAAGGAGCAGGGGGAGTGGAAGGAGGCCCTCGCTCACTTCGAACGCGCTTTGGGCATCATGGAGGAAGCCTTGGGTGCTAGCCACCCTCGCGTCGCCTACCCGCTCAACAACATCGGGGAGGTCTTGCGGGCGCAGCAACGGGGGGACGATGCGCTCCCCTATCTTCGGCGAGCCCTCTCCATATTCGAGCAAGCCCTCGGTTCGGAGCATCCCGATGTTGCGGTGAGCATGACCAACCTGGGGAACCTGCTCTACCACCAACAAGCGTACGAAGACGCCGCGCTTCACTACCAACGAGCCCTGAAGATCCTGCAAGAGGTCCTGCCCGCCGACCACCCTCATCAGGCGTGGCCGATCCTGGGTCTGGCCAAGGTCGGTCTGGTCCAGGGCCGATTCGAGGAGGCTCGTGAGTATGCCGAGCGGGCGTTGGTGATCCGCGACAAGGCTGGCGTGGCCGCCGAGCTGCTCGCCGAGGTCCGCTTCATGCTCGCTCGTGCGCTGTGGAACGAGGGCGGTGAGCGTTTGCGTGCCCGGGCGCTCGCCGAGCAAGCACACGACGCTTGGGCCAGCGCTGATGCCGACGACGAGCACACGCGGGAGTACCTCGCGGAAGTCCGGCAGTGGCTGACCCAGCACCCGGTCTTGTAGTCAGCACGGTCGTTCAAGTCGTCGGGGTTACCCCGCGACTTCCCAGCCACGCGTGGCAGCGAGCGGCCCGGTCGGCGAAGTGGGACGCGACGACGGTGTGGAGGGCTCGGACACGCGCGGTTGGAAAGCGACGGCTGGGAAACACGGCGTGGATCGCAAATCGTCCGGCGGTGTAGTCGGGCAACACCCGGACCAGGCGGCCGCTCTGCAGATCGTCGATCACATCGAAGAGGCTCTTGAGCGCGATGCCCATCCCCGCGATCGCCCATCGCCGGGCGAGGTAGCCGTCGCCGCACAAGGGGCTATCGAGGGTGAGCGTATGGACCTCGTGCTCGCCGTGGAGTTGCCACGAGTCCAAGGGAGTGCTCGACAGCTGCAAGGTCAGGCAGCGGTGTTTGGCGAGGGCCTGCGGTGTGTCCGGCGTTCCCCACTTGGTCAGGTAGGAGGGGGCGGCGACCAAGATGCCGGGGCACTCGGCCAGCTTTCGCGCCGAGAGCGTGCTGTCCTGGAGCGGCCCGTACCGGATGGCCATGTCGATGGCGTCTCGGTGCAGGTGTCGGACCGCGTCGCTGGTGTTCAAGAGCACCCGCAGCTTCGGGTGCTCCGTGCACAGGGCGCCCACGATGGGCTCGAGGATCTGGTAGGTGGTGTCGGCGGGCGCGGAGAGGTGGATCGTGCCTTCGAGCTCGGTGCGATCTCCCCGGGCCTCGTCCAGGGCTCGTCGCCACCGGTCCACCACGTCCTGGCAGCCGCCGACGATCACCAGGCCTTCGTCGGTGGGGTGCAGGGAGCGAGTCGTCCGCTCGAACAGCCGCACCCCGATCGCGTTCTCGATCCTCTGGATCGTGGCGCTCACCGCCGCGGGGGTCAGGTGCAGCTGCTGCGCCGCGACCGTCATGGAGCCCGTCTGCGCGACCCGAACGAGCAGCTCCATCTCGCGGATCTTCACCCGCTGATTATCAAAGAGCCGCTGATGGTGTTCCAGGCCAATCTCGACCCCGCCGAAACCCCGCGTACCGCACCGAGCGCCCGAGTCTCCGTAGGCGCCCGGGGCGACCGCTCGGCTCGTCGGTCTAGCTGGCCGGAGGCGGAACCGGGCCCTCGAGCGGATCCATGCAATCGTCGAGGGGATACGCGGTGCTGTTGTCCGTGATTATCCCGCAGCTCCCACCGGACTCTTCCGCCATCGCGGTACAAAGCGCGAGCTCCTGGCAGGACGCATCGCAGCCCTGCTGCGCGATCGGCTGACCATTCGGCGCGCCTTCAACGAGCGGGTCGCCCGTCGCCGCCAACGGATCCCCGGCGTCGGCCACCAGCGGCAGCTCCGGGGGTGGTGGCTCGTTCGGCCCTGCTTCGGTGGCCAGTGAATCGATCGATTCGAGACTCAGCAGGTGGATCGGATCGATCCAGTAGCGAGTATCCACGACGATCCCCGTCGACGTCATCTCCGCGAACACCTTGGATTGCCACGAGCCCGGGGTCGTCGTGCTCCCCGAGATTCCCGCGCAAGGTCCGTTGCTGTTGTCGTCGACGCCGTCGGTCAAAATGAAGAGCTGATCGGGCAGGGGGCTGAGCGTGAAGGTCTCGCCATCCCCGTTGAGGGCCTTGCACATCGCATCGGCGAGCGGGGTGCTGCCCCCGCAGGTCAAGCCGGCAATGGCCGCCGTCGCGGTGGCCTCGTCGGTGTAGTACCCGACCGAAGTGGGCTGCACGTCGTCGGATTCCCCCGGATCACCGTCGTTGTCGTCGTCGTTCGCGCTGTCGTTGGTGAAGGCCCAGATGGCCAGGCCATCGCCGCTGATCCTCGCCGGATCGAAGAACTCGGCGATGACTCCTTGGGCCATGGTCCTCGAGTCATGACACCGCGTATTCCCCGTGGCCACGCGGGTGGCATTCATCGATCCAGTCACGTCGACCAGGAGGATCCCATAGCCGCCACCTCCCCCTTCGGACTGGGGATCGATGGAGTCGACCAATTCGTCGGGGTATTCGTCGATAGGCTGTTCCTCGAGTGGCTCGATCAGATCCCCATGATCATATGAACTCGAGTCGTCCGAGACCGAGCATCCAGCTACGGTCAACACTAGAATGGGTATGATCCTCTTGTGTCGCATTGGCCTTCGACCTTCTGTCCATTGCAATCAGCAACCAGCAGCATCCAGCTTGAACCCTCGGCTACCAGCACCGAGCTTGCTTGTCGGTCAATAGGTATTTAGGCGCAGTTCGATTATGTCGTAAGGGTAACCTTTACGAAGGAGTAAAAGCAAGGGACTCCCTTATGACTCAGGATTAACCAGCTGTCTACCCAATAAAGAAAATATAGTGACTTATTGTACGTTACTGGCGATTATCAGCACACTTCAATGCGCCGCCTGTAATACTCGCCACTCCTGCATCTCTTCGAACATTGTTAGCACTCGAGCTGGGCTGGCAATCGAGCCGCATGTGTCCGTACGCACGCTGATCGGCACAGCGGATCCCTCGATTCGACCCTGGGATCTCTGTGGCGAATTGCCTCGCCGAGGGTGGGGCGTTTAGGGGCGGTCGGGTTCTACGAGCCGCTCGCGCCGCGGCAGCTGCACCACGAACATGGTGCCGCGGTCTTCGAGCGGCTCGTGGTGCAGCGTGCCTCCGTGGGCTTGCACGATCTGCATCGCCACCGGCAACCCCAGGCCGGTGCCTTGGGGTTTGGAGGTCACGAAGGGCTCGAAGATGTCCAGGCCCGCTGGGATCCCTCCCCCGGTGTCTCGCACCTCGGTGCGAACGTGGGTCTGTGTCTCGGTCACCGATAAGTGAAGGCGGCCGCCCTCCGGCATGGCTTCGGCCGCGTTCTTGATCAGGTTGATCAAGACCTGGCGGATCTTCTCGCCGTCGATGAAGCTGGTGCGCAGCTGGTCGGGGACCGAGTGCGCCACGGTGATCCGCCGCGCATTCAGGGCGGGGGTCTCCGTACTCAGCACGTCACGGACCAGGTGGGATAGATCGGTGGGGACCACCGAGAGCCGGTGGCGTCGGGCGAGGGCCCGAAACTCGTCGAGCAAGTGGCTCAGGCGTCGGGTCTCGTGGAGCAGGGCGGCCACGCTGTCGTGCACCCGTGCGTCGACCGCCTCGGGTTGTCGGTCCAGGCGACGCTCGAGCAGCTGGGCGTGCATGTGCATGCTGTTGAGCGGGTTGCCTATTTCGTGGGCGAAGCTGGCCGCGGTGGTCCCGATCGCCGCCAGGCGCTCTCGCTCGAGCAAGCGCTCCTGCAGCTTCATCTTGTCGGTGATGTCGCGGATGAACGCGCCGTAGCGGGCCGTCTGCCCCAGCTCGACCTCCGTCACCGATAGCTCGACGGGGAAGACCTCGCCGTTGGCCCGCCGGGCAGCCACCGAGCGGATGCGACCGATCGCGTGGGCCTGCCCCGTGCGCTCGTAGCGTTCCACGTAGGCATCGTGCTCGCTCGCGTAGGGCTCGGCCATCAGGATGTGGACCTTCTGCCCCAGCACCTGCTCGGCGGTGTAGCCGAACATCTGCTCGGCCGCGGCGTTGAACAGCACGATGCAGCTGTCCGAGCCGATGCAGACCACCGCGTCCCGGGTGGTGGCCAGCAGTTGTGCGTACCAGTCGGCCCGGAGGCGAGCTTCGTCGTCGTTCATGGGCGTGGGCAGGTGAGGGATGTTGGCCATCGAAGTCGTAGTCACCCATAGCCTGCTCGGCGGCCATCGGGTGGTCGGCAAGCCAGGAGCATCGGTGCAAAGTCTGCGCGCGTGCAGATCTAGCGCCATCGAGCCAGGATGGTTACGTCAAGGACATGAAGATCCTCGTGGGAGTGGATGGTTCGATGCGGGAGCCCAAGGTCTTGGACGAAGCCATTACCCTGGCGCAGAGCCGAGGGGCGGTGCTTCACCTCGTGCGCGCAATGATGATACCGGTGAGCATTCCCACGGCGATGTGGACGCTCCAGGGCGACGACTTCTCGCAGTTCTTGATCGAGCACGGCACCAAGGAGATCGAGCAGACGGCCCAGCGGGTGCCCCCGAAGCTTCGGGGTCGCACGGTGACTCGGCTAGGTCAGCCCGCCGACGTGCTCGTGGATCTGGCCGAGGAACTCGACGCCGACCTCGTGGTCATCGGCAGCCACGGCTACGGCGGAATCGATCGAGTGTTGGGGACCACGGCGGCCAAGGTGGTCAATCGTGCGCGCTGTAGCGTCATGGTCGTCCGTTGAACGATGTTCTGTCCATTTCCTGGGGGCGGATATGGCGCATTGCGCAGAATTTGCGCCGGTTCGCCGACCCTCAGCCTCTACCCTGATGCACAAGAGTGACCGTAGGGCGCCGGCTTCCGGCAGTAAGGCAGCGTAGACCATGGCTCATATCGAACCCAGCGAGATCAAGATCCTCGTCGTCGACGACGAAGCCGCCGCTCGCTCGGCCCTGACCGAACTGTTGCGCGACGAGGGCTATGTTGTTCGGGCGGCTGGCGACGGCTTCAAGGCCCTGGGGCAGTTCGAGGGCTGGACACCCGACGTCATGATTACCGACGTGCAGATGCCCGGGATGAGTGGCATCGAGCTGATGGAAAAGGCTCGCGACCGGCAGCCCTCGCTGGGGGTCGTGGTGATGACCGCCTTCGGCTCGGTGGAGAACGCGGTGACCGCTATGCAGGCCGGCGCCGACGACTACCTCACCAAGCCGGTGCACTTTCCCGAGCTGCTGCTGGTGGTCGAGCGCCTGCTCGAGCAGCAGGCCCTGCGGCGGGAGAACGAGCGCCTGCGCAGCGCCTTGCAGGGCGGCGACACCGACGAGATCGGCTGGGTCGGCAGCTCCAAGCCCTCGCGCGAGCTGATGGGCCTGGTCAAGCAGATCTCCAACAGCAGCGCCTCGGTACTCGTGCTCGGAGAGGGCGGTACCGGCAAGGAGCTCGTGGCCCGGGCCGTTCACCACTTCAGCGGTCAGTCCGAGGGTCCCTTCGTCGCCGTGCCCTGTGCGGCGGTCAGCGAGGATCTGCTCGAGGCCGAGCTGTTCGGCGACGGGTCCGCGCCCGACAGCAAGGGGCGCATGGCCGAGGCATTGGGGGGCACCTTGTTCCTCGACGACGTCGACAGGATCCCGCTGGCCACCCAGGTCCGGCTGCTCTCGTCCCTGCAGGACCAGCCCGAGGGCGGTGGCGTGCGCGTGATCGCGGCCTCTAGCCAAGATCTGAACCGCGAGGTGCTCGCCGGGCGCTTTCGCGAGGATCTGTTCTATCGCCTCAACGTGATCACCCTGCGGGTGCCCACGCTCCGCGAGCGTCGCGAGGACATCCCGCTCTTGGCCATGCACTTCCTCAAGCGTCACGCCGCCAAGAACCACCGGTATATCCGCGGGTTCTCCGACCGAGCCCTGGGGGTGTTGCTGGGCTTCGACTGGCCCGGCAACGTACGTCAGCTCGAGGCGGGGATCGAGCATGCCGTCGTGCTGTGTCAGGGGCACGAGGTGCAGCCCAAGGATCTCCCGCGTGAGTTCATGCAGCCGCAGCGGTCCAGCGACGAGGCGCCCCGGATCCCCGGAGCGTCCATGTCGGAGATCGAGCGCTACGCGATCCTCAAGACCCTCGAGCACGTGGGGGGCAGTACCCGGCGTGCGGCCGAGATCCTCGGGATCTCCACCCGCAAGATCCAGTATCGCCTCAACGAGTACCGCGAGCGCGATCCTTCCGGGGTGCCGGCCGTGGCTCGCAAGGCCAGCGCCTGAAGGATCGCGACCCGTCGTTCGATCCTCTCGTCGAACGACGGGCCGAGCGCCTGGCTCGGGGGCGACAGGCGAACGAGGTCGAGCGCCTGGCCCGGGGACGGGCCAGGCGCTCACTATTTTGCATTGCTCGAGGTTCGAACGAGCCGCGCCCCGACCCGTGTTCGGGTCAGGCGCAATACGAGCACATTGTCTAGAAGGGTGGCGCTTCGTGGTCGGGGGTCTGGCGACCACGAGCGCCTCGACCCGATGTCTGGGTGAGGCGCGGCTCGTTCGCGTCGTGGATCCGTCTATCTCGCGGTCAGCGTGGCCACGGGCGTGGGTGCGGGCTGTGGCCTGCGGAGCTTCTTCGAGGTCGGGGTCGGGGTCGCGGCCTCGTGCTCGTCGCTGTCGGCTCCGGCCACCGCTCCGGCGACCACGCCGAAGATGCTGCCGATCACGAACAATAGGAGGATCGAGCTGGGGCCGAAGCCGGCGCCGAGGCTGGGGCCGAGGAAGGCCACCCCGATCACGGCGATGGTCGAGCCCACCAACAGGGCCCCCGCGATGGCGCTGGCCATGGCGTTGGAGATGAGCTTGGGTGATCGTTCGTTGGTCATCGGTGCGTACCTCTCGCTTGCGTTCGATCTCAGGATGCGCCGATCCAAGCCCGGAGGTCCTCGCATCTTCTGCGACCCGACACGCAAATGCGGCGCGCATCACGAACCTGGAGGCATACTTCGCGGTCCGTGTGGATCCTCGCGGAATCGAGGGCGTGACGGGTGGTCAGTTCGCCGGCGTTGCGGCATAACCCGCGGCCATCCGCGATGCTCGTCCGTGTCGAGATCGAACGCCCCGCGCCCCGATCCCTGCGACCGGCCATCGATGCGCTCCAGCGCAACGGAGTGATCATCTACCCGACCGACACCGGCTATGCGTTCGGCTGCGCGCTGTCGAGCCTCAAGGGGATCGCGCGGCTGCGCAAGCTCAAGGGCTACGGCGACAAGCACCCCAAGCCGCTGACCATGGTCGTCAACGAGATCGCCGATCTGGGTCGCTACGGGCACATGGGCAACCGGGTGTTTCGCGTGGTGCGGCGTCTGCTGCCGGGGCCCTACACCATGGTGTTGCAGTCCACCAACGACGTTCCGCGGCAGATGAGGAACCGGTGGCACGAAGTGGGTATGCGCGTGCCCGACCACGCCGTGTGCCGCATGTTGGTGGATCTGTTGGGCGAGCCCCTGCTCACCGGGTCGGTCACCGCGGCCGACGCGGAGTTCGAGCTCGAGGAGCCCGAGCTCTACGAGCATCGCTATGCTCGTGATGTGCAGGTGGTCGTGGACGGCGGCCCCTTGTGGCCCGAGCCCTCTACCGTGCTCAAGCTCGTCGACGACGAGATCGAAGTGCTTCGCGAAGGGCAGGGTCCGTTGCCCGAGTAGGTCCTGCTCCGCCGTGGTGGCCACTACGGGGAGCTGCTAGCGTCCGGTTGCCTTCGCCATGCGCACGACCCCCTTGCTCCCGCTGCTTGCCTTTTCGCTGTTGCTCGCGTGTAAGCCTTCAGCCGAGGGCTCGACCACCCCGTCGACGGTGGTGGCTCCCCTGCACCCCGATGCGATCCCCTTTGATGATGCTCACTGGGAGTACGAGGCGCGGGAGCACGAGGTCACGCGACACCTCGGTCGCCCGGCGCTGCGACTTCATGGCGGCTTTGCCCTGCTGCGCGACGTGGAGCTGGCCGAGGGCACCATCGAGTTCGACATGGCCTTCGAGCCCGACACCGCCTTTGCCGGCGCGGCCTGGCACGTGCAGGACACTGAGACCTTCGAGCGCTTCTACCTGCGGGTCTTCCTCTCGGGGAGTCGCGAGGCCACGCAGTACACCCCCTACTTCAACGGCGTGTCGGGCTGGCAGCTCTACCACGGGCCTGGCTACAACGCGAAGGTCCGCTTTCGCGGCAACACCTGGGTCCCCATCAAGATCGTGATCTCGAGCGGGCGGGCCGAGGTCTACGTGGGGGGCATGGCCCGGTCGGGTGTGGAGGAGCCGACCATGATAGAGCCGACCATGGCGATCCCGCGGCTCGAGCTCGGCGCCACCAACGGGCGGGTCGGGCTCTTCGTCGAGCCGCTGCCCGTAAGCTGGGGGGTGACGCCGATCTGGTTTTCCAACGTGCGGGTCACCCCCTCCGTGGCGCCCCCGCTGCG
This sequence comes from Myxococcota bacterium, assembly GCA_039194325.1. GTDB lineage: Bacteria > Myxococcota_A > Polyangia > Nannocystales > Nannocystaceae > Paraliomyxa. The sequence continues at coordinate 235,803 of JBCCWC010000002.1, forward strand.
CAGCCCCGCGCCCGAGGACCGCTCTCGGCCTGGCCGGGTGCCGAAGTGGCAGGTCTCCGAGGCGTTCTCCGAGGCGAAGATCGCAACGCTGCGGCAATTGCCCGCCGACGAGGCGGCCGCGCATCAGTGGACGCCGCTGCCCACCGAGCCCGAGGGGCTCGCCAACCTCGCGCGGGTGCAGGGGGCGGGTAAGGATCGCGACACCGTCTTCACGCGGGTGACCGTGATCTCCGAGCGCGCCCAGACCAAGCGGCTCGACTTCGGGTTCAGCGAGAAGGCCCGGGTCTATCTGGGTGGCCGGCTGCTGTGGTCGGGCGACGATACCTGGTCGTCGCGCGACATCACCTTCCAGGGGGTGGTGGGCTACTGGGATTCCGTCTACCTGCCGCTGGTCGAGGGGCCCAACGAGCTGTGGTTCGCGGTCACCGAGAACATCGACATGCACGGCGGGTGGGGGGTGCTGGCGGCGTTCGAGGATCTCGACGGGATCCGCTTTCCGTGAGCTGTGCGGCGGTTGGGGAGTGCTCGGCGGGCTACGCGAGGGGCAGTCGGTCTTACTCGGCGTCCGGCTGCGCTGCCGAGGTTTCGAGGGTGAAGAACCGGATGCGGGCGGCCCTGCGAAAATCGCGCTATAGTTACCTCCCGGCCATGTCCGACGATGAAGCACGCCAAGCCTCGCCCAAGCAGCCGTCGATGATGACGACAGCCCCAGTTCCTGATGAAGATGAATTCGTCGAAGGAGCGTCGAACGCCATCGAAGCCGCGATCAAACGACTCCACGAGCGAGGCATCGCCACGACTCATTTGATCGACGGCCGGCTCGTGAAGATCCACCCCGATGGTCGTCGCGAAGATCTCGGGGCGCCGAGCCATTGACGAACTCCGTGGACTGGGCGTCGCTCGCCACGAGACCGGCCGAGCTGGTGCTCGTCGCCGGGCCCAATGGCTCAGGAAAATCCACGATCGCCGAGTCCTATATCGAGAAGCGCTTTCCGATCTGGCCCAAGCTCAACGCCGATCAACTGCTCATCGGGCTCGGGAATAACGAGCTCCTCGAGTCCGAGCCGCATCCCATGCTTCAGGCGGCTCGGATCGTGGATATCATGGCGAAAGGTCTGGTTGTGCTCGGGGAGCCGTTCGTGCTGGAGACGGTCTTGTCCTCGCCGAAATATGAGGTGCTCGTACGTACCGCAAGGCGTGTCGGGTTGATCTTTCGCCTCGTCTATGTGACGACCGAATCCTCCGACATCAACGTAGGGCGCGTGCGTCAGCGGGTCGAAGATGGTGGTCACGACGTGCCCGAGGATCGGATTCACAGCCGCTGGGAGCGCTCGATGGACAATCTTCCCTGGTTTGCCCGGCGTGCAGATCGTCTCATCGTCGCGGACAATTCTGGGGCGAGTCTCAAGGTCCTCGCGCTACGGCATCTCAGCGGCGTGTTGGAGCTTCGAGAGCACCATCACCCGGCGAGTCAGCGCTTGCGTCCCCTCGTTGGCCAACCGGTGCTCGATGATGATGGTTCGTCGTGACCTGGCCCGTCGACCGCGGTTCGATCGTCGACCGTGAGTGAGCGGTGGTCGGTCTTACTCGGCGTCCGGCTGCGCCGCCGCCTGGACGAACGCCGCCGGCGGCGGCACGGCTATGCGGAGGGGATCGAGCCACTGGTCGTCGTCGCGGCGGATCGACAGCAGGTGGAGCGTCGCGGCCTCGAGCAGGGGCTGCTCGATTACGAAGCGGAGCTCCAGCTCGGTGGACGATCCGGGCGCAAGCGCCGTCGACTCGGTGAGCTCGGGCGCCGAGGCCTCGGCCACCGGGAACTCGAGCTCGTCATAGGCCAGCAGCACGCCCTTGCGTTCGACCAAGAGCGGCGCGTCCCCGGCGTTGGTCAGGCTCACCTTCACCGAGAGCTCGCGCAGGTCGTAGCGCGCCTCGGACATCTCCAGGGTCAGCGCTCCGCTGCGGGTGACCCGCTGACCGGCCGGGAAGCGAGCCTGCTGGGGGCCGAGGGCTTCAGAGGTAGCGCAGGAGGTCGCGCACGCACAGGCGAGCAGCGCGAGCGAGAAGGCGAGCCGGTATCGAGCACGAGGCATGGACGGGCAACAGGGTAGCAATATTGAAACCAAGTGAAATCGTCATGACCCAACCGAACCATTGATGGTGAGTCTCGGCTCCGCTAACAACGACCACGAACGTCGGCGACGGTCGATCGCCGCAGTGGCAGGAGCGTCCGTAGACCCATGGTTACGAGCATCATCGTCTGTCTAGCCCTCGCAATCACCGGCCCCGAGGGCGACGAGTCCTCCGCGCAGGGCGAAGCCACCGTTGGGCTGGGCAGCGCCTCAACGACGGGTGAGGTTCGCACCTCCGAGTCCAGCAAGAGCAACGAGGCCAAGAAGAGCAAGAAGCCCAAGAAGGCTCGCAAGGCCAAGGAGCGCGGCGACCAAAAATGGATCCGCCGCTGGGCTCCCGAGCGCAACACCGGCGAGATCGGGGTGTTTGGCGGCGTGATCTTCCCGCACCCGCGCCTCGAGCTGTTCGAGCCCAGCTTTGATCGACCCGACCAGGGGTTCGTACCGCTGCGCCGCGTCTCGCCCGAGGTCGGCGCACGCGTCGGCTACTACCCCTTGCGGATCCTCGGCGTCGAGGCCGAGGGCGCGGTGATGCCCACGACCACCACCACCGACGAGCGTGCGTTGGTGTGGGGCCTGCGGGGGCAGCTCGTCGCGCAGCTTCCCTTCTGGAGCGTGACCCCCTTCGCCCTCGCCGGAGTCTCTGGCCTGGGGGTGAGCTCCGAGCGCGATGCGGTCGGCAACGACGTGGATCTCGGCTTCCACTACGGCGTCGGCGTCAAGGTGTTCCTCAATCGCATCGTCGGCCTGCGCCTCGACCTGCGCGATAATCTTACCGCTCGGCGTGGGGTGGGGGAGAGTGTGATTCACTCGCCCGAGGTGCTGCTTGGTCTGACGATTACGCTCGGGCGCCCGCGCAGTGAGCCCACCCTGCCCCCGGACACCGACGGCGATGGGATCTTCGATCCGGACGACCAGTGCGTCGACGAGCCCGGGGTCGCCGAGTACGATGGCTGCCCAATCCCGGACACCGACGGGGACGGGATCCTCGATCCGGACGACAAGTGTGTGGACGAGCCCGGGGTTGCCGCGTACGATGGCTGCCCGATCCCAGACACCGATGGGGACGGGGTCCTCGATCCGGACGATGCGTGCGTGAACGAGCCAGGAGTGGCCGAGTTCCGGGGGTGTCCAGACACGGACGGCGACGGCATCGCCGATCCCGATGACCAGTGCGTCCGCACACCCGAGACCACCAACGGCTACAAGGACGCAGATGGCTGTCCCGATGAGGTTCCCAAGGAGATCAAGACCTTCACCGGGGTGATCAAGGGTATCTTCTTCGACACTGGCAAAGCCACCATCAAGGCCAAGTCCAAGCCCCGGCTCGACAAGGCGGTCAAGGTGCTCACCGACTATCCCGACATCCGTATCGAGATCATCGGGCACACCGACGATCGCGGCGACGACGGCTTCAACCTCCGGCTCAGCCGCGATCGTGCCGAAGCGGTCAAGACCTACTTCATCGACGAGGGCATCGACGGAGCGCGCATCGAGACCCGGGGGGCAGGAGAGAGCGAGCCGATCGCAGACAACCGGAGCAAGAAGGGGCGGGCCAAGAACCGACGCATCGAGTTCGAGCTGCTCCCGCGCTAGCCGGGCGGACAAGACGACGAGGAGACTGAAATGAGCATGAACAATCGAAGAGCGACGATCCTTTGGGGGGGCAGTGCGATGCTGGCGTGGGCGACGGGCTGCGCCGATCCCTGCGTTGACGACGGTCTCTCGCAAGAGCCGCAGCCCGGCTGCCCCATCGTCACCGAGGGGGGCAGCACCGACGCGACCGATCCCACCACCACCTCGGCCGACGGCACCGCGGAGCCGCCCGGCTGCAACAACGGGATCCAAGACGGGGACGAGACCGACGTGGATTGCGGCGGCTCGTGCGACGATCGCTGCGGGACCGGGCAGGGCTGCGGCTCCAACGACGATTGCGAGTCGGACCAGTGCGGAGACGGGATGACCTGCGAGGATCCCTTCGACTGCGCCGACGGCGAGATGAACGGGGACGAGACCGACTTGGACTGCGGGGGCTCTTGCCCGCCCTGCGACGACGGACAGATGTGCAACGAGCCGGGCGACTGCACGTCGATGTTGTGCGACGGCGGGGTCTGCGGACCCAGCTGCTCCGACGGCGCCATGAACGGGGACGAGACCGACGTGGACTGCGGCGGCTCGTGCCCGCCCTGCGACGACGGGCAGATGTGCAACGAGGATGGGGACTGCCAGTCGCAGGACTGTGAGGGCGACATCTGCGTCGACCCCTGTAGCGACGGCGAGATGAACGGCAGCGAGACCGACGTGGATTGCGGCGGTCCCGACTGTGACCCCTGCGCCGACGGGGAAGATTGCCTGGAGAACGACGACTGTGAGTCGATGATCTGCAACCCCAAGGGTCCCATCTGCAGCGCGCCTAGCTGCAACGACGGGGTGATGAACGGGGACGAGACCGATCTCGACTGTGGGGGTCCGTGCGGTCCTACCTGCGAGCCCGGGCAGGGGTGCATCATCGGCGGGGACTGCGTCACTCAGGGGTGCGACGGCAACACCTGCAACGACTTCCTCTCGGTCGACGCCGCGCCCTCGTGCTCTGACTTCATGGGCATGCCGGTGGGGCTCACCGCGACTGCCATGGGAGGCTCGGGCGTGTACACCTACGCCTGGACCCCCGACGACGGCACGCTCAGCGCGCCCGATCAGGCCATAACCGATGCCAATCCCGCGAGCTTCCAAAGCTACACGGTCACCGTGGACGATGGCTTCACCACGGCCCAGGACAGCCTGGTGATCCTCGATTCTTCGCCGTTCGACCTGCAGAACAACTGCACGCTCTACAACGCCGATTTCAACGTCAGCCTGAGCGGCCTGCCCGCGTCGATCGAGTACGACATGATGGGGACTCGGGCCTGCGAGATCGGCAACAACGAGTTCGGCCTGCACCTTTGCGAGACTGTCTCCTTTGAAAATACCCGCCTTATCGGGACCCTCGCGGTGACCGATGACCCTGCAGACGATAACGATTGGATGGGCCTGGTGTGGGGCGCTCAGAGCAACTCGAGCTTCTATTCGTTGACTTGGAAGCAGGAATTTCAGGCGGGTACCGATTTCTTGCCGCCGCTGACCTGTGATCCGCCCGGGGGGATCATCGTGCGTCGCGTCGATGCCCCGGATTTCATGTCGCTGACAGCCAACGACTTCTACTGTGACGAGCTCATGACTCCCAACTCCACCCTGTTGCTCGGCCCAGCCGACACCACCACCGAGGGCTGGGTCGAGGGTGAGTCGTACACGGTGACCATCGACTTCACCGACATCGGCAGCGACATCACGGTGACCCGCGACAGCGACATGGTGGACATCGCCACCTTCGTCGTCATCGACAATACCTACACCAGCGGCTTCTTCGGCTCGACCACCGCCTCGCAGCAGGGAGCGTGCGCGGGGCCGTTGTTCGCCGAGTGCATCTAGCAACGGCCATCTGAGCGAGCCGGCGGGCGACATCCTCCGCCGGCTTGTGTGGGCCAAGCGAGCTTCGTGATAGCCTGGTGCGCATAATGAAGCTTTGTTCGGCTTGTTCTCGCTTCCACGAGGTTCAAGAGTCGCGTTGCCCGTTTTGTGGGCCCGAGTCCCGAGGGACCACCGGTACGGCCGCGAGCATGCTCGGGCTGACCCGGGTTGCAGTGGTCGCGGTGGTCGCTGGGCTGACGATGTTCGGCTGTGCCGATGACGACTCGTCCGCCGAGACCAGTGTGGGCTCGACGACCACCAGCGGCGACTCGACAACGACCACCAGCGGCTCGACGACCACCAGCGGTAGCTCGACGACCAGCGCAGGCTCGACCACCGCCGGAGGCAGCACCACCGACCTCGATGGCAGCACCACCATCGAGCCCACCACCGGCGACTCCTCCACCACCGACCACGGCGGTTCGTTCTATGCGGGCCCGGGCACCAGCGGCTCCTCCTCGTCGGGCTAGGCCGAGCGTGTGCCGCCTTCGTTCATGGTCGAATGAGGCCAAGTCACCCGGGATCGCGCGCGGCCTTTCTCGTACGATCGGCGGGTGATCTCGCCGCTGGTCAGCGTGCTCGCCGTGTCTGGGCCGAGCGTAGGCGAGGTCTCGGTGCTCTCATGGGATGCCCCGGCCTCGTGCGCGACGGCGTCTCGAGTCCAAGAGCGACTCGACGCGCTGCTGGGGGAGGTCCCCGTAGACCCCACCGTTCGCGCACGAGCGCGGGTGGTCGCTGTCCCTGATGGATTCGAGGTCACGCTCGCGCTTTGGTCGCCCACGGGCTTCGAGCGCCGCCGGATCGTCGCCGAGCGCTGCGACGTGCTCGCCGAGGCGGTCGTATTCGTAGTGGCGGTGGCGATCGATCCCGTCGCCGTTGCGCAGGGAGCCGCTCAGGAGGATCGTGGTGCTTCGCTCATCGACCCGAGCGCCGCTAAGCAGTCGTCGCCGGAGGCCGTCGAGGTCGAGCCCGCAGAGTCTGAGCCGAGAGCAGATCCCGAACCCGCGCCCACACCCGAGACCGAGCCCGCCCCCCTCGGGGACGCACCCGAGCCGGCGCCGTCCCGAGAGGCTCGCCGCGGGCCGCCGGAATCGGACCGGGACCACGTGCCGTCGCGGTCATCCCCGGTCCCGCTCGCCGGGGTGCTGCGGCTCGCCACCGGGGTCGGCGTTGGTGTGCTCCCCACCCTCGATGTCGTGTTCGGCGTGGCCGGGGCGCTGCGCGGACGATCGTTTCGTGTCGAGCTCGGCGCCCAGCATGGCTTCGCTCGCCCGGTTCGGTTGCCCGCCACCGACAGCGCCGGGGCCGATCTCGATCAGTGGACGCTGCTCGGTCGCGGGTGCTGGGCCCGACCCGCTCGTCGCGTCGAGGTCGACCTGTGTGGTCAGCTCGAGACTGGCGCCGTCCGGGCGCGTGGCGTTGGTGTCGAGCAAGCCCGGACTCGCTGGTCCAGCTTCGTTTCGCTCGGCGCCGCCGCGGGCCTGGCCGTGTCGCTCTACGAGCCGCTCGCGCTATGGGTTGATGTGCAGGGCTACGGCTCCGTGCGACGCCCGCGATTTGGGGTGGCGGGGGCCGACGCCGCCCTCTATTCCGCGGCGGTTGGCGGCTTCCGGGTTGGACTGGGCCTTGAGGTCTCGCTGGGCGATGTGCGGAAGTCACGCGGACCGACGAATCAATGATCGATCATTGATCAATCGTCCCCTTGGTGGAGACTAAGGCCCCGGTGCACCCGTCCGCTCTGTCGTCGTCGAGCCCGCCACGGCCGAAAGAGGCCGTGAATGACGAACGAACGACGTTCGAATCGCTCTATCGCGATCACTTCGAGTTCGTCCTCGCCAACCTGCGGCGGCTAGGGGTGGCGTCGAGCCAGCTCGAAGACGCGGCCCAGGACGTCTTCGTTGTCGCCTATCGTCGGCTGCCCCAGTTCGAGGGGCGCTCGTCGCCACGTACCTGGCTCTTTGGGATCGCGCGTCGGATCGCCTATCGCTACCGTCGGACCCGAGCTCGCTCCCAGCGTCGTCGTCGGCGGCTGGCCCAGGACTGGAGCGGGGCCTCCGACGACCTCGAGCGCGAGCTCGAGCGTCGGCAGGCCGGTGAGCTGCTGTCCATGTTCCTGGACACCTTGTCCCCAGACCAGCGGGAGGCCTTCATTCTTGGCGAGCTCGAGCAGCTCGGCCGACACGAGCTAGGGGCCGCATTGGGGGTCAACCCCAACACCGCCTACTCGCGGCTGCGGCTGGCTCGTGAGCGGCTCGTCCAGACCTTCCATCAGCCCCGGAGCCGACGTGAGCTCCTCGCCCGCTGGCGAACCCGCGCTCGACCCGATCCCCAGCGGCGCGAGCGAGTGCTGGCGCTGGTCATCGCCCGCCTGCCGACCGCCGCGCAGATCACCGCGACCGAGACCGCGTCGTCTTCGGTGTCGGCGTGGTCGGTGACGGGCGTGCTGACGGTGGTCGCGGTGATCGCCATGGGAGCGGTGAAGGCGATCGGTCCGGGGACGCCCGCGCATTCGCCCGCGGTGGTTCGCCCGTTGTCCGAGCCCTCGGCGGCATCGAGGCGGCCGCACAAGGAGCCCCCGCCCCCGCCCGCACTCGCCGAGCGACCCGAGCGACCCGAGATTCCCGATGGCGTGCCCGTGGCCGAGGGATCGGCGCGTGCTCCATCGCGTGTGGCCACCGGGTTGCCCGCTGCCCGTCGGGAGCCCAAGGTCCTCCGCGACACGCCCGTGACTCCCATCGTCCGCCCCGCCGAGCCCGACCTCGAGCCACCGACCGCTGCGGCCGCGCCTGACGTCCATCGCGAGCTCGCCGATCTAAAGCGCGCTCGCGAGGCGCTCCGCCGAGGTCAAGCCGACGTGGCCCTCGGGCTGCTTGGTGGTCACCATCGCCGGTTCCCCGACAGCATGTTTGCGCGCGACCGCGGCGTCCTCGAAATCGAGGCCTTGTGCGCCACGGGAGCCGAGCACCAAGCGCGGACCGCCCGGCGTCGATTCCTAGCCGAGCACGGCGCCAGCCCGCAGGCGGCACGGGTCGAGAAATTGTGCCCCGAGTCGTGATCAGCCGGGTCGTTTCCGGAGACTCAGGCCCCCGATGAACTACCGTGTACTCTCGCTTGCCCCCTGCCTGTTGTTGCTCACCGCCGGCTGCATCCTCAACGACCAAAAGGACGTGGGCTCGCTGCCGACCAACGATGGCGACGAAGGCGGGGCAACCTCGGGCAGCGGCGGCTCGACCGACTCCGATGGTCAATCCGACGCAGATCAATCGAGCGCTTCGACCATCGACGACGGTGGATCCGAGGACAGCACCGAAGGCGGTTCCACAGACACTGGCGAGCCCCAGTTCCCCGGGTGTATCGAGCCACAGGGCGAGTTGGCCGTCTACGCGCTGCCCTTCGTCTTCGGGGGTTCTAGAACCTCCGAGGAATACTACGAGTGTGCTGTCGACAGCATCGAGCTGCCGGTGATCGTGCTTGACTGCGCGGTTGGAGAGTTCGGCGGCCCCATCGAGCTGACAGTGGAGGGGGTCGATACGCTTCCCTTCGAGGTCGACGAGTCGGTCTTGCTGCACGAGCTACGCGAGACCGGGCTCCCCCACGGCTACATCGGCGTCGGGCAGTACTTTTCACTCCGACGAGGGTCGCTTGGCGGCGAGCTGCTGATGCTCGGGATCGATTCTGCGCTGCTCAACGGTACCTCGGAGCAATTCATGGAGATGCCCTGGGAGCCCGAGTTCACCCTGCGGACGGTCGAGGGACTGTGCTCGGTCGACAGCAGTCTCGATTGCAGCCGCGAGGAGCGCATCGCGATGGAGATCGAACGAGAAGACGACGATGCCATGTTGGTCTTCGACGGCAACATGGACCAGGCCTTCGGTTTCTCGATCCACGTGAGCGAGGCCAAGGCCTATCGCGATCCGTGCATCGACGGCGAGCACGGGAGGTTCGAGGTGCTCATGATCCGGCAGTAGGGGGCTCGGCCGCAGGGGACTCGACCGTACGTTCGACCTCCCAGCCCGGGCCTTCCCAGGCTTCCAGTCGCGACACCCGAGGCTCCTCGGTCGCCACGATGCCCTCGCGTGCTCGCCGCTCGGGATCGATCGCCTCGCGCACCACCCGAAAAAGCGGCGTGCCGAACCCGACGGGCGGTGCCTTACGCACCAGCTCGATCCGCTCCCGGAGCCCTTGCTTGCCCAGCTCGAGCGCGCGGTGGATGCAAAACGGGTTGTTCCCCGGCCGCCCCAGCACTGGCTCGGATACCGCGGTGCAGCCCCCCATGCACGTGGGGCCGTAGTAGCACGTGCGGCAAAAGCCCCACAGGTCGTCCACGCTGCGGTTGCGCAGCGACGTCATCTCGCGGGCCTCTCGCCACAGCGTGGCCACCCCGTGCTCGCGCCAGCTGCCCCCGATGTTGACCTCGGTGCCCAGGCTGGGACAGTTCTTGATCGCGCCGTTGGCCTCGATCCCCATGGTCGAGGCTCCCGCCTCGCAGCCCGAGTAGTGCCCCGTGCGGGGCCGCTGTCGCCGGCGCAGCTTGAACTCGTAGGGGCCGAAGTAGCCCAGGCTGTTGGCGGGCCAGACCGTGATCCCTCGCGCCTCGCAGCGATCGACGACTTGGTCGAGGGTCTCGAACAGCTCCGGGTACATATAGGGCTGGAGGATCATCTCCGGGTGATCGGCCGCGTGCCCGTGGGGCACCGTGATCTGCAGCTGCCACGCGTGGATCCCCTCGGCCGCCAGTAGCTCCAGCAGCGGCAGCAGCTCGTGTCGCGTCCATACGTTGATCTGAGTGTTGGTCGCCACCTTGCACCCCGCCTCCCGAAGGTGGCGCAAGGCCGCGAACGCGCGGGTCCAGCTGTCCTTGGTGTTGCGCACTCGATCGTGGCTCGGTTGCAGCCCGTCGATCGAAAGCGACACACTCTGGATCCCCGCCTCCACCATCGCCCGAGCGCGCGCGCGCGTGAGGTTGTAGCCCCCGGTGGTCATCGTGGCGGTCATGCCCAGGCGTCGGATCTCGCGGATCACCAGGATGAAGTCGTGGCGTAGGTAGGCCTCGCCGCCGATCAGCACCACCTCGCCCACCCCCACGTCCGCCAGATCGCGCACCAGCGCCAGGGCCTCCTCGGTCGACAGCTCGTCCGGGCGCCGCTTGCCCGCTCGCGGGCCGCAGTGAAGGCAGTGCTGATCGCAGGCCAGGGTGAACTCCCACACCGCGAGCCGGGGGGTCGACGCATTGGGCCCCTTGCCGGGGATGAAGCCCCGACCCCGCGAGGGGGGAAGCTCGGATACGACCGGCAGTCGGCGTCGCACGTCCTCCAGGGTCATGCCGAGCACGCTACCAGCGCGGAGCGTCAGGGAGAATTCCGCGGTCCCCGGTTTCGGCTCGAGCTCGGGATCATCCTCAGCTGGGCTCGCTGTGGTACCACCCTTTGCGTCATGCCGATCGCGCTTCCCAAGTTCCAGTACCGGTTCATGGCCGCCATGGGTCACGTGATCTTCCCGGCCAACTTCCACCCGGTTGGCACCCAAGCCGCGGCACGCGCCATGGTCGAGCGCGTGTCGCCCTCCGTCGCCCCCGCGCCGGGGTCGGGCGGTCGCTGGCTGGTGGTGGGCGGCTCGGGTGGCTTCGGCAGCGCAGCGCGGGCCGTGCTCGGGGCACGCCGTGGGGCGCATACCCTCAACCTCTCGCTCGACGCCCAGCCCAACCTCGAAAGCAAGAACAAGGTGCGTATGGTGGGATCGCCCGGTTTTCATCGCACCCTGGCCCTCGAGCAGGCCCTGCGGGCCCGGGGCGTGGTCGCGCGCTCGGTGCAGGGCGACGCCTTCGATCCGCAGGTGCTCCAGGCCACCGTCGCCGAGATCCGCGAGCACTTCGAGGGGGCGCTCGACGGGATCGTCTGGTCGCTCGCCGCTCCTCGGGCCCTCGACCCTCGCACCGGCAAGCCGGTCTCCAGCGCCCTGCGACCGCTGGGCGCTCCGGTCACCTTCAAGACCTTCACCGGTCGCGACGAACGCAAAGGGGAGCCGCCTCGCGTCGTCGAAGTGACCATGGAGCCCGGCACGCCCGAGCAGGCGATCGGCACGATCTATGTGATGGGCGGCGGGATCGTCGAGCGCTGGGTGTCCGCCCTGCTCGACGCCGGCGTGCTCGCCGAAGGTGCTTGCTTGCTCACCGTCAGCTACCGCGGCAACCCTCTGAACGAGGGCCTCTACCGCAAGGGCCTGATCGGCCTGGCCAAGGCCGACCTCGAGTACACCACGCGGGCCCTCGATGCCTCGCTGCGGGCGCGGATCGGCGGGCGGGCGATGGCGGTGGAGGGCCCCGCGGTGGTCACCGAGGCCTCCGGGGGGATCCCCGGCGTTCCCTTCTACCTCGCGCACGTCATGGACGTGATGGGCGAGCGCTTCGAGGATCCCACCGCCAACATGATCCGCCTGTTCGACGAGCACTTCGGCGAGGCCGGGCCCACCCTCGACGACGAGGGCCTGCTGCGCATGGACGATCGCGAGCTCACCGAGCCCGTCCAGGCCCAGATGCGTGACCGCTTTGCCGCGGCCGCCGTGGGCGAGCCCTTCCCCGACCCGCTCTACGACGCCTTCTTGGCCGCCTATGCCCAGACCCGCGGGTTCTCGGTGCCAGGCATCGACTACGACGCCGAGTTCGACCCGGCGCAGATCTGTGCCGCCGGCTGAGCCTCGAGCAAGGAACCATGGCCATGATGCGACTGTCTTCGATCCCCCTGTGGCTCGCGGTGACCCTCGGGGTGGCCTGCTCCCCCGATCCAGACCCTGCCGCCAGCGGGGATGGCGATGGGAGCGCGACGGCCGGCACCGGCTCCGACTCCGTGTCCATGGCCGACGCGGCCGCCGACGAAACCACCGCGGCGGATGGCACCGGCTCTGAGGGCGAGGACGAGACTGAGGGGACCGTGCCTCCCGAGCCCTCGTACCGGGTCGGCGCGGGGATCTACGACATCACCGGCCCCCCCCGCGACGTGGGGATGATGGGCTACGCGGACACCGGGCAGACCACCACCGGGATCCACCTGCGCCTGCGCTCTCGTGCGTTCATCGTCGCCGCCGACGACGACGACGACGACGACAACAACAATAGTCGCGTTGTGTTCGTGAGCGTCGATCTCGGGCAGGTGTTCATCGCGGTCAAGCAGGGGGTGGTCGCCCGGCTCGCCGCCGATCCCGAGCTCTCCGCGCACTACGGCGACGCCAACGTCCTGCTCAGCGCGACCCACACCCACGCGGGCCCTGGCGGCTACTCGCACTACTTCCTCTACAACTTCACCGTTGGGGGGCTGGTCGAGCAAAACTACGAGGTGATCGTCGACGGGATCGTCGAGTCGATCCGTCGCGCCCATCAAAACCTCCAGCCGGGCCGGATCCAGCTGTCGACCGGGCGCGTGGACGACGTGGGCTGGCAGCGCTCCGCCCCCGCCTACGAGCAAAACCCCGCGCAGGAGCGCGAGTCCTACGCCGACGGCGACACCGACAAGACCGCGACCGTGCTGCGCTTGGTCGCCGCCGACGACGACCAGCAGGATCTGGGGATGATCGCCTGGCACGCGGTGCACCCGACCGCGATGAGCCCGTTCAACACCCTGATCTCCGGCGACATCCACGGCCTGGCGTCCTACCGGTTCGAGCGCGAGCAGGGGACCGACTATGACGCGGCCACCACCTTTGTCGCCGCCTTTGCCCAGAGCAACTCGGGGGACGTCTCCCCCAACGTGCTATGGGGTCCACCCGACGGGGTCGTCGACCCGGAGCAGCTCGAACAGCTGGGGATCCGCCTGTCCGACCGCGTGCGGCAGCTTTGGGACGCTCCCCAGCAGGAGCTCAGCGGCCCCGTGGCCCACGCCCATCACTACGTCGATATGGCCGACGTGTTGGTGGAGTCGTCTGGCCGCCGCACCTGTGGTGCCGCGATGGGGGCGTCGTTTTCGGCGGGCAGCAGCGAAGACAACGCCAGCCCGCTGCCGCTTTATGAGGAGGGGACCACCCGCGATGATCTCGGCGGGGTGGGCGAGCTCGGGGGCGCGATCTTGCAGGTGATCTTCGCGGGGGTCACCGGAATCATCTGGCCCGATGCCCTCGACCCCGAATACGTCGATTGCCACGGCGACAAGCCGATCCTCATCCCTGTAGGCGCGGCTCGGTTCGAAGGCCAGCCGATGGTGCCCAACATCCTGCCGCTCCAGCTCCTCCGGATCGGATCGCTGGTGATCGTGGGGCATCCCAGCGAGATCTCGACCATGGCGGGCCGGAGGCTCCGCGAGTCGATCGCCGATCGCCTCGAGCCGATCGGCGTCGAGCACGTCGTCATCGCGGGGCTGTCCAACGCCTACAGCTCCTATGTCACCACGCCCGAGGAGTACTCCGCGCAGCACTACGAAGGGGCGTCTACGCTGTTCGGGCCCGACACCCTCCCCGCCTACGTCCAGGAGTTTGGTCGCTTGGCCGATGCGCTGGTCGACGGCCGGGTGCTCCCCCCGTCGGTGGTGCCTCCGGATCTGTCGGGCACCGGGTTTCGGACCTCTGCCGATGTGCTGCTCGACACCACCCCGATCGGCGCCGACTTCGGTGACGTCGCCGCCGAGCCCCAGCCGATCTATACTGTCGGGGATACCGTCGAGGTCGTATTCCACGGCGGGTATCCCAACCACGACCTGCAGACCCAGTCCAGCTACCTGACCGTCGAGCACCACAGCGGCCAAGACGAGGGCGGCACCGTGGTGGCCGACGACGGCGACTGGTCGACCACGATCCAGTGGGAGCGGACGCTGACCGAGACCCGGGTGAGGATCCGCTGGCAGATCGACGAGTCCGTGGCTCCGGGGATCTATCGGATCCACCACCGCGGGTACGCCAGGAACCTGCTCGGAGACCTCACGCCCTATGAGGGGGCGTCGATGGAGTTCGAGGTGCAGTAGCGGCGCGCTTTGGCGCCGGCGGTCGTCGCCCGCGAGCGCGACGAGCCGCGCTCGTTGCCCGGTAGGGGGACGTGTCGGCTAGATCTCGACCCAGATCTCGACCCAGATCTCGACCTCGACCTAGATCTCGTCGTTGCGTGCCTTCTCGAGCCACTTCTCCATCTCGGTGGAGAGCACCGACTCGATCTTCTTTTGGAAGGGCTTGAACAGCAGCGGGACCTTCCCGTCGATCCGCAGCTCGTCGTCGTCGAACTCCACCACCGCGTTGATCGACTGCGACATCACGGTGAAGCCGATGGTGGCGCGGTCTTCTTGCCCCCAGTCGAGCTGGGGCTTGTAGTCGGACAGTCGCTCCTCGTAGGCCGCGTAGGCCTTCTCGACGACGACGCGGACCCGGTTTCGGTCGGGCAATCCGTGCTGAACGGAGTACTTCATGGGCTGGGCGCCACTATAGCAGCCGCTGCGCCCGCTGGTCAGCTCGCGACGAGCCGGGCTATGGTCCGCCCGCCATGGGCAACACCCCCTCCCGTCCTGGACAGCGGTGGCGCGTTCTGTTCTTGCTGTTCTTCCTGTCGGGGATCAGCGGGCTGATCTACGAGTCGATCTGGTCGCGCTACATCCGGTTGTTCGTGGGCAGCGCCGCTACGGCGCAGATCCTGGTGCTCAGCCTGTTCATGGGGGGCATGTCGCTGGGGGCGCTGCTGGCCGGGCGCTACCTCCGGCGCCTGCGCTCTCCGGTGGTCGCCTATGGCCTCGTCGAGGGGTTCATTGGTCTTTATGCCCTGGCGTTCCCGTACCTCCAAGATGGCGCCATGCGCCTCAGCTACGACGTGCTCTTCCCGATCGTCGGGAGTGGGGGCCTGGGCGGTGGCGGGGCCGTGGTGGTCACCAAGTGGTTGGTGGCGGCCCTGCTCATCCTGCCGCCGTGTGTGGCCCTGGGTACCACCTTCCCGCTGATGAGCGTGGGCATCCTGCGTCGTGATCTGGCCCGCTCGGGTGAGGTGCTCAGCCTGCTGTACTTCACCAACAGCCTCGGCGCCTCGGCCGGGGCGCTGCTGTCCGGTTTCGTGCTGGTGGGGGCGTTGGGGCTGCCCGGAACGCTGATGGTGGCGGCGACGATCAACATCCTCATCATGCTGGTCGCCCTGCGGGATCGCGACCCGGCCCCGCCTATCGAGGGCAGGCCTGTCGAGGGTGAGGATGGGCCCGGGGACGCGACCCAGGGCGCCATGGTCTGGCTGTTCCTCGCGGTCGCCTTCGGCACCGGCCTGTCGTCGTTCATGTACGAGATCGGCTGGATCCGCCTGCTGTCGATGGTGCTGGGCTCGGCGACCCACTCATTCGAGGTGATGCTCTCGGCCTTCATCCTGGGCCTGGCCATGGGGGGCCTGTTCATTCGTCGGCGGATGGACCGATTTGAGCGTCCCGAGGTCGTGCTCGCCGTCATCCAGCTGGCCATGGGTCTGGCCGCGATCATCACGCTGCCCCTCTACGCACACGCGGTAGACTGGATGGGCAAGCTGATGAACCACGACGCGGGGTCGTGGGAGGTGCTGGGCCTGACGATCGGTCTAGACCGGACCGAGAGCTTGTGGCGCACCTTCAACGTGCTGCGCTACCTGCTGTGCCTGCTCATCATGTTCCCCGCTACGTTCTGTGCGGGGATGACCTTGCCCCTGTTGACCCATGTGATGCTCCGGCGCGGACAGCCCGAGAGCGTGGTGGGTAATGTCTACGGCGTCAACACGCTGGGGTCGATCTGTGGGGCGGTCGCGGCGGGCCTGCTGCTGATGCCGGTGATCGGTATCAAGGGCGTGATCGTGCTGGGAGCCCTGGTCGACATGGTCTTGGGCGTGTGGCTGATCCACAACGAGATCCAGCTGGGTCGGCTCACCGCGGGGATCCGTACCTTCCTGCTGACCGCGGGCGGGGGCACGGTGCTCACGGTGGTGGTCGCGCTCATGGTGATCCGGGTCGACCCCATGAAGCTGACCGCTACCGTATTTCGCGACGGCCGGACGGTGCTGCCCGACTACTACGAGATCCTCAGCTACGTCGACGGCCGCACCGCCAGCGTGACCGTGGTCGACAACGAGCAGCGCGCCGGCTATCGCATCATCTACACCAACGGAAAGCCCGATGCCTCGGTGGTGCTCGACCGCTGGCCCGCCGACCGCGACCGCGGGCTCGGCCCCAGCATCGCCGGTGACGAGCCCAACCAGTTCCTGGTGGGGATCGTGCCGCTGATGGCCCAGCCCGAGGCTACCGACGCCGCCCTCATCGGTTTTGGCTCGGGGGTCACCTGTCACACGGTGCTGGGCTCACCCCACCTCGAGCGCCTGGACACGGTGGAGATCGAGCCCGAGATGGTGGAGGGGTCGCGCTTCTTCATGCCGATCAACTACCGGGCCTACCAGGATCCGCGCAGCCACATCGTCTTCGACGACGCCAAAGCCTACTTTGCTTCGGCCGGCCTCCAGTACGACTTCATCGTCTCCGAGCCCACCAACCCCTGGGTGAGCGGGGTCTCCAGCTTGTTCACCGTGGAGTTCTACCGGGAGGTCAAGCGTTACCTCAAGCCGGGCGGCATGCTCGCCCAGTGGCTCCAGGGCTACGAGCTGTCCGACGAGCTGATGATGTCGGTACTCGCCGCGATCGATCGCGAGTTTGCCGACTACTTGGTCGTGCGGATCGGGACGCTCGACTGGGTGATCCTCTCCTCGCCCGACCGGCCGATCCCCGAGCTGTCGGCCGACGTGCTGGGGTGGCCCGGCCTGCGCGAGAGCTTTGATCTGTTGGGGATCCACGACGTCGGCCAGGTCGACGGCCTCATCATCGCCAACCGGCGCTTGCTGCATCCCTTCATCTCGGGCCGGACCCCCAACCGCGACGTTCGACCCCTGCTCGACACGGGCGCCGAGAAGCAGCGCTTCATGCGGTCGTCGGCCTACTTCCTGCACTTGCTGCGCTGGAGCCCCGGGCCCGTGCTGCCCGTGCTGGCGGGCGTTACTCCGCGAGCCTACCCCCCCGAGGGGATCGGCGATCGCCGTGACACGCACATCCTGGAGGAGGCCGAGGAGGCCGCCTTGCTCATGCGCCGCTTCGCGGACGACGACGCCCCGATCCCCGAGGGGCTCAGCGGGGTGAGGATGCCGCTGTGGAAGCAGCAGCAGGCGGCCGATCCCGTCGACTGGGATGCTTGGCTGGCCGCGACCTATGTGATCTACGAGCAGATCGTGCCTCACCTCGACGTGGCCGCGACCCCCTGGTGGACCGAGGTGATGGAGTCCGGCCAGGCCCAGGGCGTGCCCGAGCATGTGCAGCAGAGCCTGGAGATCCTCGATGCCATGGTGCGACGGCAGGGCGAGCGCCTGTGGGCCGCGGTCGAGCTCACGCTCGCGCTCGACGAGCATCCGCTGCCGGCGGCGACCCGAGCGCTCGCCGGGCTAGTCGCGCTAGAGCTGATGAAGGTGCCGGCCTCGCGCCGCCAGGACTACGCCCGCGAGCACATGGCGCGCCTAGGCGCGGGGACCGGGAGCGACGACTACGGGTTCCAGGTGCTGCGGGCGTTCGCCGAGCGGGAGTAGGCCGCCAGGTCGTCCATACGCGCCGAGCGGTCGTCCATACGCGCCGAGCGGTCGTGTGCAACCCGGAACATGGGTAACAGATCAATCCGGCAACATGGGTTACACACCGACATGTGTTGGACCTGAACCCCTCGTGGAATTTTCTTTTCGACCTACAGGAAAGTTCTTGACAACGATCGGCTTGCCTGTTCTGTCCTTGTGGTAAACAAGACCCAGATAGACA